>JAADHW010000303.1 GCA_013151695.1 Gammaproteobacteria bacterium
TATCAGAGCCGTGTGACCACCGCAAAAGCAGCGGCCGCAAGAATTAAAAGTGGCGATACGGTAAACGTGCCGCCATTTCCGCCGGAAACTGTGCTGAGCGCCTTGTGGGACAGAGCGGAAGAATTGCGTGATGTGCGAATGCAATTTAACTCTACGGCATTCGATGGTGGCTGGTTACGTGAGGGCACGGAAGAGTCATTTTCTTTGGATTTTGAGTTCTTTATCGGTAGTTTTGCCCGGGGATCTGCCGATTCGAAACGGGGGTTTTACCTTCCAAATTTGTTTTCAAGGTCTTTTAAGTCGACCGATGAGCAGCGACCTGAAGGGCGGCAACCGAACGTGGGGCTGGTAGTTTGTTCGCCGCCGAATGAAGAAGGTTATGTTCACTTCGGGATACATCATTGGACCAAACGCAGTCTGGTAAAACGTGCAGACCTGGTTATTGCTGAAGTAAACCCCGGTCTCGTTTCCGTGCATGGTGATGTCTTTGCGCATGTTTCGGAATTTGATGCGTTTATCGAAATGGATCCGCAGGTGATAGGCGAGAAGGAAATTTCCGAGCTTATCGCAAAAATCAAACCGGAGTGGCGTGACAAAATGCGATCCTTGGTTGATCGTCTGGCTCAAGACAGCCTGAAGCTAGTGTTTCCGCTATTGCCTATTCTCGACCCCGACACCGTAGAGTTACAGCTTGGGCTGGCAGAGCCTCCCGAGAGTTTTCGAATATTTGCGGGCTATTTGTCAGAAATTATTGAAGACGGGGATTGTATTCAAATTGGCGTTGGCGAGCCGTCAAGCTTGATGGTGAAGCTCGGTGCATTTGATAAAAAAAATGACCTGGGGTTACACACTGAAATGATCGCGCCGGGGACGGCAAAGTTGGTAGATGCAGGTATCATCAATGGCAAGCGCAAAAACCAGTTTAAGGGGAAAGCCGTAGCGGCCTCCTGGACCGGTGGTACCGACGAAGACATTGCGATTGTTGAGAATAACCCCGCATTTGAATTGTATGATCCCGAATATATTCTCGACATTTCGCGTATTGCCGCCAATGATCGAATGGTTTCTATCAATAACGCAGTCTCAATAGATCTGTTGGGCCAAATTAATGGAGAATCGGTATTCGGCGGACGGATGATGAATGGCACCGGTGGCCTTCCTGAAGTGCATATTGGTGCTTTTCTTGCCAAGGGAGGCAAGGCAATTATCTTGCTTCCTGCTACAGCTATGGGTGGTGCTGTGTCGCGTATTGTTGCCACGCAGGAAGCGGGGTCAATCATCACGATACCAAGGTATTTTGCCGATATAGTGATTACCGAGTTTGGTATTGCTCACCTGTTAGGGAAAAACCACCGGGAGCGGGCAGAAGCCCTGATAAAAATAGCTCATCCAGACCATCGTGAAGAACTCACTGCGCAGATGCATAACCTGCTCAGTGGCTAGGGAACATTTGTCCTAAGCCGAATTGATGATCTCAATGAGTGATTTGGTCGATTAGCAATCGCAGGGGGTGTCTCAGGTGTGGGCCTCTCGGTCGCAACACAGCAGCCTAACAATTAAGAAACACCTGAACCCGAGATAATAATGAGTGGAGAATTACAGTGGCTGGAATCATTCGGTACGGCAGCTATTTGCCCTATTTTCGTTTAAAAAGATCATTATTCGGGGCCGGTCGAGGTGAGCGAACTGCTGCCAGCTATGATGAAGACTCTGTTTCCATGGCCGTGGAGGCTGCCCGCGATGCACTCCGAGGAGCAGCTGTGCCAGATAGTCTGATCTTCGCGACAACCAGTCCGCCCTATGCAGAAAAACTCAATGCAGCGACAATTTGTTCTGCATTGGATTTGCCCGGAGCTATTCGGAGCGTCGAACTGGGATCATGTTCACGAATGGGACTCAGCGGATTATTGCTGGGGTTGGATCTTGCACAGGGCGGTGGCAGCACTCTGGTGTGTGCGGCTGATGTTGTGGTCGGTGCGCCGGGGAGTAGTCGCGAAAGCCTGGGTGGCGATGGTGCCGTGGCATTCTTGACGGGTTCAAATGAAGATGCCATTGCGATTCTAAAAGGCAGGGCTTGTGCCACGACAGAAGTTGTTGATGTCTGGCGGCTGCCGGAAGACCAATTTGTGCGCCAGTGGGAAGAACGTTTTGGTGCAGATGTTTTGTCTCCCATTATGTTGGACGCGATAAAGCGTGCCCTTGACCAGGCGGGGGTAGAGCCCGACGAGCTTAAAACAGTAGTGTTGGATTCAGCCAACCCCAGGGTGACAGCGGCTATACCGCGAGCGCTGAAGTTAAACAAAGAGCAGTTTGCTAATCCCTTACGGGATTTAGTCGGTCGGTCGGGCACTGCAAACGCAGGTTTATTGCTGGCCTGCGTGCTGGACCATGCGGTAGCAGGTGATCTCATATTACTGGCTTCTGCCGTTGATGGCTGTGATGTGCTGCTCCTGGAAGTGACAGATAATATTGATTCGGGTAGGCCTGAGCGATCAATTGAGCGTTGGCTAGCGTCTAAACGTGATGACCTTAGTTACCACAATTATCTTAAGTGGCGCGGCGTCATGCCATTTGAGCCGCCGCGCAGGCCAGAACCCGAGCGGCCAGCTGCGCCTGCGTCAAATCGCAGCGAGCACTGGAAAATGGCGTTTGTGGGCGGGCGCTGCCAGAGCTGTGGCGATATGAACCTGCCAGCACAACGCGTGTGTGTGAAGTGTGGTGCGGCTGATCAAATGCGGGAAGAACCGTATGCTGATGCGATCGGCAGGGTTGCGACCTATACCCTGGATCATCTTGCCTACAGTTTGCAGCCCCCTGTGTTAGCGGCAGTTGTCGACTTCGATGAGGGTGGGCGAATCTCCTGTGAGTTAACTGACGTCGATCCAGCGCAAGTTGATATTGGCACCATCCTAGAGATGACATTTCGTCGTCTGTACACTGGGCAAGGTATTCACAACTATTTTTGGAAGGCGCGCCCGAAGCGCTAAGTGAGACTATTAATATGGCAAGTAACGGAATTTACGATCGTGTGACGATTGTTGGAATGGGCTGCACAGCCTTTGGTGAGCGCTGGGACCAGAGTGCGTCAGATCTTCTGATCGATGCTACTAACGAAGCCTTCGCGTCCGCAGGCATAGAGAAAGAACAAGTAGATGCCTATTGGTTGGGGACAGCACGTGGTTATTCAGGGCGAGCACTTTCCGAACCATTGAAGATTCAATACAAACCAGTTACGCGGGTTGAGAATATGTGCGCCACTGGAAGTGAGGCTATACGCAATGCGGCCTATGCGGTTGCCAGTGGAGCCTACGATTTGGTGATGGCTGTAGGTGTTGAGAAAATCAAGGATTATGGCTTTGCAGGCATGGCGGGCATTCTACCGCCCAGCGATGGTACGGCTTCTACCATGTCTCCCCCGGCAACGTTTGCTTTGCTGGTTCCCGCCTACGCCAAGAAATTTGGTGTTGATGAGCAAACAATGAAGAAGGTGATTAGTCGCATCGCCTGGAAAAACCATTGCAATGGTGCGAACAACCCGAAGGCTCAATATCGGTCTGAAGTTGCTATGGAGAAGATTCTAGAATCACCTCGGGTTGCAGGTGCATTTGGTATTTTTGATTGTTCCGGCGTATCTGATGGCGCCTCTGCTGCGGTGATTTGTAGAGCCGAGGATGCGCATCGATACACAGACAAGCCGATTTTTATCAAGGCACTGGCCTTGGCAGCAGGGCCGGGCGAAGGTTATGCCAGTCAGGATTACGATTTTACAACTTTCCCGGAAGTTGTAGCCAGTGCAGAAGACGCATACAAACAGGCGGGGATCACTAATCCTCGCGAACAAATTAGTATGGCAGAGGTTCATGATTGTTTTACCGCCACCGAACTTGTGTTGATGGAAGATATGGGGTTTTCGCAACGCGGCGAGGCCTGGAAAGATGTTCTGGCGGGCCGGTTCGACAGTGATGGCTCCCAACCAATCAACCCCGACGGCGGCTTGAAGAGCTTTGGTCATCCGATCGGTGCCAGTGGCTTACGCATGATGTATGAGATGTGGTTGCAGTTGCGAGGCGAGGCGGGGCAGCGGCAGATTGTGGAACCGACCCTGGGCTTAACACATAACCTCGGTGGCGCCCCCGGGTCTTGTGTGAGCTTTATATCGATTATGGGCAAAGAGTGATAATTGATTTAAGACGGGGAAATCTATGGAACTATCGTTAACTGAAGAGCAGACCCTGATTCAGCAGACAGCCAGGCAGTTTGCTAACAAGGAGCTATACGCACACGCAGAAGTATTGGACCGTCATAAAGGCAGAAAGACTTTTTTGGATAACCTGAAAAAGCTTGCCGAGTTGGGTTTTATGGGTCTGAATATTGCGGCGAAATATGGTGGCACTGGAGCCGGATCCATCGCGTTCAGTGTAAGCATCACTGAAATCGCAAAGGCTTGTGCTTCTACTGCGGTAACGACATCTGTCACTAACCTTGCTGCAGAAATTATTCAGACCTTAGGCAATGAGGAGCAGAAAAATTACTACCTGCCAAAGATCTGTAGTGGGACGTATTCGGCAGTGGGCTTTTGTCTGACTGAGTCCGGTGCTGGCTCTGACCCCGCTGCTATGCAAACCCCTGCTGTTCGGGAAGGTGACGAATGGGTTCTCAATGGCAGCAAGCTATTTGTTACCAGTGCTGAATATGCGGGTGTTTTTCTGGTCTGGGCGGTTACTGACTCTGAAGCGGAAAAGGGCAAGGGGATCTCAATGTTCTTGGTCGAGGCGGGTACTCCCGGGCTAAGCATCGATAAAGCGGAAGACAAGATGGGTCAGTTGGGCTCTTCAACCAATACGGTTAATTTTACAGATTGCCGCATTCCCGCATCGGCACTGATTGGCGAGGAAGGCAAGGGTCTCAAAATAGCTGTGGAGGAATTGGCAGGGGGCCGAATTGGCATCGCCTCTCTCGCCCTGGGTGTCGGCACGGCGGCTCTGGACTATGCGCGTAACTATATCGCAGAGCGTGAACAGTTTGGGCAGAAGGTGGGGAAATTCCAGGGTTTACAGTGGATGATGGTTGAGCGTTACACCGAATTGGAAGCCGCTCGTTTGCTTATTATGCAAGCCGCCTACGAGAAAGAACAAGGCCTCAACTATGGAACAGCGGCCTCCATGGCTAAACTATTTTGCACGGAAAAGGCTAACCAGGCCTGTTACACAGCACTACAGATGATGGGTGGTATGGGCTATACCCGCGACTGCCCCCTTGAACGCCTCGCCAGGGATGTACGCGTTACCACTATCTACGAAGGTACTAGCGAGATCCAACGAGTTATTCTCGCCCGTGATTTACTCAAAGATTCTCTCTAATTTGCATGCACCTGAATAAAATCAAATAGGAAAAAGAAAAGAAAAGTGGATTTTACACCAAACGAAGAACACAGATTGATTCGCGACGCCGTACGCAAAATTTGTTCCGATTTCACCGATGAGTATTGGGCCAAGTGTGATAAAGAGCACAAATTTCCCTGGGAATTTCACAAAGCGCTGGTGGCTGGGGGCTGGGCAGGAGTTGCCATACCTGAAGAGTATGGAGGTGCGGGATTGGGCATAACAGAGGCTGCTATCGTTTTGGAGGAAATTGCCGTTTCTGGCGCGGCATTTAATGGCTGCTCTGTTGTTCACGGTGGGATTTTTGGCATGGAACCATTGGTGCGATTTGGCTCAGATGAATTGAAACAACGTATTTTGCCCAGAGTCGCATCGGGGGAAATGCATATTGCCTTTGGTGTAACTGAACCGAACGCAGGTGTGGATACATCTAAAATAATCACTCGGGCAAGGCGCGAAGGTGATTACTATATTGTAAATGGTGCCAAGGTTTGGACTTCTAAGGCCCTGGAGTCTGACAAGGTTTTACTGCTCGTGCGAACTAAACCGGTCGAAGAGTGCCGCAATAGAATGGACGGAATAAGCCTATTACTGGCGGACTTGCAGGTGCCTGAAGTGACCATCACGCCTATTGATAAAGGTGGTCGTAACGCTGTTGCTTCTTGCGAGACCGTTTACGAGAATCTAAAAGTACCTGTTGGCGATTTGGTAGGGAAGGAGAATGAAGGTTTTAAGTGTCTTCTACCCGGGCTAAATGCAGAGAGAATATTGGTTGCCGCAGAATCTGTTGGCACAGGTAGGGCGGCCCTCAATAAGGCTGTAGCCTATGCCAAGGAACGAATCGTATTCGACAGACCTATAGGCAAAAATCAGGCAATCGCACACCCTCTGGCGAAGGCTTACTCACAATTAAAAGTAGCTTCCCTTGCCATACAGGAAGCTTGTTGGCGCATTGACAATAATATGAGTTGTGGCGAAGAGGCCAATATTGCCAAGTATCTTGGTGCAGAGGCCGGCTTCTATGCCGCAGATCGGGCAATGCAGACGCTGGGAGGCTACGGCATTGCTGAGGAATATGGGGTTTGCCGCTACTGGCGAGAAGTAAGGATTGCGCAACTGGGCCCTGTGCCCCAGGAAATGATTCTAAACTATATCTCTGAACATACTTTGGGCTTACCGCGTTCGTACTAGGGGCAGCTGATTAAGTATCGAAGCTCAGTGTGTCCTGTGGGGATTCTGTTAAAGCTGTGGAACTTAAATTCAGCCTCGGCCAAATTGCCGGGAATGGTTATTCCCACTGCCTAAATTTCCAACGCGGATAGCCCTGAGCAAACCATACTTAAGCAGAGATTCCCTGGCTCTTTTCAACTAAATCCATAGGCAACAAATGGCAGATTTAATCTACGAAAAATTCGATAATGGCGTGGTCATCCTTACGATGAACAGACCAAGGCGAAAAAATTCACTTAGTCCAGAAATGCTTTGTCGGCTTGTGGATGCATGGGAAGACTTTGACGCTGATGCCGATTTGCGGGTTGCTATTCTAACAGGTTCCTGTGAGGCCAAAGCCTTCTGTGCAGGAGCGGACCTGGGTCTGCTCGTTCCACTGCTTACCGGCGCGCGTGAACCCCAGGACAAATGGGATGAACGTCTGCTTGCCGACCCCGATATTTTGTATCGTGCTTTGCAGCGCAATAACCCCACGTATAAACCTGTTATTGCTGCAATCAATGGCTTGGCTTTTGCGGGCGGGACTGAATTTATACAAGGTACCGATATTCGCCTGGCAGTACCGGGGGCGAGCTTTGGCTTGACGGAAGTTAAAATGGGGTTGGCCCCGGGTGGCGGTTCTCTTACACGTCTAATCAGGCAAATGCCCTACGCCAAAGCCATGCATATTTTGTTGACAGGGGAACCTCTGACCGCAGAAGAAGCGCTGGAGATAGGGTTTATTAATGAAATTGTTGTAGCAGATAAGCTCATGGACCATGCGCGCAAGCTTGCTGACCAGATAGCGGCCAACGGTCCCCTTGCCGTGCAAGCTTGTAAAGAAGCGGTAGTTCGTACCAGTGGTCTCGCCCTGGATCAGGCCTATTTGATCGAAGATGAAATCGCCCGCGCTATTTTGCAAACAGAAGATGCAGTAGAGGGGCCGCGTGCATTTATGGAAAAACGTAAACCCGTGTTCAAGGCCCGATAAACAGTCGTTAGTCGTGCAGATAAATCATTACCCATCAAAGATCAGGAGAAAAATTCATGGCAGGAATCTGTCAAGGTCGTGTGGTTATAGTCACGGGTGCAGGGCGCGGTGTAGGACGTGGACATGCACTGGAATTTGCCAGGCAGGGGGCCAGCGTTGTTGTCAATGATTTGGGGGGAGACCGCACAGGTGGGGGTGGCTCCTTGAGTACAGCGATGGAGGTGGTAGAAGAAATAAAAGCAATGGGCGGGCAGGCTATTGCCAATGGCGCTGACGTGTCTAACTGGGATCAAGCCAAAGAGATGGTTGGCTGTGCTGTCGAAAGCTTTGGTCGGCTTGATGTGCTGGTAAACAATGCCGGAATTCTCCGCGATCGTATGATGATTAATATGACAGAACTGGAATGGGATATGGTGGTTAAGGTCTTATTGAAGGGGACATTTGCACCCTCTCATCACGCTGCAAATTACTGGCGCACTCAGGCTAAAGTTGGTACGCCCGTCGCCAGCCCGAGAATTATCAATACGGCCTCGGGCTCTGGCTTGTTCGGCAATATAGGCCAGAGTAATTATGGCGCGGCGAAGGCGGGGGTTGCCTCTTTTACACTGATTACAGCCAGGGAGTTGTTGAGATACGGCATCACTGTGAACGCCATTTCACCTGCGGCGCGCACGCGAATGACCGAAGACCTTGGCTATGGTGATGACCGGGTGGAAGGTCAATTTGATTCTACCAATGCGGACAACGTCGCCCCCACAGTGGTGTGGTTAGGCAGCGTGGAGTCCGATGGCATTACTGGGCGCGTCTTCGAATTGCGTGGTGGTTTAATCGGGGTTGCAGAGGGCTGGACACATGGCCCGCGAGTTGAACAATCCGAGCGTTGGGATCCGAAAATCCTGGGTCCGATTATTCGAAAGTTAGTGGAAGATTCAAACGCCCCGGCGGGACTTACCGCCTGAATATAGTGCAGACAATAAAGAGTAATGAATTAATTTTTAAAAGAGGAAGATGTCATGGCCTGGGATTTTAGTGCTGAGCCCGAGTTCCAAGAAAAACTGGATTGGATTCGTGATTTCATCGAAACCGAAGTGAAACCCCTGGATGTGGTGCTGGCGCAGGAAGAAATTTATCGCAATAAAAGCCACCCCGCTCATGAACATGTACTGCGACCCCTACAGGAGAAAGTAAAAGCGCAGGGTTTGTGGGCTTGTCACCTCGACCCCGCCTTGGGCGGGCAGGGTTATGGTCAGCTAAAACTGGGCTTAATGAATGAAATTATCGGTCGCTCGGTTTGGGCTCCCTGGACTTTTGGATCCCAGGCACCTGATTCTGGCAATGCCGAGATCATTGCGCACTATGGCACGAAGGAGCAGAAAGATGAGTATTTGCAGCCGCTGTTAGAGGGGAGAATACAATCTACTTTCTCTATGACCGAACCCCAGAGCGGTTCTGATCCGCAAGAGTTTACCTGTAGTGCGGTGCGTGATGGTGATGACTGGGTTATCAACGGTGAGAAATATTTTTCCTCCAACCTACGGTACTGTAAATTTGCCATTGTCATGGTAATAACTAGCCCGGACGCACCCACAAAAAATGCCTCTTCTATGTTTCTCGTACCCCGGGATACCGAGGGTGTAAATATCATCCGCAATGTGCGGCTGGGTCCAGAGACCGGTGTAGAGGGTTCACATGCCTATGTGCGTTATGAAAATGTTCGTGTACCGGCCGACCACCTGCTGGGCGGAGAGGGCAACGGATTTGTCATTGCCCAGACGCGTCTTGGTGGTGGGCGCCTGCACCACGCCATGCGTACAATTGGCGTTGTCCAGAGGTGCCTGGATATGATGTGCGAACGAGCACTGAGTAGAAAGTCCCACGGTGAGTTGCTTTCCCAGAAGCAAATGGTACAGGATGTGCTGGCCACTTCCTGGATTGAAATTCAGCAATTTCGACTACAGGTGCTTCACGCCGCGTGGACTGTAGACCAGGTTGGTGGGCACAATGCTCGCAAAGAAATTGCCGGGGTCAAGATCGCAACGGCAAAGATATGCCAGGAAGTGGTGGTAAGGGCAATGCGCTTACACGGTGGGTTAGGGCTTTCAAACGAGATGCCTTTTTTCGATATGTTACAGGTTGCCCTTGCGATGGGTGTCGCGGATGGGGCAAGCGAGGTGCATAAAGTGACCATCGCACGAAAAATACTCAAGGACTATGAACCTCAAGAAGGTTTATGGCCACGCGATCATCGTCCCAGCCAACTGGATGAAATGCGCAAAACACACTCGCATCTTTTTGAGTATGCCGAGATGGAACTTCCGGTTTAGATATGGAACATTCGAGCGCCACTTCAGTGCAGGATGTTGCTGAAATTCGCGAGGGTGAGGAGTTTGACGAGAAAGCGGTATTGGGCTTTCTCAGCAACAGGTCAGCCGAGCTTGGCCTG
>JAADHW010000072.1 GCA_013151695.1 Gammaproteobacteria bacterium
AGCAGTAGGCGGTCCAAACACCATTTCCACTATAGGCAATACCGCCAGCTAATGCGCCACCTATGGCACCGGGTATAGCACCAACGCCACCTATCGCCGCGCCACCTAATCCCCCGATAAAGCCACCAATGACCATCGCACCACCTAGATCACTAATGCTAAATCCACCACTGATCAGATCAATTTCATGTTGCTTTAGTTCTTCCATTTCAAATTCACTCCGTTAATTAAAGTGCGAATAAACGCTACGCCAGTTCACCCAATTACGCATAAATTTATGTAGTTGGTCGGCTGACACAAACCATAACGCGCGCAGATGAGACGGTGAGTTAGGACATAGCTGAGAAAAGTGACGGTATTTGTCGCGGCATAGTGCCAGCATGCAGATGGGGCAGCGAATTTGTCAGCTTCGCTGGGTTTGGGTTTTCGCTGGGTTTGGGTTAAAGACCGAACTCTGAGTGCAGTGCTCGAACCGCCAGCTCTAGATATTTTTCCGCGATAACTACGGATATTTTAATTTCTGATGTAGATATCATCTGAATATTAATATTTTCCGAAGCTAAGCAATCAAACATTTTGGTTGCAACTCCGGCATGAGACCGCATGCCAACCCCGACGATGGATACTTTAGCTATTTCTTTGTCGCCAGCTAAATTGGCAGCGCCTATTTCTTCACAAAGAGGCTTTAACAGAGCTAAGGTTCGGTCAAAATCTTCACGTTTAACGGTGAAGGTGAAATCTGTTAAGCCATCAGCCCCAGTATTTTGCACAATCATATCGACTTCTACATTAGCCGCACTAATAGGGCCAAGAATTTTCGATGCGATACCTGGAATATCAGGCACACCGGTTACCGTAACCTTAGCTTCGTCCCGCGCGTGTGCAATTCCAGAAACAAGTGGTTGCTCCATATTTTCTCTCTCTACGGTTATCAGCGTACCAGGACCTTTGTTGAAGGTTGACAACACTCTTAAGGGAACTTTGTATCTACCAGCAAACTCCACCGAGCGAGGGTGCAGTACTTTCGAGCCTAAACTCGCAAGCTCCAGCATTTCTTCAAAAGTGATTTCATCCAGTCTACGTGCCGCATCAACCAAACGAGGATCTGCCGTATATACACCATCGACATCTGTGCATATCTCGCACTCATCGGCACCAAGAACCGCCGCTAACGCCACTGCGGAGGTATCAGACCCACCACGACCAAGGGTAGTGATGTTGTGGTGCTCATCCACACCTTGATAGCCGGTGACGATGGGAATACACCCACTATCCAAAGCAGCCATCAGGGTTTGAGTCTCTATTTTCTGTATACGCGCCTTGCCAAAAACCGAATCGGTCAAGACTTTTACCTGATCGGCGAGCATAGATTTCGCTTTGATACCTCGTTGTTGCAAAGCCATGGCCAACAAAGCGGCACTTACTTGCTCTCCAGAAGCGGTGAGCACATCCATCTCTCGCGGATAATGGCCGCTAACAGATATTTGTTGGCCCATAGAGACTAGACGATTGGTCTCACCAGACATGGCAGACACCACTACAACCAAACGATGCCCTTGCTTGCAATAGCCTTCTATACGGGCAGCAACAGCTTGGATACGCTCTACGTCACCTACACTGGTACCACCATATTTTTGTACGATCAACGACATGTTGTTATCTAATTGCTTGCAAGCATTGAGCGGACAAACGAACCAGCGGTAGCCAAAGCTTCAGGAATACCCGCAGGATTGTCTCCACCACCCGCCCGCGCCAGATCTGCTCGACCACCTCCCTTGGCGCCTACTGCAGGTCCTATTTTCTCAAGCAAATCTGGCGCGGTGATACGCTGCGTAACATCTTTACTCACACTCACAACCATACCTACACGGCCACCACTTTCCTGGGCAAGCACAATAACAGCGCTGCTAAGTTGAGACTTAAGAGTATCTAGTGTTTGCATCATTGCCTTGTTGTCGCCATCCACTTTTGCAACCAACAAGTGTACGCCATCTACTACCACGGCCTCATCGAGCAGGCCCGAGCCTTGGCTCTGCGCAATCTTTTGATTTAGCAAAGTGATTTGCTTGGTAAGGTTTTTGTTGTCAGCCAGTAGAGTCGACACTTTTTCAAGTAACTCTTGCGGTTGGGCTTTTAATACCTGACTCACATTGCTGAGCAAATCTTCAACATTTCTTACCTCATCAACTGCTCTGTCTCCTGTGACCGCCTCGATGCGCCGAATTCCGGCTGCAATGCCAGTTTCAACGCCTATCTTGAAGTATCCAATGTCACCGCTACGACTAACATGTGTGCCGCCACATAACTCAACGGAATAGTCTGCACCCATGGTCAAGACTCGAACCTGATCGCCATACTTTTCACCAAAGAGTGCTGTAGCACCATGTGCAATGGCCTCATCGTGACTCATGATTTGAGTGTCTACGCTGTGATTTAATCTGATTTGGATGTTCACCATGTTTTCAATGGCAATAAGCTGGTCTGCACTGACTGGCGCAGAGTGGGAAAAATCAAACCGCAACTTTTCATCATTTACCAACGAGCCCTTTTGTTGCACGTGCTCTCCCAATGTCTTACGTAACGCAGCATGTAACAAATGGGTTGCCGAATGGTTGCGCAGAATACGCTGGCGGCGTTCTTCATCTACTTGGGCCCCTACCGTGTCATCACACACAAACTGTCCTGATGTTACCCGGCCAATGTGCATGTGCTGCTCACCAGTTTTAAGCGTGTCTTGGACCTCGAATACACCCTCAGACCCGCGCAAGATACCCCGGTCCCCCACTTGACCACCCGCTTCGGCATAGAACGGTGTACGGTCTAGCACAACTACACCTTGCATGCCCTCAACCAACTTGTTTTGGACTTCACCATGTATATCAAACAACCCCATTACCTGAGCATTGTCTGCCAAGCTCTGATAACCAACAAAATTTACACAACCTGACACCGTCACTTTTTGAGCCAGGCTGGTGGTAAAGCTGGCTGAAGCCCTACCCCGCGCACGCTGCTGCTGCATGGCTTGGTCGAAACCATCCATATCTACCGTGAGACCTTTTTCCCTCGCGACATCGGCGGTTAGATCGGCTGGAAAACCATAGGTGTCGTATAGCTGAAAAACGATATCACCAGGAATAACCTTAGTCTTGAGGTCACCTATTCGGCTATTTAGCAAGGACATTCCTTGCATCAAAGTTTCGCTGAATCGTTCTTCTTCTTGGCGCAATACCTGCGCTATCTGCCCTTGTTGAGCAACTAGTTGCGGATAGGCTTCGCCCATCTCATCAGCTAAAACATGCACCAGCTTGTGAAAGAATGGCTCCTTAATATTCAGCATATGACCGTGGCGAAGACCACGACGGATGATTCTGCGCAAAACATAAGCTCGGTCTTCATTACCAGGCACAACCCCATCGGCAATAAGAAAAGCACTTGAACGTATGTGATCTGCTATCACGCGAATAGACGGGTTAGTCAGAATTTCTTGGTCTGCGTTGATGCCTGCAAACTGCCCAGCAGCGCGCATCAATGATCGAAATAGATCTATCTCATAGTTGCTATGAACACCCTGCAGAATCGCACTTACACGTTCCAAACCCATGCCAGTATCTACACCAGGTTTAGGCAAAGGCACCATAGTGCCGTCGGCAGATCTATCAAACTGAGGGAACACCAAATTCCAAAATTCAACATAGCGGTCGCCATCTTCATCTGGTGAACCGGGTGGACCACCGGCGACAGTATCTCCATGATCATAAAACAATTCTGTACACGGACCACAGGGTCCGGTATCACCCATGGTCCAAAAATTTTCTTCTAGGTCGATTACTCTGTTCTTGGGTACGCCAATCTTATTTGTCCACAATTCCCTGGCATCGGCGTCGGTTGGATGAACTGTGATCCATAACTTATCTTTAGGGAGCTCTAGTACTTGCGTGACAAACTGCCACGCCCAGGTGATGGCTTCCTCTTTGAAGTAGTCACCAAAGCTAAAGTTACCTAACATTTCAAAAAAAGTATGATGCCGCGCGGTGTAGCCAACATTCTCTAAATCGTTGTGTTTGCCACCGGCACGAACACATCGTTGTGAGGAAGTTGCTCTCGAATAGCCTGGGTTAGATCGCCCTAATAGTGGGTCCTTAAACTGATTCATACCCGCATTGGTAAACAACAAGGTAGGGTCGTCTTGAGGAACCAATGTGCTCGACGCAACTCGTCGATGGTCATGGGATTCGAAGAACGACAAATATGCTTCGCGTAATTCTGCAGTTTTCATGTTGGTTCGGAAACCGCTATTTTAAAGGCGCGCAAGTATATATTAAGAATACACCGATGGGGACAAACCCTACAAATTGTTAAATTAGACTACCTGGGCTTTGCGCAAAGCCCTAGCTGCGACATCTGACGAAAAACCGCGGCGTTGTAGAAAGCGTGACGCCCGGTGATAGTTCTTTTTTTGGTCTTGGTCTCGGTCTTGGTCCCGGTCTTCCCCATGTTCTCCATTTTGATCTTCATTTTGATCACTACAGACAAAATATCGTCGCTGTACTTGAGCAGATGCCAAACTAAGCCAGTCGGTATCGTCTGCCTGCATTGCTTGCTCTATTGTTGACTTTGCAATGCCTTTCGAACTGAGTTCTCGTCTAATGTAGAAAGGACCGTAGCCTCGTCCTGTGCGACTACGGATCAAAGATTGGGCGAAGCGCTGGTCACTTTGATACCCATCTTCTTGAAGCTTTTGCAGTAGCGAATCGATCTGATCGGCATCTGCGAAAGTGTGCTTTAACTTTAGTTTGCGCCGAACTTCCCATGCACTATGTTCGCGCCGGCCGAGCATACGCACGGCCGTGTTGTAGAGGATGGTTGCTTCTGACGCTATTGAGACAAGCTCTCTTGAACTGCTTCAGGAATAACCACATCTGCTGTGACGTCGGTTGTCTCCCCTCCTTCCACTTCTTTCAGGTTTAAATGAGGCAGCAACTCTGCACGTATGATCTTTTCGATTTCATCACGCATTTCCACATGCTCATCTAAAAATTCTGCCGCATTTTTTCTACCCTGGCCGATTCGATCACCTTTATAGGCATACCACGCGCCAGATTTTTCAACGACCCCTTGCTGCACACCAAGTTCTAAAATTTCTCCAGTTCGATGAATACCCACACCGTACATAATTTGAAATTCTGTCTGACGAAAAGGTGGCGCAACTTTGTTTTTAACCACTTTCACTCTAGTTTCATTTCCAACAACCTCGTCACCGTCTTTCACTGCACCAATACGACGGATGTCTAAGCGAACAGAGGCATAAAATTTTAATGCATTACCCCCTGTTGTGGTTTCCGGGGAGCCGAACATGACGCCAATTTTCATACGAATTTGGTTGATAAAGACGACCAAAGTATTGGAATTTTTGATATTGCCGGTCATTTTGCGTAGCGCTTGGCTCATGAGTCGAGCTTGCAAACCGACATGGGTATCACCCATTTCACCTTCGATTTCAGCTTTCGGTGTAAGTGCTGCAACAGAGTCAATGACCACCACATCAATTGCACCTGATCGCACCAACATGTCACAAATTTCAAGCGCCTGTTCACCGGTATCTGGCTGAGAGACCAAAAGTTCATCTGTATCAACCCCTAGGGCTTGGGCATAGATTGGATCCAACGCATGTTCCGCATCGATGAACGCACACGTACCCCCTGCCTTCTGCGCTTCTGCAATCACTTGCAAGGCTAGCGTGGTTTTACCTGATGATTCTGGACCATAAATTTCCACCACGCGGCCCTTTGGTAAACCACCAATGCCTAAGGCGACATCTAAGCCTAGGGACCCGGTGGAAATGACCGGGATAGCCAATTGTTCTTGGTCACCGAGACGCATCATTGAACCTTTGCCAAACTGACGCTCAATTTGCGCAAGAGCCGCGGTAAGTGCACGATCGCGTTCTGAATCGTCTGTGTCTCGATCTAGCTTGCTTTCCACCTTGTCTGCTAACTTGCTTCCTGCCTTGCTATCTGTTCTATTTCCCGCTTTATATCGAGCCATGTTGATTCCTTGGTGACGTCCTATACGATGCCACTACTGTATATCCATTCAGTAGTCGATTGCAACGCCTGATCGTCAAAATCTCACATCTGGTGCTGCATAAATCCGCCGTTAAGCGATTATTCTAATGCTTAAGTTGACTCCGCTTTCCAGACTGTAGTTCACTGCGTATCAGCACACTTGAAAGACATTAGAAGCACCTCCATGGTTGCCACCCATAGCGAACAAACACACACTGCGCATACACCAATGATGAAGCAGTATCTCGCCATCAAGGCGCAGCATGCAGAAGAGCTGCTGTTTTATCGCATGGGCGATTTTTACGAACTGTTTTTTGAAGATGCCAAACTCGCCTCGCAACTATTGAACATCACCCTCACCGCCAGAGGCAAGAGTGCCGGACAACCTATTCCAATGTGTGGGGTCCCTTTCCACGCCGCGGAAAATTACCTAGCTCGCCTGGTTAAACAAGGCCGCAGTGTTGCTATATGCGAGCAAGTTGGAGACCCAGCTACCTCTAAAGGACCAGTAGATCGTCAAGTAAAACGTATCATCACACCGGGCACGTTAACCGATGATGCGTTACTTGAAGGCAACGCTGACAGCTCCTTAGTAGCGATTCAAACTTCAAGCGACAAAGGCACCATCGGTGCTGCACAGTTGAGTCTCACCAGCAGCTATATAGATTTGTTGCAGGTAAGCACCCAGGCAGAACTGTTCGACTGGTTAGGCCAAACAAAACCCAGCGAAGTGCTCATCAGCGCAAGCGCAGACGATGAGCTTAAGCTGTTGCTGCATGCTCACGCGAGCGAAGCACATTTCATTGTTCGTACGCTTGGCGATTCTCAATTTGATGGCTACAGTGGGCTCCTTAACCTAAATCAACACTTCAACCACGATGTCAGTGCACTGACACAGCTACAAGCCAGTGACCCTGGCATCGCTGCAGCCAGTGCCGCGTTAGCATACGGCAAAGCAACTCAGTGCCAACCTCTCGAATTTATTCAGCAAATTCGGCTGGTGGAAAACAACACAACCATTGGCCTAGACAGCCAAACTCGGCGCAATTTAGAGATAGACCAGCGCGTAAATGGCGCGGGCGATCACACCTTGTTTGCGCTCATGAATACTACTTTGACGCCTATGGGTGCACGCATGTTGAAGCGTTGGTTGAACGCGCCATTGCGCAGTCAGTCTGAGGTGTTGGAGCGGCAGTTTTGGCTCAACACGGCGCTGTCTAGCCAAGCGCACGCAACAACCCGAGAGCTGTTAGATGGCATCGGTGACCTGGAACGCATTCTCACTAGAATTGGTCTTCGCTCTGCAAATCCTCGGGATCTTAGACGACTGCGTCACGCATTGATCAAACTGCCCGCACTACATGCGGGCTTGGCAAATATCGAAGGTAGCCTCAACCAGCGTTTGAAAAGTGCACTACCAGATTTTTCAAAGTTAACCACTCTACTGGAACGCGCAATAGTCGAAGAGCCACCGGCCACTATTCGCGATGGCGGTTTTATGGCCATGGGATATGACACAGAACTAGACCGGCTGAAAGGTCTTACAGAGAACTCTGCTCAATGGTTAGCAGCGCTTGAAATACAGGAACGTAAACGAACAGGTATTCACACCCTCAAAGTCGGCTACAACCGTGTCCACGGCTACTATATTGAAACAAGCAAGGCAGCAGGTGGTGATATACCTGCGCAGTACGTTCGCCGACAAACACTGAAAAATGCCGAACGCTACATCACCCCTGAACTAAAACAGTTCGAAGAAGAAGCCCTCGCTAGCCAAAGTAAGGCGTTGCGACTAGAAAAAGCACTCTATGAACTCTTGTTAGAGCAGGTTGCCGAACAGTTGTTACCGTTACGCACCTGTGTGGATGCATTGGCGACAATAGATGTGCTGGGGTGCTTTGCAGAGCGCGCTGATGCCTTAGGCTTCAGCCCACCCATATTTGTACAACACAACACGCTCAACATAGACGGCGGCTGGCATCCGGTTGTCAAGGCGGCCAGCACGCAGCCGTTTATTAGCAACGATTTACGCCTGGGTGAGCCGCACACGATGCTCATTTTAACGGGCCCAAACATGGGGGGTAAATCTACCTTTATGCGTCAAACGGCGGTGATCTGCTTGTTAGCCTACTGTGGCAGTTACGTGCCTGCGAGCCACGCTGAGTTGGGACCCATCGATCGAATATTCACCCGCATCGGCGCTGCTGACGACCTGGCAGGAGGACGTTCCACCTTCATGGTCGAGATGACCGAAACAGCCTATATCCTGCACAATGCAACGCCAAGCAGCTTAGTGTTGTTAGATGAGATTGGCCGAGGCACAAGTACTTTCGATGGACTTGCGCTCGCTTGGGCCTGTGCACAGCATATCGCCGATGAATCTGCGGCGATGACACTTTTTGCAACCCACTATTTCGAACTCACCGCCCTACCAGATACTTGCGCCAATGTCGGCAATGTTCATATGAGCGCTACTCAATACCAAGGTGATGTGGTTTTTCTATTCCAAGTCGAACCCGGTCCGGCAAGCCAGAGTTACGGAATCGCAGTAGCTAAACTCGCAGGCATTCCACCCCAGGTGCTCAAGGTAGCCCAGCAGCGCTTAGATAGTTTCGAACGCTCCGCTATCGATCCTCATCAAGTGGACATGTTTGCCATTACTCCACCTGGGACTCAACCAACTCAACCCTTAGCCGCGTTCACGTCTGCGATAGAGGACAATCTGCGCAACATCGATCCAGACACATTGAGCCCAAGAGAGGCGCAACATCTACTCTATGAACTCAAGTCGATGTTAGGCAATCCCACCCAGCCAGACGAAAACTAGTGGTCCAACAAGTTAGGAATGATGGGCCGCTAACATCAGCGTGATATTTCAGCCCTGTATTTGGCACTCGACAGCAGCGAGACATTCGCTAGAATAGCGCCCCATTTTCTGCAATAGAGAAGGTTATGACATTCGTTGTCGGCGATAATTGTATCAAGTGCAAGCACACGGATTGTGTAGAAGTTTGCCCTGTAGATTGCTTCTACGAAGGTCCAAACATGCTCGTTATCCATCCAGATGAGTGTATAGATTGTGCACTTTGCGAACCAGAATGCCCTGCGAAAGCCATCTTCTCAGAAGATGAACTACCTGAAGATCAACAGCCGTTCTTAGAGCTGAATGCAGAGTTAGCCGAAACTTGGCCAAACATCACGGAGAAGCAAGATCCACCTGAAGATGTTGATGAGTGGGACGGCAAGCCCAATAAGCTAGCTCTGCTAGAGCGATAGGCTGCCGCTACTGGCTAAAAATCTGTTCTGGATTCAGGCCCTGGTCTTCTAGCGAGCGACGCAGTCGATTCAAACCTTCTACCTGAATCTGTCGAACGCGCTCGCGGGTTAACCCAATTTCTGTGCCAACTTCTTCCAACGTCGCGCGCGAGTGGCCACGCAGCCCGAATCGGCGACTGATCACTTCTTGGTGTTTGTCCGAAAGATCATTCAACAACAGGTCTAGCTTCTTAAACATATCTGTACGCTGAATTTGTACCGCTGGGTCCGGCGAATTTTCATCCGCAATCATTTCCAATGGACTGCGATCATGGACATCACGGACCGCATCTATCGAATCCACACGCTCACTGAGCTTCAGCATGCGGCGTACCACATCAACTGGTTTATCTATCAGAGCGGCAATCTCATCAGGGCTAGGTTCGTGATCTAATTTTTGCGATAACTCTCGTGCCGCGCGTAGGTAGTAGTTCATTTCCTTAACCACATGAACTGGCAAACGGATGGTACGCGTTTGATTCATGATAGCACGCTCGATTGCCTGACGAATCCACCAAGTGGCGTAGGTAGAAAATCGAAATCCACGTTCTGGATCGAACTTCTCTACAGCATGCATTAACCCTAGATTTCCTTCCTCGATTAAATCTAAAAGACTCAAACCGCGATTAA
>JAADHW010000240.1 GCA_013151695.1 Gammaproteobacteria bacterium
TTTTATTACAATGATTACAAAAACCTGCATATTCAGACGGTGCTTGCGACGGCGACAGGTGGCTTCTCGGTATTTCTATTGAATGCAGCAGCGGCTGAAACCTGGGGCGGTGAAGCTGAATTCACTCTTGTTCCTCACCCGCAATGGCAATTGAGTAGTAGCGTTGGTTATACCAAGGCAGAGATCAAGAATATTTCTGCGGCGGATTCTGCCGCCAGCGGAGTGATGGAAGGGGCGCAGTTACGCAAGACACCCGAATGGACTTTTCATTTCGCCGCCAACTATACCCATCCTGTTTCAATAGGTGACCTGAATTTACGTTTGGCCTACGCCTGGCGAGATAAAATCAATCACAATGCTGATAACAATCCATTGGCGCTCGAAGACTCACTCGGTTTGTTGGATGCACGAGCCAGTTTATTGAGCAGCGATGGTAGATGGGAGATATCTGCTTTTGGCAACAACCTGACCGATGAAGTGTACTACAATGATCTCTTTGTCCCGGGCGGTGCAGAACGGGTGAACTACTGGGCCAGAGGCCGTGAGTATGGCATGAGTGTTCGCTACTACTTTCAATAGGCTTTTTAATTGTGCCTGGTAATTATCGAGATCTACTACTTATCTACTACAGATGTGTCAGTAACGATGGGGTTCTACTTCGCAGTGATCACCCACTCAATCGAATTGGCTACGTTGGGATGCGGCTGGGCAGGCGCAAATAGTAAATCTCGCTTGCAGTCCTGGCAGAAAACGATACTGCTTCATCGTCTGTGATATGAATAGCGGAGCCTGGCTCGCAGGGCTGTCCTTTTATTTCACCTTCGCCAGTAAGGACATAGAATAAATGTGCCCCTGAATTCTTACCATCCAGTTCCATCGTCGCACCTGCATCGAAACGCAGGAAGCCAATGGTCAGTCTGCGTTCACCGAATGATCCCAGTACCTTGCGTTGAACACCTGCTGCCCCAGCGATATCCAGATACTGGAAATTATCGGTTTGCATTATTATCGGATTATCAAAGCGGGGACGAGGATAGGAAATTTTTTGCCCTGTTGCCTGCTCCCAAATTGCCTCATAACCGTCTCTGTTCACCTTTTTGCCGTCATTCACGGTGGTGAAGACACCATTGTTAAACTCACCCGTGCCGTTATCTATCATGTTGGCCACAATCTGGCGCAGTTTTGGAAAGCTGACATAGGGTGCAAGGCTGGCACTGGCGCACTGTAATAGTACTGTTTGAGAAGGCCCATCCGCCATTTGCTGATAATAAGTACCTTCCGGAAAGTAACCGACTGTGCCGGCATTTTGCGTCTGGTCACGAGAAAAACCAAAGGATCCCTCAAAGACAAACCTCACCTGATCGAAATTGTGGCGATGGCGTGGTGTGGTGTAACTTTCGTCCACTCGGGCCAGGTTAAACTCAAAGTTATTGGGGGTCATTTCTTCGCCCTGAAGCAAACGTTTGAAATCGACACCGCCTTCCCGATGACCAACCTGACCAAACCATTCAACTTTGTTCAAATGTGCTACTTGCATTATTTCGTTGCCTTCAAAATCAGTACGGACAAAGTCTAGGTTAAATTATATGGTAATACAATATTGTATTACAATAAGCGCTAATATATGGAGGCTCATCGCCTTTTCTGCTAATAAACCGACAGGGAAGGCTTTGCTCTCAGGTTATATTGTGTTGGCCTGCATGTGAGCAAATGCTAACTAGCGTAAAGCCCGCCAAAATGTTTTGCCAACATGATACTCATCAGGACAACACCCAATGCCATCGTGAGCGTGCCCAAGTTCAATCCGATGGAGAATTGCCCCACCTGCAAGAGTAGAAAACCCACAGTGAAATTGGCCAGCCCCCAGATACTATTTACCATAGGTGATGACTCACCCTTGCCTGGCGGCTTGGCAAAGGGTGTCGGAAATTTTCGTCCACATGCCGCCATCACATAATGGGGAACTGCATTGCTAAGCAAGGCGCCAGCAAAGAAATACGCAATAAAATGATACCAGGCCATATTGTTCTCCTTATCGAAAGAATAGAGTTTGATTCAGGTAATAAAGTTTTTTGATGGGTGTGCGCGAGGAAAGGTGCGGACATACTCAAAATATTTCGCCAGCGCCCAGTCTGAGCTGCTGAGATTGTCATTTCTGAATCGTGCCACCCGCATTATCGGATCATCATCTTCCGATAGGCTACGGAAAAATGCCTCGCCCATCTCAAGTACCATCTGTACACGAGTTTCATCTTCGGGTGTGCCATCTCCCTTGCGGGTAGCTGTACACATAAAGCCTCGTGTTTTGTTACCTGGTTCGGGTTTACCACCGAACAGAGTGCACATGGTTTGTCCTTGCATGGTCCCGGTGAGGGTCAGGATATTGGTGCCGAAGATTCGCTGGAATTGCTCCATGCGCCCAAAATTTTTGTCTTCAAAAATAATATCTGCTTCCATGTGATAGGGATCCGGTTGTCGAATATCGCTTGGTTCGGAATGGATGATCAGATCATGAAGGGCTTCGAGATGCTGGAAATCATGAGAATTGGAAAGCAATACCCAGGGATCCTGAGGCAGGTCAATAAGAAAAGAGCTTTTGAACTCGAGTTCTTCATCCTCAAGTCCATCAAAATAGGGTGGGTCAAATAATGCTTTCTCACCATTAAAAACCCAGATTATTCCCAGTTTCTCTACAGTGGGAAAGACAAATAGACGGGCGTTATCGGGAATGTCATCTCCAGCGGGGATATGTGTACACTTGCCTGTTACGTCATAACTCCAGTGATGAAAAGCACAGCGAATATTCTCCCCCATTACCTTCCCTACACTTAAATCAGCACCAACGTGCCGACAAAAAGCACTGCTTACATAAGGTTTGCCGCTTTCCCCGCGATAAAGAATGACTCTTCCGTCGAGAAAATCGATACCTTGCACTTCACCTGGTTTAATTTCATCCGCCAGAGCAATGGGATACCAGGATTGATGGAAGCCACCATCTTCTCCCTGTGGTGTAATCTTGGCACCTGCCTGTGAATAGTTGTCTAATTCATCCGTTTTCTGATTCATTATGTGAGTGTCTCCTTCGTAAAGTGTTGATACAGCGATCTGGCAGTGAATGGCCATAACCGGTGTTCAATTACATTTGCAGTCAGAGAAAGGCTGTTTCATACTCTGCAATCAAACATAATTGTATTACAATATTGTATGGAAATGAAGGTGTGTAGACAATCGATTCAAACCTGCCGACCCTGCAACAGTTTTCCCTCAGCTACTGGGCATGTCAGAAAATAAACGGCCGTTCCACGGTAATGTGTGTAAGTTCAGAAAGAAGTGAGACGTTTTAGGAGCGCAAAGTGAGGCTCCACAAAGTGAATGGGGCCCGCTTTGCGCGGTTTCAGGTAGTCTTTGTTGCGACTAAAAAATGAAGAGGACCTGAACATGTAGATCAAATTTCTGCGCATCAAAGCGTACCGTAGTTGGGTGGTGGATGACACCACACCCAAAGAAGCCTTCGAGCGAGGTAAAAAACTCGACCATTATCGCACTCTGCGCGAACACGGTGTCCCTCAAGAGATTGCCCTTGGCATCATCCAATGGTCTAGGGCAACTTACTATCGGTGGCAAAAACGCTTCCATGAACGTGGCCTTAAAGGACTTTGTTCACGCAGTCGTCAACCTCACAGAGGCCGACAAGCCGCGAGGACTCGATATCATCAACAGCAAGTTCTACATCTGCGCCGTCAATATCCAGCCTGGGGTAATTTGCCCCTTTGGCGCATGCTCACACGCGATAGCGACTTCAAGTTGAGCATCTCGAGCGTGGGTCGTATCCTGGCCAAAGCCGTTCGACTTGGACGTATCCAACCGTGTGCTTTCTTCTACGGTCGTACCAAAGCCAAGCGCAGGCGCTATTTTACCAGCAGCCATGCCAAACGCTGGAAGTACCAGATGAAAGCACAACATCCTGGGGAGATGATCCAGATTGACCACATGACTTTCTTCACACGCTGATCAGCGGTCTGCCGTTTTGGGTTCGATCAATCCAAGTCGATGGTGGTAGTGAGTTCATGGCGGAGTTTGAATCTGAGTGTGCCAAGCTCAATATTCCTGTGTATGTGCTGCCGCCTAAACGGCCGCAATACAACGGCTGTGTAGAGTGTGCAAATGGCACGTCACGTGGTGAGTTCTATCCGTTTTATCAGGGTGCTTTAACGATTGCGGCCATCAACAAAGCACTCAAACAATACCTACAGTTTTACAATGACTATCGCCCTCATCAATCACTGGACCTACTCACTCCAAACGAATATGTTCAACAACTCAAGGCTGCTTGATTTGTCTCACATGTTCTGAACGCGGACAGCACCTTGCAACCCTGCATCGCGGCGACTAACCTGGCCGCTCACGAAACGGCGACAACGTGCAATGCAATTATCCCGGCCAATAGCGATCGCTCTTTTGTGCACCCTGATCACAGGGTGTTCACAATCACCCAACACCGACACCCATGAAGGTAACGAGAGCGGTAAGGGTAGTTCGAAACCCGGCGGACTGCCGGCACCTTCGCATCAATCGCAAACCGAGATTATCGAGGTGCCAGTAACCGGCATTGGTCTGGGGTGGGGTTACAACATGTACGATTCCGCGCCGTTGCCTAATCAGTGCATCGAGTTCACGGCGTCTGAAGAACCGGCACAAACTCGTACGATGAATATGACCGAGGTCAACGATACGTACGAAGTCATGAAGAGTATGGGTATGTCGGCTGAGGCCAGTGTGCAGGTGATGGGGTTTAACGCCAGCGGTAAGGCCAGTTTCGCGAAGAATCTCAATATCAGCGGCACGAGTACCACCTTCGTGCTCGACGCCAGCGTCGACAACGGCGTGCGATACGCTGGCCCGTACGTGCCTCCGGAGGGGGTTGCTGCAGCCTCGTCCAATTTGCAATACGCCATCAGGCTAACGCCCGCCGCCGAACGACTTGCTCGAAAACCGGAAGACTTTCTCAGACAGTGCGGCAACGGTTACGTGTCTGCAATCTACTCTGGTGCGCGGCTCACCGCCGTCATCTCAATTCACACGAAGACGAGAAGTGAGAAGCAGACCGTGAGTGCGGAAGTGTCTGCCGGGGGTTACGGTGTAACGGTATCCGGCGCTATGCATGCCGGGTCTGCGTCCAAGGCCTCGAGTCTCGATAGGTCAATGTCGGTTTTCCTGGTGGGCGGTCGCGGCGACGCTATCCCAAAGGATCAGGCTGAGCTCGAAGCAAAGTTGGAGACCTTGTCGAATTCTGCATACGAGGCACCCAAGGATTTTCGAATGGCGATATCGCCTTATGAGTCGCTGCCTAACTGGCCACAGAACCAGGAACTACGTGGTGCTGTCGGGGAATTTGAGCAGCTGGCTGGACTGTGGGGCGACTACAATTCTATTTATGACGAAATGGAACTCATACTCGAAAACCCGTCACTGTTCGCCTCGATCGAATTCGAAGATGGCAAGTTTTCGACCGTGCCCATGGTGCCGGCGATCGACACAGTAAACGCCGCAATTTTGTATTTGGAAAAGCTCCAGGACTACGTGCATCAGACGCTGCGCGACCTTGAAGAAGAGGCGCGAATTTGTTTAAGCGCCGAAGAAAACGGTATCGATGAGGGTGTCGATTGTTCGTTTGATGAAAGCCGCTACTTGAACGGTTATGCGTTTCGATCTCAGCTGCCCTTGCGGCTGCCCGTGGAAGGGCAGGTGTCGCGGGATCGCATGGTTGCTGAGCGTTGGATTATTGATAAATCGAGAGGCCGCTGTCGCTTTGATTTGCTGGATTTGGGGTGTTTGTCGAACGAAGAAGTCCGCTATTGGCAATCCAGAGTAGGTAAACGTCTGTCAATACTCCAGTCAGAGGACGAACGTACAAAGGTCAATATGGTCGGCTTGGCCATTAGCGAAGCTACCGGTGCCGTATGGACGTCGGCCGAACAAGAGCAAGCGATTATCGCAGCACTGCAAGACTAGGTTGAACACTCGACTCCCTATTAGTGAGGCTCGTTATCGGTGCGGGCTACGCGACCCAAGTAGCCGCCATGATGCCGCAGCCCATAGTCTTCTCTGGTGACGCCTTTTTGCTCTAACAACGAAAGTGCGATCGCATCTGTGATGGCTAGCATGACCGCCATCGAGGCGCTTGGTGTGAGTCCCAGAGGGCAAGGCTCTTCAATGATACCCATGTCCAAGACGAAATCAGACAGGTCGCGAAGATCGGATTGGGGGTGCGAAGTGACGCCGATAATGGTCTCAACACCCAGGTGTCGTGACATTTCGAGTATCTCCACTACCTCACGACTCTTGCCGCTGGTTGAAAAAGCGATCAACACATCTTGAGCGCCTATCAATCCCAAGTCGCCGTGGGCGGCTTCTGCCGGGTGAATGAAATCTGCCGGTGTTGCGGTAGAGCACAATGTTGCAGCAAATTTCTTGGCGATATAGCCCGCCTTGCCTATGCCGGTAGTGAGTACCTTACCTTTACATTGTTGTAGGACCTTCACTGCGCGTACAAATTCATCAGTGATATCGATGGCTGCAATGGCTTTGGCCTCTGCATCGAGGACGGCCTGCATGCGTTGTTTGATCTCCAATGGAGCCTCATAGCCTAAGATTGTGACGGCGATGTTGTCACGCCTGGGGACCGTAGACAACAGGGTGGCTTGCCCGATACAGCTGGGATTTGTACAGTGAGGTGATGAGGGAAAAGATTCACCATGAAGTGTCGCTCATACAGCCATTGGATGAGCTAGAAGCGCGAACACAGAAAGACACATTGTCTTGGATCGCGTCAGACATTGAGCTTTGTCGGCTTGAAAAACCGGCAACACCACCGCAGCACCTGATCGCCTACTTCGTTGTGGTCGAAGGCGATTACCTATTGCTTGTTGATCATATCAATGCAGAGCTCTGGTTGCCTACTGGGGGTCATGTTGAGCCTGGAGAACATCCGCGTGACACGGTGCTGCGTGAGGCAAAAGAAGAACTTTGTATTGATGCCGTGTTTCTATTTGATGGCCCGCTGTTTCTCACCAATACGCTAACGGTCGGCAAAACCGCAGGTCATACCGATGTGTCACTTTGGTATGTGTTAAAAGGAAATCGCGAACAGGTAATGAGCTTTGATCAGTCAGAATTTCACACCGTCCAGTGGTTTCATAAAGACGCCATCCCCCTACAAAGATCTGATCAGCACATGGGCCGATTTCTAAGGAAACTATATGCGGCTTGACGAGTACTGCCTGCCATTGCCTAGGCACAGCGTGTATGGCGAGAACCCTCAGTTCGCTGCATTTTCACCCAGCGCAATGGTTTGGTTGTCGAAAGTAGATGAAAGAGTGGGTTCGCGAGCCGCGAATTTACTTTGTGATGTGTGCTGCGGCGAACTGAGTTTCGAGATTATGCAGGTTTTCTCTGGGCAACCCAGTTTTGGAGATGATGAGTCCTATACGATAACACGACGGGCTGGCGGCTTTAACGTTCGTGCAGCAACCACTTGGGGTGGGCTGCATGCAGTCACGACATTGCACCAACTCGGTCAGGTCGATGCGCTGGCTAAAGTGAATGAGATAAAGGACTGTCCCCGTTTTGCATGGCGGGGTGTGCTAATAGACGTGGCTCGACATTTTATGTCGATAGACTTGTTGGCACGTGTTGTTGAAGGCCTGAGTTTGCTGAAGCTCAATGTCCTGCATTTGCACTTGAGTGATGATCAAGCGTTTCGCTTCAACAGTGATAAATTTCCTAAGTTGGCTTCGCCGCAAAGCTATTCCAAACAAATGTTGAAAAACCTGGTTGCGTACGCGGCAGATCGAGGTGTTAGAGTGGTGCCAGAGATAGATGTGCCGGGGCATGTTAATACCTGGTTGGTGTCATACCCCGCTTGGGGTATGCAACAAGTTAGCGCCACTCAACGCTTTGGTGTTCACCAAGCTTGTCTTAATCCGGCAGACGAAAATACCTACCGCGTATTGTCTGACCTGTTTACAGAAGTCGCAGAGGTTTTCACAGATGAGTATCTGCACATTGGTGGTGACGAAGTCCATCCCGCGTGGTGGGTAGCTGACTCAAGTGTGGCGGAGCTGATGCAGGCCCATCAACTGAAAGATGTGAAAGCTGTGCAAAATTACTTTAATCATCGTGTCTGCGAAATTGCTCGATCGCTTGGTAAAACGGTAGTGGGGTGGGATGAAGTTTTGCATCCAGACATGCCACAGATGGTGGTGCAAAACTGGCGCGGAGTAACCACTAGAGATGAAGTGTTGGCGCGGTCTCTAGACTGCCTTGTGTCAGCTCCCTACTACTTAGATTTGTTCTACTCCGCTGAAATGTACTACGCCTTTGATCCCGAAGGCAGCCAAATAGATTTGCTCGCATTGGAGGACAAAATGCAGCTAGATCTGCAATTGGCACATGTGTCGGAAGGGATTGAATGGACTCGCCGTTGGCGTGATAGTGCTATTGATCATCATCATGGCACAGGCCAGGTTATTGGTGGTGAAGCTTGTTTGTGGTCAGAATTGGTAGACGAGGCAACACTTGAAACTCGACTGTGGTCGCGTCTGCCGGCCGTGGCGGAGCGTCTTTGGTCGCCGGCGCAGGTGAAGGATGTAGATAGCCTGTACACACGTATGACTGATTTTTTGGCGTTACCCGCAATCCAGCTAGAACAGAATCAATCAAAGGCGTTACGAAATATCGGCCTTGCTGGGGACGATATCGATATTGTGAAAATGTTGGAACCAGTTAAATGGTATGCCCGCCTGTTAGGTGAGCGTGCCTTGCGAGCCAGGCTTTCGGGTAACGAGATGCCTCAAGCGAGGCCTTATAATATGCATACGCCGCTGAACCGTATTGTAGATTTCATTTCTCCGGAGAGCCTGGATGCACGAGGTTTGGTGTCGGTGAGCGAAAAGCAATTGTTGCAGAAGGCGCAGGTATGGCAGGCATTGTCATCGCAAAATTGGCCGCAAGACATCACGCAAGCTATCGAGCATTTAAGTTTGTTGGGTAAGCTGGTTTGTCAGTACCTGTCTGGAAGGCTAGATCGTAAAGCATACCGTAACGGGCTGTTAGAACTTTATGTTCCAGTAGGTGAATATCTACTGGCGCCAATTCCCCATCTTCTCAAAAGGCTGCAGGCTGGGTCCGAAACGTGTCGTTAGAGTCTGTGTTAGCACATTGGTTTGCCGACTATGGCAGGGCTCACGTGGTCGCGCTTGGTGAGGGTCACATACATGCAACTTATCGGGTAGAAGTTGGTGAAGGCGTATTCGTGCTACAGAACATCAATGAGTATGTTTTCAAAGACGGAGACTTAGTGATGCTGCAGACAGCTCGGCTGTTAGAGTGCTGGCGTGAGCAGTCAATGTACGTGGTGCCCGAGCTTAAGGTGACACTAGAAGGTATGCCGAGTGTACGTGTGAGTGGTGCGCTGTGGCGTGTTTGGTCTTATGTTAGCGGCACACGGGTAGTGGACCCGGTAGAGAATATCACACAGGCGCAAGCGGCCGGGGTTGCCTTCGGTGCGTTGCAACATAGCTTGGCTCAACTAAACGGTGCTCGGTTTAAAACCCCCATAGAAGGCTTTTTGCAACTGCCACACTATCTTGAGCGGTTTTCTGAAGTTGCGGGCAAGGCGCCAAAGGAGCTGCTAGATATTGTTGAGAGGCACTCTTATCTTGCAGATCAACTATGCGGGGTGAATACCCACATCCATGGAGATTGTAAGGTCAACAATCTTCTATTTCAGGAAGCGTCTGATCGGGTCATTGCCGTGATTGATTTTGATACGGCGATGTATGGGCATTGGGCGTGGGATTTTGGTGACCTGGTTCGCTCGGTGAGCCATAGTCGAGGTTGTTGCGACGTGCAATATTTCGCCGCTTGTTTGCGAGGTTTTGCCACTCACC
>JAADHW010000087.1 GCA_013151695.1 Gammaproteobacteria bacterium
CTATTAACTCACGCTTGAGAATCTATTGATCGATAGTTTACCAACGCAACCCATCCGCTAAATTGGAAGACACCGAATATCCTTTGGAAATTCCGGAAACACTTCACAGCCAGAGTCGGTCACTACCACGTAGTCTTCGACAGCGTAGCAATAAGCCCCGGAACGTTGCATATCCAACGCCCAGCACTCAATGGCTAATACCATCCCTTCTTCAATAAGACTTTCTTCCCCAACCGCAATTGCCGGCGGTTCTTGAAAGTTCAAACCCACACCGTGACCCGCCATATCAAGTAAATAGTCCAACTCTCCATCGCTGCGAGTACGCTCTAAAATGGCATCCATGAGATCACCCGTTTTCACACCGGGCTTAACCAGACCAATGGCATATTCCTGCAGTGAATCGATGTATTCATCCTGGCGCAAGGCCTCATCCGACAGCGGCCCGACGTTCAATACACGACAGCAACTACCCCAATAGCCCTTGTGTGTCGGGAGTGGCTCCAGAATGACTCTGTCACCAGCACTTAACTTAACATCCGCGCTGGCAACAACATCCGCCATGGGTATTTGCCGACTTGACGAGATTATAAAGGGGGCTACGCAGTCGTCTGTATGGTCAAGAATAGACTTCCTGACCGCCAAGCTAAGGTCCTTCTCCGTCATGCCAATATGGAAGTTCTCAACAAGTTCGCCATAGGCTTTGACCACAGCCTGAGTGGCAATCTTCAATGATTTGACTTCTGCCTCAGACTTTATAACTCGGCATCGCCAGATGACATCTGCTGCCGCTACAAATTTTGCATCTGCCAAACTTGAACGAAATAAGTCAATGTCATTAATTGGCCTGGGAATAGACATACCTCCCTGATGGCCACTCTCAATGCCAATTCTACCTTGTGCACAGCCCAGGCTCTTTACCGCATCTGCCACTAACACCGGGAGATTTCTAATGTTAGCGGTGGCGTGCGGCATGCTCTGTAACAGAATATTTGAAAGGTACGTATATCCTTCAACAACCCCGGAAAAGAAATCCGGGATAATAATCACTGGCTCGCCCTCCAGTGGAATAAGCAGCACGGCACATTGCAATGTTCTAGGCGGCCAATGCAAATTATGAAATCCAGAAAAATAGCGGATATTGGCTTCATCCCACAAACAAAACTAGAATGTCGAGCTTTGCCGATTCCATATGGCCTTTTGCACACCGAACTCGATCTTCATATTCACTTTCGGAAAAGTCTGGGTACAGTGGTTGAGGCCAGTTTCGCGCTTGTTGCTTAGTGAGCATTTGGTAAACCCTCGACGGATGAGGCCCATCTGATTTGAATGGGTGACGAGTCTAACTATTTACCCGCAGCCTGACTTGAACGATCGCGCCGCATTCCTTCTTGGCGTGTACTGTTGGCATGATTGTTCAAGATCGGTAGCCAGCAAGTGCATATCATGCTTGTAAAGGCGTGTGTATCGCGCGTAGTTCCCGCCAACATAATCAGTGAGTGCGACTAGTGGTCCAACAAAGTCATGTCAAAAACTGAGATATTCGATGTCTGTGTCATCGGCACAGGAGCCGGGGGCGGCGTTATGATCGATGAACTGACATCCTCTGGTTTTAAAGTTGTCGCGTTAGAACGCGGTAAAATGTGGGCTAACTCTGAATTCCTGGAACACGATGAATTGTCCAGCCAAATTCGAAAACAACAGTTGTGGGCACCAGACTTCCTCGAGTCTTTCAGAGCAAACGAAAATTCCAAGGCAATCCCAGGGCATTACACTTCTGTGGCTCACGGAGTGGGGGGTGGAACTACTCACTGGCACGGGGCAGCATGGCGTTTTCGTCCCGATGAGCTAAAGGTTCTTTCAACCGAAGGCCCCCTCAAGGGAGCCAATCTCGCCGACTGGCCCTTCGACTATCAAGAACTTGAGCCATACTATCAAAAGGCCGAAGCAGCGTTTGGAGTTGCGGGTAACGCAGGCGAAAATCCTTGGGGGGCACCGATGAAATCCCCATATCCAAATCCGTCACATCCGTATCGCACAAGTTCGTTCACTATCGCCAAAGCAGCAAGAAAACTGGGGCTGGACGTTTTTTCAACTCCCACTGCAATCAATTCGCAACCCTATGGTGGGCGAGCGGCGTGCATGAATGCAGGTATGTGCGGTTATTATGGATGCCCGATAAACGCAAAAGCTTCAACCTTTGCCATTTCTATACCGCGCGCACTGAGCAGCGGAAACCTAGATCTCAGGACACATAGTCTAGCGTATGAAATTACCGTTAACGCTCAGGGCAAGGCTAAAAGTGTTCTGTATTTCGACTCTAACGGAGATACCCGGGAAGTTTTCGCCAAACAAATCGTCGTTGCTTGTCATTCTATAGGCTCAGCACAACTTCTAAAATTATCTCAATCCGCAAAATTCCCCAATGGCATTGCCAACAATAATGATATGGTTGGGCGCAACATCATGTTTCATATCGTTTCGATGGTGCAGTTCGAAATGAGCTCACCACAGCATGGCGCCTTGGGTCCCTCTGGTATGGTCGCAATTGATAATTTTCATGCCAGCGATTCTTCCAGAGGTTTTATTCGCGGCGGGGCAATTCTCGAATCACCCGCAACTTCTCCAATCGTTAGTACTCTTGGTGCCGCAGCTGCACGAGGAAAGTAACGTATGGGGAGCTGAGCTTAAAAAGATTGTTGCCGGTTTTAGTAACCGAGTCGGCCTTTTTTCACCGTCTGAAGATTTGCCAGTACTGACAAACAAAATCGATCTTGATCCTGATACTAAAGACCGTTTTGGTATCCCAGTGCCTCGCCTCACCCACACGCGTCATGACAACGATCTCAAGCTGCGTAACCATATGGACCGCCAGATGATCACTATTGCAAAAGCGGCAGGTGCGGAAAAGATTTGGGCACTTGATGCAAGCGAAGCCCGTGGTGAGTCAACGCACATAATGGGCACCTGTAGGATGGGTAATGATCCCGCAACCTCAGTTCTCAATAAGTGGAACCAAACTCATGAGGTGGAAAATTTGTGGGTTGTTGATTCCAGCTTCTTTCCCACCTCTGGCGGATACAATCCCACGCTAACCATCCTCGCTAATGCGTACAGGGTAGCGGACTATTTTATTCGCCAGGCCAAACTGCGTAACCTTTAGAGGAATAATCATGCACCCTAGTCGGCGGAGTTTTGTAAAAACGGGTATCTACGCAGGCCTAACACCAGCGATATTTTATCCCCTGTCAAGCTTTGCAGAAGCCACACCTGACACCAACCAGCAAACGCTGACCAGCAGCGAATGGAATACCCTCGAAGCCATATCGGGCCGTATCATTCCTACAGACGACACTCCAGGAGCCACCGAAGCCCGCTGTGTTAATTTCATAGACACAATGCTGGCAAACGATAAGGGTTTGTTGTCTTTCTACCGCGCAGTACTTAAAGAAATACATCAATGTTGCTTTTCACAACATCGCAGAAGCTTCGATCAATTAAATATTTCTTTACAAGATGCGTTCATTACGAGTTTACAGAACGGGTATATTAATGGGTGGGAACAGTCCGCTATAGTTCCCAAAGTGGTCTTTGATACGATTTGGGCCCACACCATAATGGGCTTTCTCGCAGATCCAAAATACGGCGGTAATTTCAACTATGCGGGATGGAAGTTAACAGGATTTCCCGGGCACATACATCTACTGGGTTTTGTCTCCGCCAATCAAATGCAAGGCAATAGCAAAATTCCTACTGTTTGGGGGGAGATGATTTAGCGTTTCTAGGTAACACTGTTCGCTATCAATCTATTACAATGGTT
>JAADHW010000020.1 GCA_013151695.1 Gammaproteobacteria bacterium
CGTTTGAGGAGGGATAAATGCTAAGCAATGAACAGCTCAAGCAGTACACGACGGACGGCTACATTGTGCTTCGTGAGGCAATTCCACAGGCTGATATACAACGTCTAGAACAGGGTGCTGCTAACAACCCACCCTTAGACGGCACCCTCGACCCCAATGCTCCTCAGTACCCAAACCCCGGCCGCTACACATTGGCTACTCAGTGTCTAAAAGACCCTGATCTTGCCTTCATTGTCGAACACCCCCAGGTAGTCGAGCCGGTACAACAAATTCTTGGTGAACAGCCAAAACTTACCGCCTATGTAATTTACGACCGCACGCCCGCTGGAAGGGGTTTGCCTGCACATCACGATTATAAACGCTGGCGTCCTGTAGGTTCATCACTGCACTGGCTCTTTACCATTATCCCATTCAACGATTTCGATGAGCAGGCAGGTCCGTTGTACGTGGCCCCTGGATCACATCGCCTCGATCGAGTCATGCCGGGTAACGGCCCCTGCCTAGAAGTTTTGCCCGCCGTTAAGCCTCAAGAAAAGGATTTTATTGACCCTAAACTTCGTCGTGGCGATCTGTTGCTGATGAACATGCACCTATGGCACAAAGCAGATGACAACCGTTCCGACAAACATCGCGTCGGCTTGTTCAACAAATATGCAGCAGCCTCATTCCCACCTGCAACAGGTTACTTCCTATTTGATGACGAAGTAGCCAACGCCCTGAGTGATGACGGCCAAAAACTTTTGGCCGTACATAGCAATCTCCCTCTGGCTACCACCCGCGCAGTATTGATTCGCTACGCAAAAGGGCAACCACAAATGTTGCTCTGCGGTTCGTCGGACAACTTGTCACTCCCCGGCGGTGAAACCTGGGACGAACGTGCCATTCCAGATTGGGATCGCGGCAACATGATCGCGCCCTTACAACAACATCTGCGGCAACAAATACGCGTCGAACTTCCGTGGTTGTCTTATATCGGCGACTACCAAGAAGGTGAGGGTTTATGCCGTACCTACGGATACACACTGAACGACCACGGTTTTCCGGTAGCCTATGATGCTAGTTGGGTAGACTTGAAATCACTCGATCAAACTAAGCTGGCCAACGGCTGGGAGCTTCAAGCCGCTCACACCTGGCTTGATCCGAATATCCAACGCGGCAAAGGATTGTCTCAAGCTCAGTGTCGTATTGACCAGTTCGCTTATTAACCGTTCGCCTACATTAAAGGAAAACACAGTGTTCCAAAGCTTACGCATTATGTTGTTGTTAACCGGGGCACTTGCCCTCCTCGCTAGCTGTTCGAACCCAGGCCCAAAGCCACCGCAAAACAGTACAAATAATACAAATGGGTTTACTGCCTTAGTCAGCGGCTGGAACGAATTTGCTCCAGGCGGAGAAACCACGTGTTCGGATGGCAGCCCCTATCGTTTTTATGTCCGACCCGGTCATCCGGAAAAACTAGTTGTCTATCTCCAAGGCGGCGGGGCGTGTTGGTTCCGAGAAAACTGCGACCCCGAAATGCAACCTTCGTACAGTATTCGCCTGGGCGACAACTTCAACCCGGGAAATTTCGGAATTTTCAATTTCGACAATACTGACAACCCGTTTCAAGATTACAGCGTAGTCATGGCGCCTTATTGCACAGCCGATGTGCACATAGGTGCCTCAGATACCACCTATGCGCCGGTAGAGGATGACCAGAAACCACTGGTTATTCACCACCAAGGCCGGGCGAACATGCAAGCAGTTTTAGATTGGACCTACAAAAACATACCCGCGCCTAAGCAAATATTTGTCACTGGATCTTCGGCGGGTGCAATTCCCTCGCCAGTTTATGCATCGATTCTCGCCGACCACTATAGCCAAGCAAAAATCGCGCAGCTGGGAGATGCTGCAGGCGGCTATCGTCGTACCAACGGTGACACGCGACCTGAGGAGAAATGGGGTACTTTCGATTTCATCACTTCAGAACCCGGATTTGAAACCCTGCCGGCCAATGGGTTCAACTATGAAAAACTTTACATAGCCGCAGCGAAGGCCAATCCAAACATCTTGTTTGCGCAGTATGATGCAGCCCAAGACGGCGTGCAAAAGAGTTTCTTAGCCTTAAGTGGCAACCAAGTGCCTAACTTGATCGAAGCACTACAGGCCAACCATGCTGACATACGTGCCACGGTACCGAATTTTCGCGCCTATATAGGCGGCGGTGATTCCCACATCATCTTGCTACGCCCTGAGTTCTATACCTACGCATCCAATGGTACGGCTATTCGTGATTGGGTCGCAGATTTGGCTGAACACAAATCTGTACAAGATGTCACTTGTGTTGCCTGCGATACTCCTGGATATGCGGGTGCCCCGCTACCCGATGCATTAGAAAGTCTTTGGTCATCTTGGCAAAGCCAAGAACAGCACGTCGAACCCTTTCAGATATTCGACAACGTCTACTACGTTGGTATCAACTGGGTGGCGGCATATGTTATCGAAACCAGCGAAGGTCTGATTCTAATCGATTCCCTCTATGGCAACTGGATCCAGCCCTTGATGCGAAACATGCAAAAGCTAGGACTAAACCCAGCGGATGTAAAGTATGTCATCAACACCCATGGCCATTTTGACCATGCCGGAGGTTCAGCAATTTTCCAGGAACGATTTGGCTCTCGCATAGTGATGACCGAGGAAGACTGGCAGCTTGCCGAAGCGAAACCCGATGTACCGCGCTTCTATATGCCGGTCCCCAGCCGAGATATTATTGCTGTAGATGGCGACATCATCGAACTAGGTGAGACAAAAATTGAACTGTTTAAAACTCCAGGACATACCGAGGGAGTATTATCTCTACGATACCAAGTGCGCGATGGAGACAATTCCTATACGGCTGTCACATTGGGCGGCGTCGGTCTAAATTTTCAAGGTGTTGAACGCACCGAAACTTATTTACGAAGCTATCGCCGCCTTCAATCTATGCAACAAGGTGTGAGCGTTAGCTTGCCTAATCACGCTAATATGGGCAACGTTTTGCAGCGTGGCAAAAAACTGGCTACACGCCAAGCGGGCCAGGCGCACCCATTTGTTGACGCACAAGGATACCAATCAAGCTTGGCAAAATTTGTTGCCAACGCAGTGTCTAAGCTGCAAGCAGAAAAATCCGGAACAGCCAAAGACCCATTAGAAGAACTGTCGAGAACCATTTCAGATAGCGCAGATTAACCCATGCAATTCGGACTCTTCATGTACTGTACTGTCGGGCGTCGCGGTGAATTAGAGGCTGGTATGGCAGGGCGTAACAATGTCCTCTACCAACGCATGTTGGACGAAATAGCTCAGTATGCCCGTTTCGCCGATGACAACGGATATTTTGGTATTGGTCACCCAGAACACCATTTGCAACTCGAAGGTTTTGAGATCTCCAACGACCCTTGCCTCATGGCAATGTGGCTCGGGCAGCACAGCCAGCGCATGAAAATCATTACCTGCGGATTCGTTTCAACCACTAACAACCCGTTGCAAACTGCAGAAAAAATCTCGACGCTAGACCATATGTTAAAGGGTCGATTCGGAGTCGGTCTAGTACGCGGATATCAAGCGCGTTGGGTAGAAAACTACAAAGTACAGCCAGACCTTACTGCAGTGGGGCCCTGGAATGCGAAAACCCCTGACGATGATATTAACCGCGAATATTTTGCAGAGTTCGTCGACATCGTGGTGCGTGCGCTCAAACAAGACACCTTTCAACATGCAGGGAAGTATTGGAACTTTCCGCCAAAGGATTTTGTGAACCCGCATGACCATCCGGTGTACTACAAATATGGACAAGGTGTTGATGAAGATATGCGGGTTCGTGAAGTAGGCATAGCACCCAAACCATTGCAGGACGATATTCCTCTGTATGGTGGGTTTTCACAGAGCCTGACTACGGCAAAATTTTGGGCGAAGTACAAAGGTCGTCCAATTATTCTATCAAGCAACACAGAATTTCTAGAGGTACTGTGGAAAGAATGGGGTGAGGTTGCCAAATTACATGGCCACGATTTCGAACCCGGTGACCAGGCTTGCTGGGGTGGCATAATGATCTGCGCAGAAAGTGATGCCAAGGCTCAACAACTGTTTCGCGACTATGAGTGGTTTTGGAAAACCTGGCCAACACCTTTTGGACAAGGGTTACCTGGCTTGCTTGTCGGGTCCCCCGACACTTTGAACAAACACATCGAGAACGTCAGCAAGGCAGTACCGATCAAGGAAGCCTTCTTACTGATACCTCAAGGGCTACATACACCAGACCAACTGCTTGACTCTTTAGACTTATTTTCACGGAAAGTGATGCCTAACCATGCTTAGGCATCGGAACTATTCGTCGCAGAAATACTCGAAACCGGTAATGCGAACATTTATTCACTGCATACTGTTACTTGGGCTCACCAGCACCACTTGGGCTGGCGACTTGCCCTTTGTTGGTCATTGGAAAATTAACTATGAAGAGACCGACAAGGTTGCGATTAAATATGAAGATGGCTCAGGTATGCAGGGCCGTACTTTAGGTAAGGTTAATGTCAGCATCATGGGGTTGCCCTTACCCAAACGCATGCGGCAGTCACCAATGTCTAGCCTGTCGCCCAAAGACCCTGACGTACTTCGTTGCACAACCATGGACATCCACCAAGCCAACAACAAACTAAAATTCGAATACGACGCCAAGATCTACGAAACCTTAATCCAAGGAAACTATCGAGGCCGCAACACCAGTTGGTCTAAAAAGAAGATTGAGCAAAAGTATAAAACAACCGAACGAACAGTTAAAAAGACCTGGACCCTACGCCCAGACGGACGCCTGTTAGTGTCCGTCAAAGTCAATCCACGCAAGGAAAAAGCCCGCACGTTCAACCGAGTTTTCGAACGCTACGACCCCACCTTAGAAGAACAAAGTACGCAACCTCCCTCTCCCTAACGCAAGCCTAGCTAGCTTTTATACAATGGCTGCCATAACAACTATCCAAATTGACATGCCGAGAGATGTAATAAAACTTACCCCGCGCAATCGTGATTTACCGAACACATAAAAAATACCGTGGAAGACTCGCGCGGCCAGCCAAATCACACTCGCAGTCGCCCAACTCCCGGCCGCATCAACACCTGCTATGTAGGCAAGCATGGTGACAGCGGTGAACACTGCTATCGCTTCCCATTGATTCATCTGTGCACCCCACGCACCGGCACCACTGCCAGTTAACTCCGCAGCTTGCAATCGAGGTTGTTCAAGATCAACGGTACCTAGCTGTCTGGCTCTAAGCGGGACAGAAACGCCCGCCCAAAGGTAAGGAAGAAATATGCCTGCTACTAAACACCACAAAGGGATTGTCATTATTTGCTCTCCACCAAAAGACATTCATTTGTATAGACGACTGAGCCTACTCGTTTTGGACTCATTTTATAGATTCAATCTAACCCTAAAGCTTGGCCATACAGCGCTTGCTTGCCAAACTTCACCTCCAGGCTTAATCGGCTTGCGCGCTTTAACTTTTTCACAACAAGCGCATAAGACAATTCAATCATGCGTTGTATTTCACCAACCGGTATCGAGGCATCTAACAACACTGTATTCCAGTGCAACTTATTCATGTGATAACCAGGTAAGACCGAGGCAAAGATGTCTCTTAGCATGGCTGCTTGAGGAGGGTCGCATTTTAGATTGATGCGTGCCAAATCGCCTTCCCAGCCTAAGGTACCAAACATCTTGTCTTTCACTTTAAACACGCAAACATCTACACCAAAGGGATAATCTAGCCACGCGTCAGGACGGGCAAGAAAGTGCGCTTTGGCAGCCTGCGCATCCACAATTAGCCGTTCACAGCCTGGGCGCTTGGATCAGGATCAGGATACAGCTCGTCTAGTGGCATCGATGCACCGTTGCCCTGCACTATACGACAATGAAACCGCTGCAATCGACGCGGTTCTGGAACGCCACAAGAATGCGCAATGGTACCCACTTCTTTTTTTATCGACTTCGCGTACTGGTACACCCGTTCGGTCTTGTCTTCTACCACCAGGCCTCGCTGTAGATCCTCATCATGGGTGGTAATGCCTGTCGGGCAGGTGTTTTTGTTGCATTGCAACGCTTGAATACACCCCAGCGATAACATAAAACCCCGCGCGCTCACCGCAAAATCTGCTCCGATACACAAAGCCCAAGCAACTTGAGCCGGGGTGATGAGCTTGCCGCTGGCAATGATACGAATTCGCTCACGCAACCCATGCTTTTTCAATATATCCACCACCAGCGGCAAGCTCTCTTTCAGCGGTAACCCCATAAAATCTATCAAGCTGGCTGGCGCAGCCCCTGTACCACCGTCGGCGCTATCGATGGTGATGAAGTCTGGTGCGCTTTCAATACCGCGCGCATGAATTTCTACACACAAATCGTCGATCCAGCCATACGCACCAATAACGGCTTTGAATCCGGTGGGTTTCCCGGTTACAGATCGAATTCGCTCAAGCATGTCGAGCAATTCTGCTGCCGAATCCACCTCAGGGTGCCGGTTCGGACTGATGGAGTCTTGGCCCGCTTCGATGAATCTAATTTTGGCTATTTCTTCGGTGACTTTTTCGCCCGGCAAAATACCACCCTTGCCCGGCTTGGCACCTTGGCTGAGCTTAAGCTCAAACATTTTCACCTGTTCGTAGGCCGCTACCTCTTTTAGCCTTTCATCACTGAGCTGACCATGCTGGTCTCGTACACCATATTTTGCCGTACCTATCTGATAAACAATGTCTGCCCCGCCTTGAATATGCCAGGGAGACATCGCGCCTTCTCCGGTGTTCATCCATATACCCGCTTTCTTTGCACCTTGAGACAACGCCAACACCGCTGGCTTTGATATCGCACCAAAGCTCATTCCCGAAACATGGAACACAGAATCTGTCTGGTGAGGGTACTTACAATAAGGGCCAATGGTCATCATGCTGGTGGCTAGCGTGTCTTCTTCCAAAGTGGGGTAGGGGCAATTAACAAACAACACGGATCCCACTGGCCGCAGGTCTCGAGTTGAGCCAAAGGCAACCGTGGTATCTTCGGCTTTAGCCGCACGATACACCCAAGATCGCTCCGCTCGGTTGAAAGGCATTTCCTCTCGGTCCATCGCAAAAAAGTACTGGCGGAAAAACTCACCGAGGTGTTCAAACAAGTATCGAAAGCGACCAATGACTGGGTAGTTGCGCCGTACCGTGTGTTCGGTCTGAGTGCGGTCAATGACATACAAAACGGCGATCGTAACAATGCCGATACCCACCAACCAAACAAATATCTCCGCCATGATGGTGAACACAGATAAAGTGAAATCGAAATCCATCTTTACACTCTCCGTTGGCTACGCGTCAGGAAGACCTAGCACTCGCTTGGCAATGATATTACGTTGTACCTCGTTGCTGCCGCTGTATATCGACGCCGCGCGATAAAATAGCCAGTCTCGTGTTGTACTGCGCTCAGCGTCACTAAAACCATCGTTTTGTTTTCCGAACGTATCTGGAAAACCTCTAACGCCACGCATTTTTAGCAACAAATCATAATATGTTTGCTGTAGCTCACTGCCATAAATTTTGAAGATTGAAGTCACAGCACCCGGCGTGCCGCCTTCAGACTCTTCTACCGCGCGCCGCTGCGCCATCCGAAAAACTTGATTGTCCATTTCATATTTCAACACCTCACTGCGATAAGCTGGATCAGCGATGGCATTATTGTCCTCGCCCAGACATCGTTTTGCTTCTGCAACCAAACTCATTTCGCCACCCTTAGCGCCACCACTCACCAAGCTTTCCATACCAGAACGTTCGTGTTGGAGTAATCGTTTACCAACGGTCCAACCCTTATTCAACTCACCTACAAGATCGGTCTTCTGCGCAATCGCATTATCAAAAAAAGTATCATTGAAGCGTGACTCACCGCTGAGCATCCGGATGGGTCGAATTTCTATCCCAGGCTGATCCACGGGCAACAGTACAAAACTAATGCCTTCGTGTTTTGGAGCATTAGGATCGGTGCGCACCAAACAAAACATCCAGTCGGCATGGTGTGCACCTGAGGTCCAGGTTTTCTGCCCATTAATGACAAAATGGTCGCCGTTATCTTTTGCGCGAGTACTCAGACTAGCAAGATCACTACCCGAACCTGGCTCGGAATAACCTTGGCACCATTCCACTTCGGCTCTGGCAATTCGCGGCAGATGCGTATTCTTCTGCTCCTCAGTACCAAGCTCCAACAACGTAGGACCGATCATACTGGTACCAAAACTGGACAACGCTGGGCGTGCGCCAATAGCTGCCATTTCTTCTAACAAAACTAAATACTCGTCATTGTTGAGGCCACCACCACCCACCTCCTTGGGCCAACTGGGCACGGTCCAACCCTTCTCCACCATGCGTTCCAGCCAAACCAAGGTATCGGCGTCGGTTATCTTGATCTTCGAGCTACCGTTTGAAATAGGTCCTGGCCCCCGCGCGCCAGGGGGGCAGTTTTCTTCGAGCCATGCCTTAGTTTCTTCACGAAACGCTGATAAATCTGTCATCTTGCCCTCTTTTCGCTTCAATCTATTTGCTACGATGCTAACGGCGAACATCGCCACGATCAACTCATCGCTGACATTGCGTCTAACGACCCAAAAATGTCGCTACTAAATAAGGGGCCATGACCGTTATTACGATACCTGATGAAGCCTGCGAATATAAATTTGTGCATGCCTCTGGCCCCGGCGGCCAACATGTTAACAAGGCATCAACTGCCGTGGAGTTGCGTGTTCGTGTCAACAAGTTAGGTCTATCGGATTCGGCTTACACCAGGCTAACCCTCCAGCAAAAAAATAAGATCACTAAAGATGCGATCCTGGTTATACAAGCCGACCAGTTTCGGTCTCAGTTAAAGAATCGCAAAGATGCTCTAGAGCGATTACAACAAATGGTTGCCCAAGCGTTAATCCAACCAAAAATAAGACGAGCCACGCGCCCATCACTGAACGCTAAGAAAAGGCGCCTGAATACCAAGAAACAACGGGGACAAACCAAATCAAATCGACAAAAACCTACGCTTGATTCATGAGCTTGTTACAACGTTTACTGCGCCGCTTAGATCTACAACAAAGTACAAAAGATTGTTACTTGGGTGGCGCTGGTGAAGGCGGAGTCACGGCAAATGCAAGACTATTCGGCGGGCTCGTCGCAGCCCAAGCAGCTATGGCTGCGTCTCTTAGCGTCGACAATCTGCCTATGCACTCTTTGCATGCCTACTTTCTACGCCCAGGTAGAGCGCATAAACCTATTGAGTTTCGCGTCACAACAATTAAGCAGGGGCGTAATTTTCAGGTTAGAAGTGTCGAGGCTTGGCAAAATGAGCAGCAAATTTTTCAACTCATGGCCAGCTTTCAAAAACCAGAAAAAGGCGTTCACCATCAAACCGATATGCCTCGCGTGCCAGCACCTGAAGAACTTCCAAATCGCGACGAGCTACGCGGCCGTTCACATTGGCAGGACATGCCAATTGATGTGCGTATGGCCAGTCAAATCACTCGTGCGCAAGCGTTACCCCCACGACAGCAGATCTGGCTAAAGGTCAATGGCACCCTGCCGCCTGATCCGAATATTCATCTTGCTATGATGGTCTATGCCAGCGACAGATGTTTGTTGGACACTGCATGGCGCCCCCACGCAGACCAAGGTAACTTAGTGGGCGCTAGTTTAGATCACAGCATGTGGTTTCATCAGCCAGCACAGTTTGACCACTGGCTACTGTACGACATGCACAGCCCCGCGGCTGGCGCAGGACGCGGCCTAGCTTTTGGCGCACTCTATAACCGCCGCGGCGAACGCGTGGTCAGCACCACTCAAGAAGGCGTGCTCCGCGTGGGCTAACGTGTCAGTTGATTGGTGTCGATGTGCGTATGCT
>JAADHW010000065.1:0-21273 GCA_013151695.1 Gammaproteobacteria bacterium
CTAGGGAACCCAAAATGAGTGAACATTCTGAATTTCGCGCGCAAATGCGCGCAGTACAAACCCGGTAACTGTGACGCAGCGGATGGGTGTGCATCGAAGTCTCGAACGGCTCTGCCGTTATGGCACTCGGCCGCCGCTGGCACTTGACCGATTGAGTACCCGGGCCACAGGAGAAGTGGTGTACGAACTGAAACACCCCTTCAAGGATGGCGCCACCCTCTTCGTCTTCGAGCCCATAGAGTTTCTCGCCAAACTCGCTGCATTGGTACCCAGACTCCGCGCCAATCTCACCCGTTACCATGGTGTTCTGGCACCAAATTGTAAGTACCGAAGGCTCGTAGTGCCCACACCCAACAACTGCTCGGGTACTTCCCATCTGGCTTCAACGTGGTGCTTTAGCCGGGGGAGTGCAAGCGCACTGCCTAGACTGCAGATTGAACTCACGTCATCGCCGAGGTGAAGTCATGACCTTCCAGCGCTCGTTTGGCAGCGCCGATGATGTCGTCAATATCCGCTTCGGTGTGTGCAAAGGATACGAAGAAATCGTTCACTCCAGGTAGGGTCAACACACCTTCAGTGATGAGGGAGAGATGGAACAGGTTGAGCAGCTTGCGGTTGGTGCGCGTTGCCTGTTCGAAATTCTGCGGCCTGTCGGTAAGAGACATGCGCAACATCGGGCCCAGCAGGTTGATATGACAGGGGATTCTGGCTGTCGTGAAAGCATCACGCAAGCCAGTGGACAATCGTTGCGAAAGATCGAATACGCGTGTGTATCCCCCTCTTTCGCCCAATTCGCGGTAGCAGTTCAGCGCGGTTTGTGCGGCCACCAGGGTGGTGGTGGCATCGTTGCTGGTGCCGCTTTGAAATGCGAAAGGCCCAGGTGCGCGCTTGCTTGAAGGGTCGGCAACATTCATCACGTCCGCACGTCCAGTAATGGCGCCCAGTTTCTCACCGGCTGCCAGGGCCTTGGCGAATACCGCCAGGTCAGCCGTCACACCGAAATACTCTTGTGCTCCGCCGGGCGCCAGCCTGAAGCCACTGATAACTTCATCGAAGATAAGCAGGGTGCCGGCTTGCGCCGTCATCTGTTTGAGTGCCGCGTAAGTCTGCGCGTCCCCTACCCACATACCACTCTGGTGCATTGTTGGATCAAGCAGCACAGCGGCGACGTCTCCTTTTGCTAACCGTTCGCGCACCTCATCCAGATCGAGCAATGAAACCAACTCGGTTTGCGCTACGGCCCGTTCGGGTATCCCGGCACTGGCTGGTTGGCGACGTGCATCGAGCCCCACTAGAACCTGGTCTTCCATGCCGTGATAGGCACCAACAAATTTGAGAATCACGTCGCGGGAGGTAAACGCGCGTGCGAAACGCATGGCAGACATCACAGCTTCGGTGCCGCTGTTGACTAACCTCACACGCTGCGCACCTGGAACCATTCGCTGCATCTGCTCTGCGAGCTCAGCTGCATTCTTCGGATTCAGCAGCAGCGATCCCTTGTCTGCGCACGATTTGCGCGAAGCAACCATATCCGCGTGCCGATGACCCAACAGCAAGCAGCCGTTACCGAGTAGACAGTCGATGTATCGATTGCCATCGATGTCGGTCATATGAGCCCCCGCACCATTTTCGAAGTACAGTGGGTAAGGTGCGAAGTAACGAACGCTGCCGGTGACACCCCCAGCCAGAGACTGGCTGGCACGCTGATACCATGCAGCAGATTCCGTTGTGCGCGCCTCGTATGCCTCGTGCACATGTTTTTCCAGATCCTCAAGCGCGGTGTCTTGTCGTGCCATATTTTTAAATTCCCCAAAAACTGTCAGCGTTCGATAGGTGGCTCGAGGGCGCGATGCACGTGTGAATCTGCCGCACCGTAAAAAACCGATTTTGTGTGGCTGTAGTTTAGAAAGCCCTCTCGGGCTGAGTGGCAGCCATTGCCGCTGGCGCCGAAGCCGCCGAAGGGCAAAGCCACGTGCCCGCCTTGAATGCCGAAATTGTTGACCGCTGCACCACCACTGCGCACCGTGCTGACAAAACGTTCAGCAATGGACGCGTCGTGGGTGGCGATGTAGCTACCCAACGGCGATGGTCCCTCATTGAGCCGAGTGATGAGCTCATCGATGTTCCGGTAAGACACCACGGGGACCACCGGGCCGAAAATTTCATCGGTCATGCAGCCCAGGTCTACCGGTGGATCGATGATAAGAGTCATAGGAATCTGGCGGCTCTCAGGGTCAGGCTTTTCGTCGTTCAAACTCTCCACACGAACGTCACGTTTCCGCGCCTCGGCGATGTAACCGACAACCCGTTCGAAATGCTCATGGTTGATGATGCCGGTGACATCCGGATGACCAATGTGCGTGGGATAAGCCTCCTGCCAAATGGACTTAGCCAGCTCAATCCAGTTCTCCAGTTGCTCTATGGGGACATATACGGTGTCTGGTGACGTACAGACTTGCCCTGATTTCAAATTTCGAAATGATAGGAACAGCTTAACGAGCTCCAGGGTAACGCCATCATGAGCAAATACCGCGGGATTCTTGCCACCCAGTTCTAAAGTAACCGGAACTAGATTAACGGCAGTGGCTTGCATGATCATACGACCTACTCTTGAGCTGCCGGTAAACGTCAGATGATCCCAGGGCATGCTGGCAAATGCTGCGCCGACTTCAGCACCACCCTGCACGATGGTGAACGTCTCGGGGTCGTAGTAGTGTGCAATGGCATCATCAATCACCTGCGCCGTCGCAGGTGCTAGCTCCGACGGTTTCACCATCACGGTGTTGCCTGCGGCCAGCATATCCGCGCACATCACCAGCGCCGATTCCACGGGGAAGTTCCAGGGAGAAATATTTCCCGTCACGCCTTTGGGGGTGGCGATGATTTTGCCGCGAGAAGCGCCATGAGCCTCGCCCACCTCGACATGGCGCGGTTGCATCCAGCTCGCCAGGTTCTCCTCGATATAGCTCACGCGCGCGATGACCGGTCCGGTTTCCATCATGTCCACCAGCCGAGGATGGTGAGATCCAAAGTCTGCCGCAACAGAGTCACGTAGGGTTTGACGGTTGTCGATGAGCAACTGCTTCAAGGTGGCGAGCCGGGCTCGCCGGTCTTGCTCGGTTGGCACGGGATTACGCAACACTGCTGCTTTCTGGATGTTAAAGTGGTCCCGCAGGAGTTCGATCTGTTTGCGGTTTTCGTTCATACTTTGCCTTTGCCTTTGCCTTGTTACTGAGGTTCTTCCTAGTAAACCAACAGGCTTCCACCCAGGGTGATGGTGACGCCGTCCAGTTCATGCAAGGGCAGTTCAACACCTGCGAAAGTGGTGGTGCTTTTTTGCCCCGCGCCGGCGATGATCTTTCTGACAACGGTGAGGTGTGCGCCGTGTTTCATCACTTCTACGAGTTGGGCTCCGTGGGACGAGTAGTGCCACTGTACAGGCAGGTTCCGAGCTTGCTCGAGGTCGTCGGCAAGCAGCACCAGATCGGTCACCAGGTAGTTTGGGCCATAGAAGGTATCGCCGCCAAAAAACACCTGATTATTGGCATCGTATAGTACGACGCCATCCGGCGAATGGCTGTAGGTACGTATGACGCGAAAGGAACGATTGCCTAGATCGATGCTGTCGCCGTCAGCAAGAAAACGGATCCGAGCGCGTGACACAGGAGCAATTACGTGCTCCACAGGACTGAAATTCCCAGGTGGCTCAACGCCCGGGTGCGGTGTTAACTGGCTCCAGTAGGGAACGAAGCCCGCATCAATTCCGCCGGGCAGCCCTTGGGTGAGCTTCTCCATCGCCCAGGGCTGATTAACGGTCCAAATCTCGTCAAATTCACTGGCGCCACCATTGTGGTCCAAATGGTTATGACTGAGAACTACCATGAGCGGCTTGTCAGCAAGCCCTTCTGCTGCACGAACGTCAGCGATGGCATCGCGCAGACTGGCGATGCCCATGCCGGTGTCGTATACCAGATCTTTGAATTCGCCAACGATCAGGAAGGAATTGACCTTCTCTGCGTGGCCGGGTTCCCAGAACGCATAGACATCGTTAGGTAACTTGAGAATTTCAAACCAGCCCGTGCGGTTCGGAATGCGCCGGGCTTGGTCGACGATCTGTTCGAGAACTCCTGGGGATGTCTGCACATTGATATTGTCTGCAGACTGTACACCACACCCGGTCTCACTGGTGGCCAACAGAACAAGTAGAACAATTTTTAGGATGATGATGGGCAATCTCATGCGGTGGTCGACTTGGTCTTAGAGATTTTTCGTTGCAGCATAACAAGTACACGTACGCCCATGCCAAACAAGGTGAGCGCAGCAAAAAAGGCATAGTCTCCAGAGGTTCCGAGTAAAATCGGCTCGACCACGAAGTCGTAAAAGTAGATAAACATGAACACGTGAAACCCGGCTTTGTGTAGAGCGCGCCAGCGCCGCGGGCCGAGCCAACGGGTAGGGCCCTCGAAAGATGTCACGAGCATGCCTACTACGAGTAGCATGCCGAGGCCACCGATAATGACCATTGCGGTTTCCACTGGTGGTTCGTCTAGTCCGAGAAACATGGCGGCGATGAGGTAAATGTGTACCGCTTGTATACCGCCGTAGGTAATACCTGCGTTACGGCGCCAGCGCATGAGGGTTGCTGTAAACGCGTTGCGATGGAGCTTGCGCACAGGGCTTGCAAACAAAGGAATCAAAAAAACCAGGAACGCCAGTCGGCCGGTCCATACCAGAGCACCAATCACTGGTGCCGAATCTGCGTGCGGACGTGCATAGCCGATCCAGGCGAAGACCACCGCCACCACCATTGAGAGGCCGAGCCAGAAAACACTTTGCTGGATACGATTCATGGATATCGCCATAGTTGATATGGAAGCATATATTTCCATACTAAACAACCCAGTGAAGGTTGACTGTTGGTCATAGGGAACTACATACTTCCATTTGTCCTAGGCAATGGGTGGTTGAAATCGATATAGAGAGCAGAGTGATGCGAATCGAATCGTTGGAACAAATCCGCAGTCTGAAGGCGCACTATTGTGATTTGTGTGATGAAGGTTACGACGCGGATGCGCTCACTGCGCTGTTTACTGCCGACGCACTCTGGGATGGCGGAGATCTCGGTCAGTTCCAGGGTCACGAACGAATCCACCGCTTCTTCAGTAACATGCCGAAGGTGATGTCCTTTGCAGTTCATCACATCACAAATTCTGCCATACAGCTGAGCGAGGACGGACTACGCGCGGATGCCCGGTGGTATCTGTTACAAACGGCTACTGTCCGAGTCAGCGAGCGGGCCGTGTGGCTGGCGGGCCGTTATGACGACGTGCTGGTACGTGAAGCCGACACGTGGAAGTTTCAGAGTGTGAAGATCCAGACACGTTTTTTCACACCCCACGATGAAGGTTGGGCGACAACACCGTTGCTGGAGTTGTGAGTGTCGACGCAGCCGGACTCTGACAACACCCTAAAGGCGCCACTGATGTACTGGCCTGCAGCCGGCGGTGACATTACCACCGACGAGCCGCGACAGTACGACATGCGCGGGTCGGACCGCTATGCCCCTGATGGTCTGGAACGAGTCAATACCACGATTAGGGATGCGCGTGCCGCCACCGACGTAGGAATTTTCACCAGTGGTTTTGATCTCTTCGACCACCCCAGCCAGGTCAAAGATTTTTCTGAGCACTCTGCGATCATGTCCGTCTACTATGAAGAATGCAGAACGTTGGCCAGGGCGCTCACCGGCGCCGAGTGCGCATTTACCTATGATCATCTGATCCGCGAGCCGGACCGGCAGGTATCCGGTGGCGGGACAGACGGCCAGACACGGATCACCGGTGGTGCCCAGGGCGGCGGTTATGTTGGCTCGGTGCACATGGATTATACGACCCACACCACATGGGAAGACTATCTCGCGGTGCATGGCGAACATCCACCATCGAATCCCAAGCGCGTTCTGGTGCTCAACTTCTGGCGAGGTGTTAGTGAAGTTGTCGATGACTACCCCCTGGCGGTGTGTGACGCGCGTACTGTGCGTGCGGAAGATCTGTTCGAAACGGTGGTATTTGGCTATGGGGCAGACAATTACAGCTGGCACGATTTAGGCATTGAAACCTACAACGTCAAAGCTTCCAGCCGCCAGCACTGGTATTACTACCCAAGAATGTGCGCCAGTGAGTTGCTCGTGTTCAAAACCTTCGATTCCGAAGGGGTCATTGGTCGGGCCTGTCCACACGCCGCTTTTACGAACCCGTTGGCCTGCGCAGATGCTCCACCACGGCGCAGTATCGAACTTCGGGTGTTGTGCTACGTGTTATGAAAAAGCAATGTCAAACGTAACGTCGTCGTTGGAACTGCGCCGCAAACCTACCCAGGAACGGGCGCGCGCGACATTCGATCTGATTCTCAACGCTACCGCTGAGCTGCTCGAAGAGACGGGCTTTGATGGCTTTAATACCAATCTACTGTCAGCCAGGGCTGGCGTGGGCGTGCGCGCAATCTACCGGTATTTTCCGAACAAGCATGCCCTTGTCATCGAACTGGCCCGTCGTATGGCCGAGCGGTGGCGCGCGGAACTCGGCAGTGGTGTGGCATTCGCGGATCCGGACAGCGACTGGCGCAGGCTGTGGTGCAGCTATCTGGATCGGTTTGTTCGCAGCGTTCACAGCACCACAGGTGGCGTGGCGGTGTTGCAGGCGATGCGCTCGCACCCGCAGTTGAGAACTGTCGATGATGTGGCCAATGCGGTCTACGTTGCGGATGTAGCGGATGCACTGGGCCGGCGTTGTCCACACATGGGCAAGAACGAAACCAAGATCGTCGCGACAGCACTGCTGACGACCACTGTGGCGATCATCGACGCTACCTTGGATGAACGCCCAACAAATGCGAAGAAGCTCCTCGGTGCCTTGAAAACCATGCATCTGGCGTATCTTGAGGAGTGGTTGGACCTAAAGTAAGAGCCAGCGTAGCGGCATGGCTTTAGCGTGCATGTCTTCAACATTTAACCATACACCCTTTTCAATTCCTCTCTAAGGCATCCTGTCAAGCAGAGATGTGCCGCCCCACGCCGGGTAGAAAATCCAGCCATCTTTATTGGCGATCGCAGTACTGAGCTTAGGTAGTTTTTGTTGCAGCAAGCGTATGCCCTCTTCACTAACTTTCCCCCCGGCTATCCTGAGGCTTGTCAATGACTTAACCTCGGACAGCGTTTGTAAACCTTCATCGGATATCTGAGTTGAGAATAAGTTAAGTTCCTTCAATCCACGTAGATCACCAGATTGAGCGTGTAACAATTCATCGGTAACCTTTTCGCCAATCAGATACAACTCAACAAACATACGCATATTGTTTCTTGCGATCAGCAAACCTTTTCCAGACATTTGCTCACCATCCAAAGCTATCGAATGAATATTTGACATCTTCCGGAGATTGTTCAGGCCTTCGCTACTAACGCCAGTTGCGGCAAGATCAAAACAATGCATAGCATCAAGATTTTCGAGATTACTGAGCGTCTCATCGGTTATTGAAGTACCGGCAAACTTTAGCACCTCCAGATTGCGTAAATTGCGTAATCGCGCAAAACCAACACCGCGAATCAAAGTGTCTTCTATGGACAGTTTTCGAAGCTGATGCAGCGTTCCGATCCGATCTAGTGCCTTGTCGGTGATTTGGTTGCCTTTGATATCCAAATCCGTGAGTTCGGCGTTTTCCAACAGCTCAATTCCGGCATCTGACAGTTGAGTGTTGTTAAGATGTAAAGTATGCAGCTTGGCTAATCTGCCAATCATGGGCATCGAATCATCTCGCAGCTTCGTTCCGCCTAGATTAAGTCTCTCCAAAGCTCTTAGTTGCGTCAGAAAATTAAGTGGTTTCTCGCCAGTCTTGGTACTTTGCAAATTCAAATCAGTCAAAAAACGCAGACCAAACAGATGGTGCAACACCGCATCGGTGATTTGTGTGTGATCGAGATAGAGAGTCTCTAACTCTTGCATTGAACTCAAAGCGGAAGCGCCTTTGTCTGAAATAGCAGTGTGGCTAAGGACCAACTTCTTCAGGTGCGTTAACCCACCAAGCGACATAAGTCCGAGGTCCGTTAGCTGAGTGCGTTTTAGCTCAAGGGTCTTTAGTCGCTTAAGCCGTTTTAAATATTTGACAGATTCGTCCGATGTATTGGTGTTGCTTATATTCAATATTGCTATTTGCGTTCGAGAAGCTAACCGTTTAACGCCTCGATCCGTAATCAGAGTGGCTTCCAAATTTAGATTTTTCAACGCACTGTTGTTAAGAAAATCCACACCAATATCTGTAATCGCTGTATGCCCAAGGTTGAGGGTATGCAGGCGCGGTAGTTCCGCGATAACCTGCGCGCTCGAATCTGAAACACCAGTTGCGTAGAGCGCCAAGGTACTTAAATTCTGCAATTTCGATATTCAGTTAATCGAAACATCTGAAATATCATGGCCTCTAAAGTAGTGCCTATAAGACAGAGCAAACGGCAGTTGTCCGAGTTTTAAAATTTCCAGTTTATTGAGGGCTAATAGCTGTGCGACGCCTATGTCTGTTATTGCGGCACCAAAGAGGTTTAGTTTTCTGAGATCAGACATCCGACTGATGGAGCGCGCACCGATATCGGTGATGAGATGGCCATTCAGTTTAATTGCTCTGAGATGCTCTAATCCTGCAATCCAAGTGACGATTTGTTCCGGCAGTTGGCCAACGCTGAAGTATTCTGCCGCGAAGTCCAACGATTGAATATGTGGATTTTCTGATAGTTGTTCAACTTGATGGTTGTTGATCCGATATTCGGGAATCCGGATTTCTACAATCTGACCCGCAGCATTAGTTTGGATTACGCCATCAAGAGCATCGATTAGGGCTTTCATTGTTTCATCATCGGGCGAGTCTATTTCGCCGCCGGGTTTACCCGCAACGATTGTGGAGACGAAGACCAACATAATTGGAATCGCAATCCGGATCTTAGAAAGAAAAAAGCGAGACGCCTTTTTGCAGGGCATGTTTTTACAACCAACTACTGTTCGGTGGTTTCTCAAAATAGCTTCTACTTGCGTTGATGTCCCTACGCTATACTATTCCTGGCTCTCCTCATCGGCTTGGTTGGAGCGACCACGTGTTGCGTCAACCTCGTCTTTCAGTTCGGTCGTTCAGCTATTTTTGTTGGCCTGCTGACGACCGCCATTGTATTGAGCGTTATAGTTTGGTTGATTCCTCTGGAGGTGGCAGCGCTGCCTGCGTTGGTCTTTTTTTCCGCGTCTGTCGGTAGTATCAGCTTAGCAGGCAGTTTTTTTGTCAGTTGTGTGTTGGCCACAACGGTAGATTAATCTTCGAGTCTGCCTGTTGCGATCGGTCGCCCCCTTAATGATCGTCGCAGATGTTTGTGTGATTGCGCTTACACTTCAGTCAATTTTAGCGGTAGATTGTTTCGCCGATGTCTGCGGTGATTTTATACAGAGTACTTTCGCGGGCCTAGACACTGCTGGTAACGGATACAAGAGACTGTCTTAGTAAAACGCGACCAAGGTCAGCTACGCATGTACTGGTACCGAACAGACGCGATGTTGGATGCGATACGACAAAAAAATCACCGTAATAAAGACGATGGCAAGGACCCACTACACGTCGCCTACGCTGAAATTGTCGCTCGTTACCCTAGCCTCTACGAATTTCCGCCGTGTCATGGCATAAGGGTAACCTCTGCTAACTTAGCCGGTACATTGGTGCGCAAAGACGCCATCGATGTTTCCAGTATGCAAACTATTGCCAGCAATTGTGGCAAGCTGTTTTGTTTCGGCTTAGTCGGGGACAAAATAGCACCCATGTGCCCGACCAACGAGATCTAGGGAACCCAAAATGAGTGAACATTCTGAATTTCGCGCGCAAACACGCGCATGGCTGGCTGAGAATTGCCCACCAGGCGCTAGAGGTGTTGGCCAGACAGCCTGGGGAAGCCGAAAAATAGATTTGCAACCTGATGTCGCACTTTGGCTAGAGCGTATGGCCCAAAGAGGTTGGACGGTGCCCACTTGGCCAAAAGAATATGGCGGCGCGGCACTCGACCGAGAGTTATACCCAATTCTCATTGAAGAGTTAAAAGAAATTGGCGCACGAACGCCTCTCACTGGACGAGGTGTTAACTACATAGGCCCCACAATATTGGAGTTAGGAACCAAACAACAAAAGGCCAAATGGCTGCCTCAAATCGCCCGCGGCGATGGTGGCTGGGCGATGGGTTACTCTGAGCCCAGCGCCGGTTCAGACTTGGCCAGCCTAACCACACGAGCCGAACTAGACGGTGATCACTATGTCATCAATGGCAGAAAGACTTGGACGTCTGATGCAGCACATTGCGACTATATTTTTGTCTTGGTGCGTACCAGCCCGGAAAAACCAAAACACCAGGGTATTAGCTTAGTGTTGGTGGACATGGATCAACCCGGCGTCCAAATTCATCCAATACAACTCATATCTGGCGCATCTCCTTTCAACGAAACTCTATTTGATAACGCGTTAGTTCCAACCTGTGACGTCATCGGCGGGGTTGATCAAGGATGGGCTGTGGGTAAACGCTTGCTCCAATTCGAAAGATCTACTCATGCCGGCATCAACACTTCCGGATCTCAAGGCGGGCGAACCTCCGAGAGCCTTTTACCTGGAAAAATCAAATCCTATATTGGTCTAGACAACGGTAAACTGGCAGAACCGCAGGTTCGAAAAACACTGATCCAGCATGAAATTGACTATTTTGCGCAAAAACTCACCCAACAACGTGTTATTGAGGAAACTCAAGCTCGAGCACCGGGTTTCGCTTCGTCAGCAATTAAACTGAGTAACGCGCTGATTACACAACAAGCAGATGAAATTCTCATGCAGGCGATGGGTACACAAGGGGTTGGTTGGGATACCACCAACTTTAGCAAGGATGAAACACAAGCCACACGTGAGTGGCTACGTCAGAAAGCGCTGACCATCGCCGGCGGCACCAAAGAAGTGCAGCTCAATATAATTGCCAAGCGTGTTCTAGGCTTGCCGGACTAACAAGTGCTAGGGTTGGAGCCGTTCGACCAACCATACCCCTTCCACCAGACGATAACGAAAACGGTCATGTAGACGGCTCACTCTACCTTGCCAAAATTCATATTCATGTGCGTTTAGTTGATAGCCCCCCCAGTCCTCGGGTTTGACTACATCGTCACTGAATTGCAGTTGTAAGACCCGTTCTGCCAGTATATCGCGACTTTCAATCACATGGGACTGGGTAGATGCTGCGGCGGAAAGCTGGCTGTCTCGAGGACGGCTCCCAAAGTAGGCGGCAGATTCATGCTGGGCAATCTTCTCTACCGTACCACTGATCCGAATTTGTCTTTCTAGTTCACGCCAGTAAAACAATACGCTGGCCTGGGGATTTACCGCCAATTCGTTGCCTTTTTGGCTACGATAGTCGGTATACCAAACAAACTTGTGTGCTTTGTAATGTTTGAGCAAGACGATGCGCACCGAAGGTGCCCCCATAGCGTTGACCGTTGCCAAACTCATTGCGGTGGCATCTAGTTGGCCAGTGGCCAATGATTCATCCATCCATAGTTTGAACTGCATCGCAGGATTCGACCTTAGCTGCGTTCGTCGTAACTCGTTCAGCGCATATTTTCGTCGCACATCGCGTTGATCGCCATCACTTTCATGAGACATTATTTATCTCCAACCCCTAATTATCCGGCATGTTATGTTCTGCTCTGCGCTGTTGCCGATTGGCTCAACTCCATTTCAGCTTGCGGACTTCGATAGCGCCACACATCTGTAAAGGCTATCCCGTATACAAACAATACGACAGACACAACCATCGCTGGTAGCAGAGCATTCAAAGTACCGAAAGTTTCTATTAACCATCCTAGCACCACCGCACCTATGGGAGCACTCCCCACCATGCTGACACTAAAAACAGACAGAATGCGCCCGCGAAACTCAGCAAGCGCAGACTCTTGCACGATTGTTCGCGCCAAGTTGCTGGTAATGCCCATATTGAACCCCCATAAAAGCATGGCCAATGTAAGCAGCCACCAATCTCCCTTCACGTAAAGTAAGGCCAGCACCAGCACACGAGAAAATTGAAACACCAAATAGACTTTCCCAGGGTGTAGTAAGGGCATAAAACGCATGATCAAAGCGTTAGACACGGCTGCGCCAAAGAAAAAAACCACCATCAGCCCCGCTAAGTCAAACGCATCACCCGCATAAACTCGTTTCACAATGAAGGGAAACACTGTCATGAAGGCGCCAGCATTAAATATGCTCGATACAAAATTGATCACCAATACGTGGGTAATGACACGACTCGCTAGGGTTGCTCGCAAACCTTCTAAGATACCTTGCACAGCAGATCCGGCAGGTTTATCCATGCCTTTTTCGTTTTGGTGCAAGCTCATTACTGTCCACGCAGCCAGAGCAAACGCCACACCCTGACAAAACAGCACCGGACTGACTCCAAATCGATCTACCTGACCAGCAACAGCCAAGCCTAGGATTTGTACCAGAAAACCCACTGCGGTTGCCGCCGCCACTCCCTGCTGAACAGCAGAGCCACTGATGCGATTGAGTATGGCTTGCTGTGCGGGCATAGAATACGACTGCACAATACCGATGCCTAACCCCCAGACGATCACGCTCCAAACATTGAACCACTGCGCATAATCCATGGCGATTAAGAACAATGGAAAAATTGGCGCGAACAAATAAATACCGATGAGCAATCTTCGCGGGTCAGAACGATCAGCATTCGCGCCGCCTAGGAGCATCACTAAAACGCCGGGTAAGCCAATGATCGCTTGAATGATACCTACTCGGTCTGCAGGTAATAACAAGATGCCAATGAGTATCCAGCTGATGAGCAACTGCTGCATCGCAAACGCCATGCCGGAAAATCCCGTACTTCCAAGATAGTTTCTAAATTGGGTGTTTCGCCAGATACTGGTACTTGATGTCACTTAAAGGCCCCCACACACAGTATGCCACGGGCAACAAGCAATTCGCGCCTAGGCAGACTCAACCTCATGTGATATTGATAGACAGTGGAAAATCAGCTTGCAGAATTAAAACCCGGACACTGTGCATCTGATGAAGATTTTTCTCATCAAGACTTTTCTCATTGTGAACTCTCTGACTGCGTATTTGACCACTGCAACTTTAGCGGTTGTAACTTTCGCGCAACTAACTTACAAGGCACTGCCTTTAATCATTGTCAGTTCAACGATACCGCCAGCGAAAATCCAGCAGATTTCAGCCAAGCGTCCCTGCGCGAAGTTGAGTTCAATCATTGCAACATCACAGTCGTCAATTTCATACGTTGTTCTGCTTATGGGTTGGCCTTACATCACTGTCAAATGCAAGGTTGTGATCTTTCCAACTCAGATTTTCGGCTGCCTATCGGCAACAGCGAGTTAGCTAAGTTGTGCATAACCCATAGCAATCTTTCGTTTGCTAACTTATCGAACTGCTATTTGAACAATTGTGTGCTAACAGACAATCGCATGATTGAATGCAGCATGGACTATTGCGACTTCACCAACGCAGATTTGCGCAACAATGAGCTGCACAATTTGAGCGCTGTAGGCATTACGTTAGCGGGAGCAGATCTGCGAGGTAGTTCCTTCAACAACATTAATCCGCAGGACATCAACTTAACTGGGGTACGCCTCTACTACCATCAACTGCCAGCCCTGGTCGATCCACTGGGTATAATTGTCGAGCCAGACCCTACCTAGTGCCTGGTGCAAATATCGATTTTGTTATTTAATTTCCAGTAACTCAACTTCAAACTCTAAAGTCGCATGGGGGGGAATAGTACCCCTGGAGCCGCTGGCACCATAGGCCAGTTCCGGCGGAATAACCAAACGCCATTTCGAACCTGTAGCCATTAGCTGTAACGCCTCGGTCCAACCTCGAATGACACCGTTGACCGCAAAGCTTGCGGGTTCGCCACGATCTACTGAGCTGTCGAAAACTGTGCCATCTATGAGCATGCCGTGGTAGTGCGTCACCACGGTATCGCTGGCGGCGGGCTTTGCACCATTACCTTCGTGCATGACCTGATACAACAATCCAGAAGGCAAAGTCACAACCCCCTGTTTAGCTGCAAAAGCAGTTCGATAAGCTTCGCCTTCGGTGCGTACGCCTTCACTGGCTTGGGCTTGTTTAGCTTCCACAGCCTTCCCCAGCGCCGTCATTAAGGCCTCTCCTTGATTGGGATCAACCACACTTTCAGCCCCGGCAACCTGATCTTGTACACCTTGGGCGTAGGCTTCGAGATCAATTGCTCCGAACGTTCTATCCACCATGTTTTGTGCTTGATTGAAGCCAATCAGGTAACTGGCTTTGGTCAAATCGCTTTCGTTCACTACGTTTTTATCCGCTACATTTTGATCCAAGATTTCAACTTTCTTGCCTATTTCTGAGTGTTCATCATTCGTCGCACTGGTTGCAACATCACAGCCTGACAACAGCAAAATGATGCCAAATGCAGCAGTGACACGGGCTTTAACGATATTCATTGTGGGTAGTTTTCCTAAATCTGTTGTTTCACTTAACTTGCTACCGGGTTACATTCTCCACACAGGACACAGTAACTTTTTTGCTAGTCTGCAGGGGTGCAATTGGGGGACCTCAGTAGAGTCATTGCTGAAGTTACCTTTTTGGGGAACCTATAGTAGCTCCGACCAGTCACACTTAGTGCCGACAGGGAGAGCTATTGCTTTCGCCGAGCCGCGGGTAGATATCTTAACAGATCAATCACCCCTTCAACGGATATTCCGACGGGCAGAAGCAGAGGTGAAGACTATTGACGAGAGAAGTGGTACAAGAATGATGAAAACGCAGTTACGTCGCAACCTGAAGGCATTAGCATTTGGCATCGCAGCCGGTGTCGCCTTCACCGCCTGGGCTCAATCTGAACCCGAAGAAAAATCGTTAGAAACAGCTAACCCAGTACTCGAAGTTGTTACCGCACCCAAACTCGCTCCGTTAGATGTTCATCCAAACACTAGCCTCACTGTTGTCGAACAACTTCGACATACGCACTATGTACGTAAGACACTAGACGACGGTATCTCCAGCAACATTTTCGATAACTATTTAGACAACCTAGATGGTGGACGAGCCTACTTTTTAGCCACAGATATAGAGCAGTTTGAAAAGTATCGCTACACCTTGGACGATTCTCTCAAGCGCGGGAAACTCGACGCCGCCTTCGAAATTTTTAATCTCTTCCAACAGCGCGCAGTCAACCGATTGCAGTATCTACTGAGTGAAATCAATAACGGTTTGAGCAACATTGATTTCAGTGTGGAAGAAGAAATAGAGATCGACCGAGAGTCTGCACCGTGGCCTGTAAGTGAAGCAGCCCGGGATAATATCTGGCGTAAGCGCCTAAAAGCTGCTGTGCTCAGCATGAAACTGAACGACAAAGATTTGGAAGAAATTTCGACCCTGCTCACCAAGCGTTACAAAAATCGTCTCAAGCAAACTCTGCAAACAAAAAGCGAAGACGCATTCCAGTTATATATGAATGCATTTGCCAGCACTTATGATCCTCACACCCAGTATTTTTCGCCGCGAACCTCACAAAACTTCAACATCACTATGTCGTTGTCGCTAGAAGGTATTGGCGCTGTACTGAAGGCGCAGGATGACTACACAGAAGTAGTACGCCTCGTGCCCGCGGGTCCTGCAGATAAGTCGGGTGGCATTAAGGTGGCAGACAAAATCATCTCAGTTGGCCAGGGTCAAGACGGCCCCCTAATAGATATTGTTGGCTGGCGTTTAGATGATGTCGTAGAAATGATTCGTGGGCCGAAGGGTTCCCAAGTCCGTTTGGAGGTGGTGCCTTCAGACAGTGGAGATGGCGTAAGCAAGATAGTATCGATCACGCGCAACACTGTTCAGCTTGAAGAACAAGCTGCACAAGCTAAATTGCTTACCCTTAATCAAGCAGGACGGGAATATCGCATCGGCATTATCGATGTGCCCACTTTCTACATCGACTTTCGAGCCAGTCAACAAGGAGATCCTAACTTTCGCAGCACCACACGAGATGTGGGCAAACTCATTGATCAGCTCAAAGCACAAGACATTGATGGTCTCATCATCGACTTACGCAACAATGGCGGCGGCTCACTTCAAGAAGCAGATACCTTAACCGGGCTATTCATCGAAACCGGGCCCACGGTGCAAGTGAAGTCAGCACGACGAAGGGCGAATATTTACGCCGATACAGACGCCAGCACTGCATGGGATGGTCCTATGGCGGTGATGGTGAATCGCTTGTCTGCCTCCGCATCTGAAATTTTTGCTGGTGCAATTCAAGACTACGGTCGAGGCCTTATTTTAGGCAGTCAGACTTTTGGTAAAGGCACAGTGCAAACGTTGATTCCCCTGAGTCGAGGGCAACTGAAGATCACTGCAGCAAAGTTCTATCGAGTGTCTGGACAAAGCACCCAACACCAGGGTGTTCTACCTGACATCGAATTTCCTGAACTATTTGATACCAAGCTAATCGGTGAAAGCTCATTAGACGACGCCCTACCCTGGGACATGATCAAGCCGGCAGTGTATAGCCAAGCACACGAAATTGAATCTCTACTGGACGAACTAAGACGCCGCCATACAAGCAGAGTTGCGAGCAATGTAGAGTTCAATTACTTGAACGCACTGATTGAAAAGAGCAGACAAATGTCTCAGCGAACCCACCTCTCTCTAAATGAAAACGCACGCCGTGATCAAAAGGCCCAGGACGATGAGTGGCGTCTTTCTCTAGAAAATACCTTACGCAATGCTAAGGGTAAGCCGCTGGCGAAAACTCTGGACGAATTAGAAGAACTAGAAAAGCTCGAAAAGGCAGAAGAAAAAACCCCAGTCGATCAAGACATCGCCGAAAATAGTGACGCCGAAGAAACAGCGCTTACAGATGTTGAGGTTGCAACTACCGTCATAGAGACCCAGAAAGATGATGCGATGCGCGAAGAGGCCGGCAGAGTGTTACTCGACCTTATCGAGCTGTCTATGCAAATTGCAGGCTTAGAAAATGTACCCACCACACAAATAGGGACAACTGCGCAAATCCCCGCAACCCCAGCCAGCAGCACCGACGGCAGCTAGCTACACATAAAAGGTCGAGCTAGCTCTCATCGAAGGCAAATTCTAAACGGCGCTGTTTTATCGTGCGCAACAACGCCGTTTCAAAATCATCCACACTCATCGTATGCTGATCCTTGAAACCATAACGACGCAAGGTCACGGTGCCTTCCTGGACTTCACGTTCACCAACAATGATCAAGTTAGGAATTTTACGCGTTGTACCCAGACGTATCTTCTTCGGCAGGGTGTCATTAGAAGGCGCCAACTCGGCGCGAACCATTTGCCTTCTGAGTCGACCAACCACTCCCGCAGCGTACTCATCGAATTGTTCTGAGACCGTCAGCACTTGTACTTGTAGGGGTGACAACCAAGTGGGAAACGCCCCAGCATAATGTTCAATGAGAAGCGCAACAAAACGTTCATGGGTGCTGAATGGCGCCCGATGAATGCAATAGGGAACATGATCTTCCCCGTCAGCGCCCACATATTTCAAACCCATACGTTCTGGTACGGAAAAATCGAGCTGTACTGTAGAAACGCTCTCTTCGCGCCCGGTCACCGTCACAAACTGAAAGTCTAACTTAGGACCATAAAATGCTGCCTCGCCCTTACCCTCTTTGTAGTCAACACCCAGCTCTTCGAGAACTTCAACCAACAATACCTCCGACTCTTCCCACGCTTGCGGGTTATCCACGTATTTGTCTTTACCTTTAGGATCTTGCGGATCCCAGCGCGAAAGCCGAATCTGAAAATCATCCAACCCAAGAATGGCATTGGCTTTTCTAGACATAGCAACAACCGCTTTAAACTCTGCCTTTATTTGTTCTTTTGTGCAGTAAATATGAGCGTCATTCATCGCCATGCCGCGAACGCGAACCAGGCCACTAACCGCCCCAGAATCTTCAAATCGATACACTTGTCCGTACTCTGCCAAACGCAGCGGCAGATCGCGGTAACTTCGAGGTTCAGCGGCAAATATCTTATGATGATGCGGACAATTCATCGGTCGCAATCGATACGACTCTTTCACCTGGCGTTGTTCTGAACCCTCCGCATCTCCAGGCGCAGACTCCAATACCTGCATGGCGGGATACATTCCCTCTTCGTAATACGGCAGATGTCCCGTGGTGTGATACAGACTTTCCTTGGCAAGATGCGGGGTAGCTACCCGTTGAAAGCCTGCTTCGAATTCAAGCTCCTTAGCAAGATTTTCAAGTTCATCTCGAATCACTGTTCCATTCGGTAACCACAATGGCAATCCTCGACCAATGTCATTGTCGATAGTGAAAATACCCAGTTCCTTACCTAACTTCTTATGGTCCCGAGCTTGCGCCTCTTCATAGGCTTGCACGTGAATATCTAGTGTCTCTTTGTCGAGAAAAGCCCATGCATAAATGCGCGTCATCATGACGTTGTCAGAATTTCCACGCCAATATGCCCCAGCGACACTTCTCAACTTAAAGGCATCCCGTGGTAAGTCTTTAGTTGTGTGCACATGGGGACCTTCACACATGTCAACGAATGGTCCGTTTCGATAGAAAGACAGCCCCTCTAAGCCATTCTTCTCAATCAGTTCCGCGCCATATTCTTTCTTGTAGGGCTCTCCCATTTCTTCAATTCGAGCCAGTGCATCCTGCGCATTGAGTTCCTCGCGATCAAACCGTTGGCCTTTTTTCATGATCTTTTTCATGCGCCGTGTGAGCTCTGGAAAATCTTCTTCGCTAAGAGGTTGCGGCAGAATGAAATCGTAGTAGAAACCATCGCTGATGGGTGGGCCAAAGCCTAACGTCGCATCCGGACGCAATTGCAATACCGCTTGGGCTAAAACATGGGCCAAGCTGTGTCGCACCTTGAACAATTCTTCGCCTTGCTCATTACCCTGATCTAAACTAGCCATCGAACTTCCTCTTCTTCGAACAACATTTAGGTGTTGTCATCTTGTGCCAATAAAAAACCCCGGTGGCGCTGCCTCCCGGGGTCTTCGGTAGAAGCGGCGCCCTAGAGTCGCCGCGTTAACTAGTGCCTGCTCACGCGACTACTCTGCAACCCCAGTTCGGGTTGCGGTGCGGGTGGTTGCTATGTACGTGTTCTGATTCATCGCCGCAATCATAGTTGGGACCTCAAATAATGCAAGGTATACAAGCTCATCCCCTATTTTGCGACACCTCGACAGCAGTATCATAGAAACAAGGCGTTGCGGCGAAGCCCTGACGTTCGCCACCAGTCAACGCATTGACCCCGGTGCCGCGACTTAGGCTTGTCCAATAACCAAAAGTCGCAACGACTGTTCCCACCAGGGCTTTGTCGCTCACAAGCGCATCGCCAATAACAGCGCCGCGATCATTGAAGACCCGAACCTCGTCCCCTGTTTTGATGTGTCGCTTTGCCGCATCAACCGGATTGATTATAACGGCCTGTTCGCCCTGCACATCCAATTTACGCGTTTCATTTGCATATTCGGAATTCAAAAAACCGTGGCTTTTGGGCGACAGAAATTGCAACGGGTAAGTGCTGTTGTCCTCACCGATGGATTCAACATTCGCCGTATACGTCGGCACCGGATTAATCGGTGCCGAGTTCTGTTTATCCATACGCATCTGCCGAAAAGACGGCACAACAAAACCGCTTTCTGCGCCGATACTCGATACAAATTCACACTTGCCGGAGGGGGTAAGGAAATTTCCCTCGGCATGTGGCGCATATTCGTTTGCAGGCGGCACTTTGACCCGAATTGTCCCGCGTTCCTGTAGCGATTCAAATGATTCGCCGGCCAGCATAGGGGAATCCCAGTCAAGACTGTCGCGCATCATTTGCAGATCTGTGCGTTGAAAATGGGCGTCGTCGAGATTCATGATTTTTGCCAGGCGACGAAATAATTCGCTGTTGGCCACCGCTTCGCCCGGCGGCTCAATCGCCCTTTGATTGAGGTTAATATAAAAATGGCCCCAGGACGTCAGAATATCGTCCTGTTCGGCAGCCATTGTTGCGGGCAATACGATATCGGCGTAGCGGGCAGTATCAGTCATGAATTGTTCACTGATCACAGTGAACAGGTCTTGCCTTTCAAGGCCTTGTTGCACCTTGTTAGAATCCGGCGCGTGTACCAGTGGATTGGCGTTCCAGATAAACAATGACTTGACCGGAGGATCCAACTCACCGGTCAGATGCGCACCAATTTGTACCAAGTTCAGCACCCGCGTCTCCGGGTCAATCCAGTCAGGACGACTATTCTCTGCCGGGCGCACAGGCACAAAAATCGGCATTTGCAACAGCCCGCCGCCAACCTGACGCCACGCACCAACCAACGCTGGCAGGCAGTCAATCGCACGCATCGCTTGGCCTCCACTCTGATGACGTTCCAGACCAACGCCGACACGAATGACCGAAGGTTGGGTTTGCGCGTATTCGTGTGCAAGCTGCTGAATATCTTCGGCAGCAATACCGGTTATTTCTGCAGCTTTATCTGCCGGGTATCTGGCGGCTGACTCCGCCAGTTCATCAAAACCGATACAGTATTTGCGCACGTAGTCGTGGTCCACTAAATCATCACTGATCAACGTATGAATCATCGACAGTGCCAACACGATGTCGGTTCCGGGTCGCGGCGCGATATGCCAGTCAGCACGTGCTGCGGTGCGGGTTCGAAATGGGTCGATGACAACTACTTTGGCACCACTTCGCTGCGCTTTCAAAATGAATGGCCATAAGTGCGAGTGCGTCGAAAGCGGATTGGCACCCCATATCAGGATGAACTTTGAATGCACAAAACTTTCAGGATCGGTGCCCAGCGATGGGCCGATTGTCATGATTTGGGCGGTGATGCTACTCGACACACAAAAAGTTTTTTCCGCCGTGGTCGCGCCCAGCTTGTTAAACAATGCGTCCCCGCAACCAGGACCGTTGAGCAGTCCCAGGTTGCCAGCAAAGCCATAGGGCAATATGGCTTCAGCACCATACCTAGAAATAATGTCACACCAGTGTTGTTTGATCGTCGCCAGCGCATCGTCCCAACTTATGCGCTCAAATTCGCCTTGTCCTTTTGGTCCAATGCGGCGCATCGGATATAACAGCCGATCGGGGTTGTAGTGGTGAGCATGGTAGTCGTTAAGCTTGGCGCACAGTCGGTTG
>JAADHW010000065.1:21280-24826 GCA_013151695.1 Gammaproteobacteria bacterium
CGGTTGGTGGTATAGGTGTTGGCAGGATTACCACGAACTTTCACCAACTTGCCGTCTTGCACATCGAACAGCATCGCACAGCCATCCGGACAATCGTGTGGACATGCACCAAAAGCAGTCTCTATGTTCGAACCGTTGCTTGTCATCCTGATTCTCCTGAATGTGGGGTGACCTCAAGAGGTCACTGCGTAGCGCTCACAACACATTTGAAACTCTCCGCCCTGTCGATACTTCCCAATCCTGAATATTGAGCAACCTTCGGGTAGCTGCATAACGGACGCGTTCGGTCACTGACGGGGTGGCGCGCAATAATTTCTCTGGGCGACACACCGTTTTCGACCCAGTTGACCAGTGGCGTGAAGACATCAAAAATGTTCGGCCCGGAGCCGCCGCCACAATGGAACATGCCGGGCACCAGATAAAGCTTGTAAAATTCGCTGGTTCGCTTGTCACCCATCTGCTCGAAGACTCGCTCATAGTAGTCGATCGACATATAAGGTGTGAGTGCCGCGTCAGCCCAGCCATGGTAGTGAATAATCTTGCCGCCACGTTCGGAGAAACGACTCAAATCCGGGTCGACAGCATCAAGCATGCGTCGAATACGCTGCATGCGAAACGGATCTACGTCGAAGTCAAATTTGTCCTGCCAGGCGTATTTCGGCCCCGGATCATCAGTGAACGCCAGGTATTGCATGAAAGATGCGCCGTACGCCTCGAGTATACTTGGGCCATCCGGATTCACGAACCAGGGCAACCATGTGCTGTTCGGTCCAAGCACACCTGTGCCTACTGCATAGCCGGGGAAGACCTGCTCGCCAGATGTCATTTTTGGACCGCTATAAACCCTGCCGACTGCCTCACGCTGCGCCGAGGTAAAACAATCAGCACCATCGATATCCCCGACGCAGGCCGGCAAGTCCGCAGCCGCATCGAAACGACAAAGGCGTGGGTCGGTTATCTCGCCGTCGACCAGGCCATCACTATCGTCGCAGGCAGCCAGTTCAGCTGTCGATAGCAGAGGCAGCTTGGCTGGCGCCACTGCACCCTCACCCATGAGTGCTCGGGCAGACCAGATACCGCCGATCTGAGTGCCGGTAAAGTCAAGTACCGGAGCGCCAACGACCAGGCCGTCAAAATCTTCGGGATAGCGTTGCGCCTCTATCAGCCCCTGACGTCCGCCGGTCGAACAACCCACCCAATAGTTGTATACCGGACGCTCACCATAATGCGCACTGATCAACGCCTTCGCCGCAACAACCGTTTCATGCACGGCACGATAGGAATAATCTTGCTCGCTTTGGCTGTCATTGTAGGCAAATGTGGCCAGTGGAAATACCGCAACGTCGTGTCCGGTGTCGGTGGTTGCAGTTACAAAACCCTGCCCAAGCCCTGCCGACATTGCAGCAAGGTTCAATGAGCCGGCATAACCGCCACCACCAACCATGTAAAACCGTTCATTCCAGCTGTGCACCGCGGGAAGCCAAACTGCAAAATGAATGCCTTTGCCGGGCTCGGGCTTAGGGCCAATCAGACCTCGGACGTCGCAGTAGCCAGGCATGGAAGCCGTGGCCGCAACAACTGTTGCCGCATCAATTGTGATGTGTGTTTCGTGAAACTGACTGGGCAAATCATCACAGGCAATGGTTAGCGTTTGTCCAACTTGCCGCCCATTTAATTTGTCCGCGAAGGAATTGTTTGGCGCTATCAACAAAAAGACTGCACAAGAAAGCACTAAGATTACCAATGGACGCAGGGAGTCGATATTCGCTGCCATCTGAATGTCGTTGTTTGTGTAGGGCGATTCCTGAACAGGCTTGCTTGGGTATTTCATGCACCGGTATTCCTTTGCGCATTCCTTATCTCCGATGGACAAAGCCTGCTAGATTTTGCCACGATCGATTCGAAACACCTGACGTCGTTCGCAACATCGACGACAAGCTGCGGTTTATTTTTTCATCCTCAAGCGAGACCAGACTACCTGCCACTGTGCTGGTAATTGCATAGTGCTCAAGCCAATAGTTCAAAGGGTCTCTTACCCCGCCTCACACCGTTAACCACCAATTCCGCGTAATGTGTACCAGGATACAGAACGCGTGTCGTGATCGGTTTGAATGGTAGGCGCTTGTCAATCGCAATGCGTTCACCGCAGGCAACGCTTGCGTCTTTCACCGCAAATACTTTTACAGAATGCGAACCGTTCGCTTTCAGAAAGTAGATTCGTAAAACAATTTTCAGCTTCTGGGTAGATTTGGAGGTGATTGTGCACCGCCAATTGAAATGTTGGTGCAATACAACCTTCTCGGTTATTTTGATGCCAGACACACTAAATTTTGGTTTTACTGGATAGCCTGTCAGCACAAGGGCTGCCGGATCAGCTGCTTTCAATAGGGTGCGCAGAGCATGTGTGGTCATCCACTCCAACTCACGCACATCTTGCACCGCCAATTTCCGCCATCGCGTGAGCGTTTCAACCACCAGCGCAGCATCGATTTTAGCCAGGTCATTTAGAGAATTTGCCACTGAACGCGTGACATATCTCGTTTGGTCGGCATGCAGCAGATCTAACAAACCAACAATATCCGCAAGGGGTAAATTGACGCGGGGGGACCAAGGTAGAAAAGGACGTGTTCCTTCCGAAGCCCAACGCCGCACGTGATAATTGTTGTCCGTTGTGCATTTGCGCATAAAAGCCATCGTCTCCTGGGTATATTCACTTAAAAATCCGCGGATAGCGTTTTCCGATGAGAAGCGCATTGTCGCCTCACGCAGAAAGTTGAGAGAGACCTGTAAATATTCCTGCGTACAGCCAAACTTGGCCACATACTCACCAGGCACAATCCAAATGAATTGACCAAAATCATCGTCGTTGCGCGCCGGATCCAATGGTGCGGGTAAAGCTTTTAGCAGAATGTCCTTGGCGGCAATAAAATCCCCAGGTAGATATTTAGCCAAACACTCAACCAGCCATTGAATACGCGCTTTCAGTTCAAGTTCTGCAAAACGCCGCATTGCTTCACGCTGAAAATCGTCTGCGGCAAAAGTTCCATCAACCTGGGCAATATTGGCTGCAAGAATTGCCACAGTGTTGGCATTAAACAGCTGGTCTTTCAGGGAAAATGAAGTTTCGGCTTTGATACTCATCACGTCTATCCTTGTAAGGTGTTGGAACTGGGCGATGACAGTACCAATGATACGCAGTATTAATTTCCTAAAATCGTCGTTTCTACCAGACCTTACTCAATTTTGAGTGATGCCTTCCCCAAGAACTTCCTGATAAGAAAACCAGAAGCCAAATGTCCGTAACTCAATGGCTACCTTTTCGGGGATAGATCACAGCCTCTCGCATCATTCTCCTGGGCACAAAGACTGAAGCGCGTGTTCAACAAAGTATGCCCGTGCTGCGGCCGCCGCCTGGTAAGCTGGCAGGGACGGCTGAATTTGATTTCGACGAACCTTACACCTCAGTTGATGGGGGGATCCTTTGAAACTGTATCAATAGCATCAACATCTAGTTCTTGTTTCTCAAAGTTCCAATACACTTTGAGA
>JAADHW010000278.1 GCA_013151695.1 Gammaproteobacteria bacterium
GGACACTGTCCGGTAACCCTTTAGCAGTAGCAGCCAGATTGAGTATGCTCAACCATCTCAGTGCAGAAACTTACGCGCAAATCGCCGCCACCACCCAAACCCTCAGCCAAGGCTTATTAGATCGCGCCCGCGCCCACGGCTTACGAGTAGCCTGCAATCATGTCTGCGGCATGTTTGGGATATTTTTTGACGTCGATCGTGTAGAGCACTTTGAGCATGTTTCGAATTCTAATGTCGAACGCTTTAATCGATTTTTCCATGGCATGCTCGACCGCGGCGTGTATCTAGCACCCAGCGCGTTTGAAACTGGGTTTGTATCGTCGACACATGATGCGTCGGTGATCCAAGCAACTTTAGACGTGGCTGATGAAGTCTTCGCAACTCTCTAATCTTCCAACCCTTTGAGGTAGAAAATGTACGACGTATTTGGACTCGGCGCCGCGATTGTTGATATTGAAGTGAATGTGAGCGATGAGTTTCTGCATTTAAATCAAATTGCCAAGGGACATATGACTCTGGTTGATTCCCAGCGAATGATTTGCCTGGTTGAATCGTTAGGTGACAACCCAGTGAATCGATTTAGTGGTGGTTCGGCCGCCAACACCATCTACGCGGTACAGGGGTTTGGTCGTCAAACCGCTTATGTCTGCAAAGTGGCAGACGACGCAGCGGGAAAGTTCTTCTTAGACACGATGCTGCAGGCAGGTATCAACACAAACAAAAATGCAGTGTCCAGCGAAGGCAGTTCTGGACAATGCTTGGTTATGATTACCCAGGATGCAGAACGCACCATGAACACCGACCTTGGGGTATCCAGTGCGTTAAGCCCACAAGACGTCAATTTCGACGAACTCAAATCTTCACGTTACTTTTATGTAGAAGGTTACTTAAGCTCCTCCCCTGTCAGCACCCAAGCTGCCATACAATGTCGCCAAGTTGCTCAAGCACATGGGGTAAAAGTCGCCGTATCTTTGTCCGACCCATCCATGGTGGAATTTTTTCGGCAGCCCCTGCAAGACATCCTGGGTGATGGTGTTGAGCAACTATACTGCAACGAAGAAGAGGCGATGGCCTGGGCCAACACAGACCGTCTCGATGTTGCCATCGCGGAGTTAAAAGATATCTCTCCCGAGGTGTATATTACTTTGGGTAAAGTTGGCTCTATCGTCATAACAAAAAACGGCACGCAGGAGGCTAAAGGCTTGGCTGCAAAAGCCGTAGATACAACAGGGGCAGGCGACATATATGCTGGCGCGTGTCTAGCTGCTCGCTGTCAAGACGCCAGCCCACTTGAGGCGGCACGTTTCGCAAACTTTAGCGCCGCTCATTTGGTCGCTCAATACGGGGCCCGACTCAGCAGCCTGGCGGATTATCAAACACTACTGAAGCGTTATACTTGATCAGAGGCTCTTAGGCGGGAATGTATGCGAGCTTGCGACTAATAGACATGGTCAGCATGTCTGTGACACAGCCATAGGCTAATATTTCAACACCCCTGGCCACGGCTTGGGTTACTGCTTGGGCGTAAGCTGGATCTATGTGTACCGCGGGCGTTACGTTGTTTATGCCGCTGTGCTGCACGCAGTAAATAAGCACACCGCGGTCTCCAGCCTCGACCCTCTTAACAAGAGCCTCAACATGTTTGAGCGCACGGCTGCTGACGGCATCTGGAAATGCACCTCCTGCGTCACCCATATGTAGAGTGACACTTTTCACCTCCACAAATATTTTTTGGCCTTCGAATTTGATTAAGAAATCAAAACGACCATTGCCTTCTGGTATCTTAGCTTCAGCGGTAATCACTGCAGATATAGATCTTTCGATACCCAACTCAATGACCCCCGCTTGCAATGCCTCACCCACTAGCTTGTTAGCGCGACCAGTGTTAACACTACACAAGCCATCAGCAGTTTCTACAAATTCAAGCGTCGCTGCGTATTTGCGTTTGGGATTATCTGACACCGAATACCAGCACAGTCGACCTGGTTCCGCACAGCCGGTCATCGCGCCAGTGTTCGGACAATGGGCAGTGATGGTTCCCGCTGGGGTTTGAATGTCTGCTAGGAAGCGTTTGTACCGCTTGATTAGAACACCCTGGTGCAATTCTGGCAGCTTCACACCACTTCCCAAACAGCCAGGGCATCGCCTATTCGCTCAAGACCCAATTTAATAGACTCGATATCCGTGGTAAACGCGAAACGCACATACCGTTCGCTTTGATGGCTACCAAAGTCTTCTCCAGGGGTGCTGGCAACATGGAATTCATCGAGCAGCCGAAAACAAAAATCCCTGCTATGCATCCCTGTATGGGAAATGTCCACGTACAAATAGAATGCGCCCTGGGGTGGAACCGGAACGACAAAACCGAGTTTTCGCAAGCCTTCTTCTAACAATCGCGCGCGTTGTAAAAATTCTTCTGCCCGTTTGGCGTGAATTTGCATGGCCTCATCACCAAATGCATCTATGGCCGCGTACTGGGCCAAGCTACTGGGCGAAATAAAAAGATTCTGCGCCAGTTTGGTGACCGCCTCTTGAGCTGCTTGGGGCACCACCAACCACCCTAGCCGCCAGCCTGTCATGCCAAAATACTTGGAAAAACTATTCAGGATAAATAGGTCATCCACCAACTCCAAACCGCTTCGGTACCCAGCATGTTGGGTTAATCCCTGATAAATTTCATCCAAGACAAAAAAACCCTTCTTACTGCGCACATAGTCAGCGATATCTACAATTTGCTGGGCTTGCAGCATAGTTCCAGTCGGATTCGCAGGAGAAGCCAGCAGCACACCCTTGGTGGCAGGCTGCCAAGCAGCTTCAACATCTGCCGCAGTGGGCTGAAAGTCTTGATTTACACCCGTTGTGAGTGCTCGAGGGACACCCCCTGTCAAGCGGATGAACACCTCATTACACGGGTATCCAGGGTCGGTGATAAGCATTTCATCACCTGGGTCGAGCAACAGTGCAGATAACAGCGTAAGCCCGCCACTGGCGCCGCTGGTAATAAAAATGCGCTGGGGATCCACATGAACACCACTCTGCTCATAATATTGGCTAATTCTGCTTCTGAGCTCAGCAATACCGTTGGCTGGCGTGTATTTTGTCCGACCATCCAACAACGCCTGCTGACCGGCACGTACAATCGGGGCTGCAGTGTCAAAATCTGGCTCGCCTACTTCGAAGTGAACTACCCGATGGCCCTCATTTTCAATGTCGCAAGCCCTTTGCAGCACCTGCATCACCCTAAATGGCTTAATTTTGTCTATTCTTGATGCAAACATGACGCACCTATACCAGGGTCTGTGACATCACTCAAGTTGGTAAAAAATTGCAGTGGAGTTCCGCTTGCCATTCTGGTAGCTTACGCGCCCTTCGAAAACTGGGCGCTCGTTTTGCCCATACGAAAAGGATGAGTTATGGCGGCTAAAGCGAAGGCAGTTAAAAATACTGCAACGACAAAGAAAACCACCACTGGCACTAAGAAAACTAATGCTTCGAGCCAGGCATCGGTAGATTCACAATTTCGTAACTTCACACCTTATGAGCTGACTAAGGGTGAAGATTATATGAATGCAGATCAGCTCAAGCATTTCCACCAAATCCTCTCCAATTGGCGGCTAGGGTTGATGGAAGAGGTTGATCGCACGGTAAACCACATGCAGGACGAGGCGGCAAATTTCCCCGACCCAGCAGATCGTGCGACCCAAGAAGAAGAGTTCAGTATCGAATTGCGTACCCGTGATCGTGAACGCAAGCTGATCAAGAAAATCGACCAAACCATCGAGCTAGTGGACCAAGATGAATATGGATACTGCGACTCTTGTGGTATCGAAATTGGCATACGTCGCCTCGAAGCGCGCCCAACAGCAACTCAATGTGTCGACTGCAAATCTCTCGATGAAATGAAAGAGCGTCAAATTCACGGATAGAACACGGCACATTCACTGTGACTACCCAGCTCGCCGGACGCTTTGCGCCTTCTCCAACGGGCCCACTGCATATGGGCTCGCTGGTAACCGCGCTGGCAAGCTACCTAGATATCAAGCAGCGTGGCGGTCAATGGTTGGTACGCGTTGATGACATTGACCCACCCCGGCAAGACTCCGACGCGTCGAGGAAAATACTACGATCACTTCAAGCCCATGGCCTGCAATGGGATCAATCGATCATCTACCAAAACAATCACGCCAACCAATATAAACAAGCACTCACCACACTGGAGCCACATCTTTTCTATTGCCGCTGCACGCGTAAGTCACTCAAAGAAGTGAAATTATACCCAGGCACGTGTCGAGAATTTACCACTGCCCGCAGCGACAGCGCGACCAGATGTAAGGTCGAAGACGCGACTATACTGTTCGAGGACGAAGTACTGGGGGTGCAAAAAATTAACTTGGTAAAAGAAGTGGGCGACTTCATCGTGCATCGACGTGATAATTTATGGGCATACCACCTGGCAACCGCAGTGGATGACGGCCAACCCAACATTACCCATGTCTTACGCGGCCAAGACTTACTCGACACCACCTCGCCACAAACTTATCTGATGAACCTGCTGGATCTATCGCCACCGACATATGCACATCTGCCAGTGTTGTGTTTTGCCGATGGCACTAAGCTATCTAAACAAACCCATGCACCGGCATTGGAAGATGCTCAGGCGAGCCAAAACTTAAGCGCTGCTTTGCACTACCTTGGCATGCAGCCTGGTGAACACAAACAATGGAACCCAGCTCATTGGATCGCGTGGGGTTTACAACACTGGTGTTTGTCTAAGGTACCTGGGAAGCTTTCAGTATTCTCCGCTGCAAGCCCCTAGCAAGTTCCTGACGTACACATGTTCCTTTGATAAGATTACAGCCTATGACAGATATACTGCTTATTGATGGGCAACCCGAACGCGGTACTCAAACTGCTGCTGCTCTCCATGAGCTAGGGATTGTCGCGCATGTCCAAGCCGATACAAACCTCACCAATCTTGCCCAGGTGCAGTGTGTTATCGCGATGCACGATGTTATTGATTCGGTACTGGATGATATTGCCAATGCAGTACCGCTAATTGTGATAGCAGAGCAGGCGACAATCGCTAATGCCGTTGCCTGCATACGTCGTGGTGCTGCCGACTATTTGTCGCTTCCGGTTGAACCCGAAGCCCTGGTAGCCGCTGTCGAACGCGCAACCGCCAACAGCCACAAAGTACAACAAAATTCATTGGATCAGTTTCAGATGATTGGCTCATCAGAGCTGATGAAAGCTTTGAAACAAGGCATCGCAAAGGCTGCGCCGACTGATTCCACCGTACTCATTACCGGTCAAACTGGCACTGGTAAAGAGTTGGTCGCACGTGCACTGCATGCTTCAAGTAGACGCTCTGGTTCGCCGTTGTTTTCTATTAACTGCGCCACGGTGCCAGACAACCTCATCGAAGCTGAGTTATTTGGCATGGAGCAGTTTGACGCAGGTCTAGGCGTACACCGAGGTCTCATCGAAGCAGCGGATGGCGGCACACTATTCATAGATGAAATCGCCGAGCTGCCCCAGGCTGCTCAAGCTAGGCTATTGCGCGTACTCCAAGGTGAGAATCGTCGGGTCGGCAGCTCCACCACAGTACCTGTTAACGTCCGACTCATAGCAGCCACTCACCGCAACCTCGACCAGCTCACCCAAAGTGATCAATTTCGAGCGGACCTGTATTATCGATTAAACGTGGTTACCTTTCACATTGCCCCACTGAGTACCCGGCAGCAAGATATTCTAGAAATCGCTGATTGGTTGTTGAAGAAAACCTCTACCCGACTCAACAAAAACAATCTGAAATTCAACACAACTGCACGGCAGGCGATGTTGGCTTATAACTGGCCCGGCAATGTACGGGAACTAGAAAATGCCATCGAACGTGCGGTCATATTGTGTGACCCAGACACTGAAATCACGCAGTCTCATTTGGCCATCGAGCCCTCACCCAGCACTCAAACCGGCGCCGAATTACAGATTCCACGCGAAACGTCTTTAGAAGACTACTTCGTACGCTTCGTAGAAGACAATCAGGATCATTTTACGGAAACAGAACTCGCAGAAAAACTTGGAATTAGCCGTAAGAGCTTGTGGGAACGACGACAACGGCTCAATATCCCTAGGCGTAAGACCAAAAAACGCGGACCACGCCATGATGCCACCCCACTATAAATATTAAAAACAAGCGTCATTAAAAATACCGAGCCAGAAATGCCCAAACGCATTACCGAACACAACATCAACTCGAGCGATCTCGATGACAATGCATTGAAGGTAGTTGCTGATCTTCACGCCCACGATTTTGAGGCGTACTTGGTAGGTGGCTGCATCCGAGATTTGCTGTGCTCGGTCAAACCCAAAGACTTTGACGTTGCAACCAACGCAACACCAGAACAAGTTCGGTCCATTTTTCGACGTACCCGGGTTGTAGGGCGGCGCTTTCCCATCGCTCATGTACGCTTCGGGCGGGAACTTATCGAAGTATCCACGTTTCGCCAAGGCATGATTGACCAAGTAGAAACCAACGAACAGGGTTTGATTCTAAAAGACCGTGTTTTTGGCACCATCGAAGAAGACGCATTTCGCCGAGATTTCACCATTAATGCGTTGTATTACGATATCCGTGAAGAGGAGGTATTAGATTTTGTTGGTGGCATGCAAGACCTCCAAGCAAAACGCCTACGTTTCATTGGCGTGCCCGCAGAGCGATTAGCAGAAGACCCGGTGCGCATGCTCAGAGCCATGCGATTTGCCGCCAAGCTCAATTTCACCTTAGACCCGGTATTAGAAGACTTCATGGACGACACCGCTGATCGTCTTGAAGAAATTCCCAGCGCACGCTTATTTGACGAGTTTTTAAAAATGTTTTTGTCTGGCTACGGAGAAGCCGTTTGGCACCTACTGAAAGAAACCCCGTTGGCGCGCAGCCTTTTCCCGAGCTGCGACCCTGACAGCCAGTTGGTTGCTGACGCTATGCGAAATACCGATGAGCGCATTGCCAACGAACAACCTGTTACCCCTGGCTTTTTAGTGGCGGTGTTGTTGTGGGAAGATTACCAAGCACGCAGAGCTTTGGATAACCCTGAAAACAAACCCGCGCTCAATTATGACATTGCGATGGACACACTAGCAGTACAACAACAGCATATTGCTATTCCAAGGCGTTTCAGCATTTTTGTACGCGAGGTTTGGCAGCTACAGGACAGACTAGTTAACCTACACCCCCGGCACATACAACGGATACTGCACCACAAGCGCTTTCGCGCAGCGTTTGACTTTTTGTGCCTACGGGGCAAAACCGACAAGACTCTCGAACAGCGAGGCGAGTGGTGGTACACGCTGCAATTTGCCGAAACAGCAACACAAAACAAGATGATCGACGAACTGCCAAAGGAGCATTCTAATCGTCGAGGCAAGCGCCGCGATCACAAAAGCCCCAAAACATCGTTCAATTAAAATGAACCAACCTGCCATCAACACATCAGCTGCCATTTCTCGTAAAGTTTCCTTGGCAGCGGAGTTGAAGCCGCTACCCCGCTACATTGCAGTAGAAGGACCGATAGGGGTTGGCAAGACCACCTTAGCGCAACTTCTCGCAGAAGCCTTTCGATACCCTTTGCTGGTTGAGCCGGTCACGGAGAATCCTTTTTTGGACCGTTTTTATGAAGAGGGAAACCAACACGCACTACCAACTCAGCTGTTCTTCTTGCTACATAGAGCTCGGCAAATTTCTGACTTGTCTCAATACGACCTACTCGGACCTACACTTGTGGCAGATTTCCTAATGGAAAAAGACCGCTTGTTCGCCAAGCTAACGCTAGATGAAGAAGAGTATGAACTATACGAACAAATACATAAAAACTTAGCGCTAAGGCCGCCTGTTCCTGACCTAGTTATTTACTTGCAAGCACCTGCCGACATACTGCAACAGCGCATTCAAGGCCGAGGTATCAACTTCGAACAACACATCGAAATGGACTACCTTCGGGCTCTAGCAGACACCTACACCGAATTTTTCCATTATTATGACGCCGCACCTTTGCTGATTGTAAACGCCGCCGAAATCGACTTCGCCCACAACCAAAATCACTTTGAAGCCCTCCTCGATCAACTTTTTCATATGGACGGCAATCGACAATTTTTTAACCCCAATCCAACTCTAATCTGAACAAAATGTGCAGATCATCACACTTATTGATCGAAACCCTGCATAGCCTGATATTCCGCGCACAGCATCAATTGTCTTCACAGCGTACGATGCGCTGATAAGAGCAACGCGCCACCTCATGTTTATTGAACACTCACCAAAGAAACTCATAGCAGAGCTAGATACCCTTCGTTATCGAAGCGGTTCCAGGTGCTGTGTTAGTTTAGTTGTTACACGCGGAAACCTACATGACGGCCATGGGGCTGTGATGAATGCAGCAAAAACCGTGAGCGACTTAGTTGTTGTCGTGATTATTCCCAGCAACGATAAAGTGCACAGCAATGTTGTCACTGCTACAGAGTTTCAAGACATAGGCTTTGTTGAACAACACAGTGCGGACATCCTCTACATTCCCCCAGAAGATCTACTCTACCCAAGGGGCTCTGAGCAAATGGCTAGTTTGCAAATGCCGCAAACTTGTTTTGAGCAAAGTGACAACGAACTCACATTATATCTAAAGGTCATCAATACCATACAACCTGACATAATGGTTTGGGGAGAAAAAAATTATGTCGAGTTCCACCACGTTCGTCAGCTTGTGCGCGACCTAGATATTCGCACACAGATGCAATGCATCCCAACGGTTCGACACGCAAATGGTGTAGCTGTTTCTGCACATGATAATTTACTCAACGTCAATGAAAACCAGACAGCTCCCATTCTGTTCGAAACATTGCGTAATGTAGCGCATGCCATTAGAACCGGGGCTCGAACTTTTTCGAACCTAGAAAAGACGGCTCGGCTTGCCTTGCGTGAAGCAGGGTTCTGTGTAGACGTTTTTGCCGTGCTAGATGAAGACAATCTTCAACCCGCAACAAACCTAACCATTTCATATCGCATAGTAGGAAACGCTACAATAGATGGTATACCCATCGAAGATAGCCTAGGTTTGACACTTTGACACCGACAAATACGAAAGCCTGGAAAAAACTCGCGACCCTCGCTATCCCTCTTCAGGCACTCTCGGAAGGCAATACCAAGTTTCAAGACAAGTCATTACGCAGTCTACTCGAAGACAGTTATCGTACTAAGAAGTTACAATTTCAACTCGCAGGTATGCGTTTCGATTTTGCCAAGCAATGGATTGATAGCGACATCACTAAAGAGCTGCTTTCGCTTGCCGAAGAAACCCAAGTGCTTAACAAGGCCGCGGCAATGTTCGCTGGCGAACATATCAATGTTTCAGAAAACCGAGCGGTATTACATAGCGCTTTACGCCACGGCGTCGACCCTGCCAACCCAAACATCCAAAGCCAGGTTAGCGAAGTGCAACAACGAATGTACTCTTTCGCACAGCAGATCCACAGCGGTACATGGCGAGGTTATACCGGCAAACCCATAACCGATATTGTGCACATCGGTATAGGTGGCTCTCATCTTGGACCCGAGCTAGTGGTGAACGCTTTAGCAGACCACAGTTACAGCCATTTGCGTATTCACTTTGTCGCAAACATAGACGCTAACGATCTATTTGAGGTTCTATATGATCTCTCCCCTGAAACCACATTGTTCATTATTGCATCCAAGTCTTTCTCAACTTTAGAGACTCAAGTTAATGCCGACTCAGCACGAAAATGGTTTCTAGAACGCACGGCCTGCATGCAAGGTATTGCTAATCATTTCATCGCGGTGACTACTAATATCGAAGCCGCCGCCAAATTTG
>JAADHW010000344.1 GCA_013151695.1 Gammaproteobacteria bacterium
TTCTAATGGACAGTCTCGTTGCCAATTGACACCGGTGAAATGTTTGCCGTCTTGGTTTGCACCACAAGGAAAATCTGCCAGGGCTGCTGCCTCACGGTCAACCAAATAAGGTATTTTGCAGTTTACCGGTCCCAGTGAGCCTGGATGAGCGCCAGTATATTGAACGATCTCTTCTTCACTGGCGAACCTAAAGGGGTGGGCAACACCGGCAAGCTTCACTGTCTTAATTTCGTTTAGGTCGTGATCACCTCGTAAGATAATTGCTACGGGTTCTTTTTCGCCTCGAACAATGAGAGTTTTTACCGTCTGATGGGCTTCGATATTTAGTAGCGTACAGAGATCGGCAATGGTTTTTTCGTCAGGTGTGTCGATCATCTCCATCGTCTTGCTGGCGCTTGGCGCAGGTTCTGGCAATGCAGACTCTGCTTTTTCTAAATTGGCAGCGTAGTTGCCGTCGGATGCGTAGACAATGGTGTCTTCTCCTGACGTAGCCAGTACGTGGAACTCGTGAGAGTTTGCGCCACCCATATTTCCGGTATCAGCCTCAACCGGCCGAAAATTTAGTTGCATGCGTTCGAGGATGCGACTGTAACAGTCGTACATGGCCTGGTAAGTGATATCGAACGATGATTGGTCAACGTCAAATGAATAGCCATCTTTCATCGTAAATTCCCGTGCACGCATAACACCAAATCGAGGGCGTCTTTCGTCACGAAACTTTGTTTGTATTTGATAGAAATTAAGCGGCAGTTGCTTATAGCTTTGTACTTCGCGACGAAAAAGGTCGGTGATGACCTCTTCGTGGGTTGGACCCAAACAGAAATCGCGTTGGTGTCTGTCATGCATACGAAGCATTTCATCACCCATTTTTTCCCAGCGCCCAGACTCCTGCCAAAGCTCCGCAGGCTGCACCACCGGCATTAATAATTCTTGGGCACCAGCAATATGCAATTCTTGGCGAATAATGTTTTCGATATTACGCACGACGCGCAAACCTAATGGTAACCATGTATATAAACCACTGGCCAGTTGGCGAATCATGCCCGCCCTTAACATCAGTTGGTGACTGGCGACATCGGCATCCGCTGGGGTTTCTTTCATCGTGGGAACTAGCAGGTGAGATTGGCGCATGCGATTTCTTGTATAAATTGAGGAAAAAAAAGGGGCCGGTTGGTATTCCAATCGGCCCCCAATTTTGAAGCTTAAAGTACAGTGATCTTAGTTGATCATGTCTTTTAGTTTCTTCAGAGCCGAAACGCGCACGCGCGTTGTTGCTGGCTTAGCTGCAATGACAATTTCTTCGCCAGTTGCAGGGTTGCGTCCCATACGTTTCTTAGTCGCTGGGCGCTTTGCAGCCTTGATTTTAAGTAGACCAGGCAGCGTAAATTCACCCGCCGCACGCTTGCGAATATGACGTTCAATCACTGATTCGAGTTCATCGAGAACTGCAGTGACCTGAGAACGACTCAAATCTGTGCTTTCCGAAATCTCGTTTAGGATTTGGGTTTTGGTCATTTTCTTAGAAATACCAGTCTTTCTACTTGCTGCAGGAGCGGCTGCCTTCCTAGCCGGTGCCTTTTTTCGAGCAGGCGCTTTCTTCTTTGGGGCAGCTTTTTTCTTGGCCGGTGCTTTCTTCTTAGCGGGAGCCTTCTTCTTCGCCGGTGCTTTCTTCTTCACTGGTGCTTTCTTCTTCACTGGTGCTTTCCGTTTCGCGGGAGCTTTCTTTTTAGTAGGAGCTTTTCTAGCTGGAGCTTTCTTCTTAGCTGGAGCTTTCTTTTTGGCGGGTGCTTTTTTGCGAGTTGCCATTAACTAGTCCTTTTTGTCGGTTATAAACAGCGCAATTCCACGCTTCTTGACCGGCTAGCGGCAACGCCAACCATGCACAAGAGGGGTTTCGCAGCGTCTCTCAAACTTCAACCTTTTCAAAAATCGAGCAAAAACGGCTGTAACAAATAGTTACACACCAATTGAAGCTGCGCGATCCCAGTGTATAACCGGGAAAATCGTGCTTTTTCATTGGGTATTTGTTATTCACTAATAGTTTTTCGATATCGAATTGGGTTGAGACAGACATTCGAGGTCTGATGCTGGCGCTTTATAGCTTATCGAGCATGTCCATTCAACAAAAAACATGCAAAATCACTGTATTTTTACTGGTTTTTTTAAGATCATGCGCCGCTTATTTGAATTAGTGCGGAAATAGAACAGAAATGCCTATATATGAGTACCGGTGTGACAATTGTGACCACGAGCTTGAAGCTATGCAGAAACTCAGTGAAGATAAGCTCGTCGATTGCCCAGAATGTGGGAAAGATAGCCTAATTAAGAAAATTTCGGCTGCTGGTTTTAGGCTAAAAGGAAGTGGTTGGTATGAAACCGACTTCAAATCTGGCAATAAGAAAAATGTATCTGGCTCTGAAAACTCAGATAATTCGGGTGGATCCGAATCTAGTTCTAACACTTCAGATTCAAGTTCTTCAAGTTCAAGCGGCGAGACGAAGTCAACCAGCGATGCTTCAGGATCATCTAACTCTTCATCGAGTAAGTCCACATCGAGTAAGTCCACATCGAGCAAGTCCACGTCAAAGGACTAGATTCCTTCAGGATATCGAAACACACAAGGTAAAGTAATGAGAAGCCACTATTGCGGCGAGTTGAGTTCAGCCAACATTGGCGAACAAGTAGAAATATGCGGTTGGGTACACCGCAGGAGAGACCACGGCGGGGTGATTTTTCTAGATATTCGTGACCGTAGTGGCATTCTGCAGGTGGTTTTTGACCCGGATATGGTCGAAAGTTTTGCCACAGCTGATAGCGTAAGAAACGAATTCGTTTTGTTAGCTAAAGGCAAAGTACGCCCGCGACCAGAAGGTAGCGTCAATGCGGACATGCCTACTGGAGAAATCGAAGTATTGGGTCTCAAGTTAGAAATACTGAATGCTTCGCTCACACCTCCTTTTCAATTAGATGAGTATTCCGAGGCGGGTGAAGACATACGTTTACGTTATCGATATCTGGATTTACGCAGACCAGAAATGCAAGCTCGCATGCGTATGCGTGCATCGATCTCAAGCAATATTCGACAGTACTTAGAGTCAAAAGGATACTGGGAAATAGAAACGCCAACCCTGTCGCGCGCAACACCAGAAGGTGCGAGAGACTATTTGGTACCCAGTCGAACGCATCCGGGGCAGTTCTTTGCACTCCCTCAATCTCCACAAGTGTATAAGCAATTGCTGATGATGTCGGGTATGGATCGTTACTACCAAATAGCTCGTTGTTATCGTGATGAAGATTTGCGCGCAGATCGACAACCAGAATTTACTCAGATCGACATCGAAGCATCATTCGTATCCCAACAGGACGTAATGGATTTAACCCAAGACATGTTGGTTGGCCTGTTTAGATCGATACTCGAAGTCGAGCTCGGAGAATTTCCCGTATTGAGTTGGTCTGATGCCATGCGTGACTACGGTAGTGACCGACCTGATTTACGTAACCCGCTTAAACTTGTGGATATTGCAGACTTGATGGCGGATGTAGAGTTTAAGGTTTTTAAAGGGCCAGCTAACGATCCAAAAGGACGAGTAGTTGCACTTCGTGCGCCGGGGGGGGGTGAACTGTCTCGCAAAGACATCGATGGTTACACCGAGTTTGTCGGCCGTTACGGGGCTAAAGGCTTAGCTTATATAAAGGTTAATGATTTGAGTGCAGGTATAGAAGGTTTGCAATCGCCGATTCTGAAATTCTTGCCGGAAGAAGTGGCGATTGAAGTGTTGCAGCGTGTTGGTGCGCGAAGCGGTGATATTGTGTTCTTCGGAGCTGATCAAGTTGGTGTGGTTAACGATTCGATGGGCGCGCTTAGAAATGAGTTAGGTGCAGTATTGGGTTTGATTGAATCGGGCTACAGACCTTGCTGGGTGGTAGATTGGCCAATGTTTGCGCAAAATAAAGAAGGTGGCTTAGGTGCTGAACATCACCCCTTTACACAGCCTAACTGTTCGCCCGAGGCGTTACTAGATGACCCGTTGGCCGCCCGTGCGGTGGCGTATGATGTGGTGATTAACGGCTACGAATTGGGTGGAGGATCTTTGCGGATTCATGATCAGGCCATGCAGACAGCTGTATTTGAAGCTTTGAAAATGGGCCAGGAGGCGCAAAGTAAATTTGGCTTCTTGTTGGATGCATTGCAGTACGGTTGTCCGCCACATGGTGGAATTGCACTAGGCCTAGATCGTATTGTAATGATAATGACCAATACCACATCGATACGTGAGGTGATCGCCTTTCCTAAAACTCAGTCGGCATCTTGTTTGATGATGTCGGCACCCAGCCACGTAGATGAGCACCAATTACGTGAGCTGCATATTCGTTTACGTGGTGCTGGCGTTGCGAACGAAGACGCTTAGTTGTGATGGGGAAAGCATATGGCAGGGCATAGTAAATGGGCAAATATAAAACATCGCAAAGCGGCGCAAGATAAGAAACGCGGTAAACTTTGGACAAAGCTGATTCGCGAAATCACGGTGGCTGCCAGGCTTGGTGGCGGCGATGTTGATGACAATCCGCGACTGCGTGCGGCTGTGGACAAAGGCTTGTCGGCCAACATGCCCAAGGATACGATTGATCGTGCGGTGCAGCGAGGTGCTGGCGGCGGTGAAGGCAGTGATGTTGAAGAACTGGTTTATGAAGGCTATGGCCAGAGTGGTGTTGCGATTCTTGTTCAAGCCATGACTGACAATCGGAATCGTACCGTTGCAGAAGTTCGTTATGCGTTCAGCAAATTCGGCGGCAACCTCGGCACCGATGGCTCGGTTGCGTATCTATTTGCGAAGCAAGGCGTAATTAGCTTTGCGCCAGGCACGGATGAGGAATTGGTATTAGACACCGCGCTAGAAGCGGGTGCGCTGGATATCGAAAGCGAAGAAGACGGCGCCATTCAAGTGATTACTCCCTGGGAGTGTTTAAACCAGGTGGTTGATGTTTTACGTTCTGCGAATTTGCAACCCGACCACTCAGAAGTCACCATGGTGGCCTCAACCATGGTGGATTGTGATGTCGAGTTGGGCCAAAAAATTCTCCGGCTGATAGATGCTTTGGAAGAGCTCGATGACGTTCAAGAAGTCTTCAGCAATGCAGAAATCCCACCCCAGGCATATGAATAGTCGATGCATCCTAGGCATTGATCCAGGTTCACGCGCTACCGGTTATGGCGTTGTAAACGTCGCTAACAAGCAAACTCAATATGTTGCCAGTGGTTGCATACGCACCTCGGGTACGAACATACCCAGCAGACTGGGTGAGATTTATGCCGGCGTGGTCGAACTCATAGAAAAGTACCAACCCTCGGAATTTGCCATAGAGAACGTTTTTGTCGCTCACAATGTAAAATCTGCTCTAATCCTGGGCCAGGCCAGGGGCGTTGCACTAGCAGCAGCTGTTGCTGCTGAGTTACCCATTTATGAGTATGCGACACGGCAGGTCAAGCAAGCTGTGGTGGGCACAGGAGCAGCCAATAAGACTCAAGTGCAACATATGGTGCAAGTTATCCTAAAGCTCTCAGGTGTTCCCCAAGCGGATGCAGCGGATGCACTTGCTATCGCGTTGTGCCACGTCAATACTTCCGCCATCAAAGTTCAATGAGAATGTGTGTTGATTGGCCGACTGACGGGTAAGCTCTTAGAAGCGCAAGGTGCAACTGTTCTGATCGACGTTGCAGGTATAGGCTATGACGTGGAAGTATCTGCTACCGTGACGGGCACACTACCTGGGCTCGGCGACGAACTCATCCTGCATACACACTTTGTCGTACGTGAAGACGCCCAACTCCTTTATGGTTTCTCAAGCAAAGAGGAACGGACCTTGTTCCGCAGCTTCATTAAAATCAGTGGTGTAGGTCCGAAGTTAGGACTTGCGCTGATTTCGTCCTTAGACCCACACACTTTAGTGACTGCCGTGCGCAGCAATAATGTCTCAATGTTAACCAAGGTACCTGGGGTAGGTAAGAAAACTGCAGAAAGACTGATGGTTGAACTGAAAAATCAAATCGATGTACTGAGTACCGCCGGTGCCGTACCAATGAATGTTGTGAGTGTTAGTGGCACCTCGAACGGTGTGACCAGTGAAGCGGAAGATGCATTACTCGCCTTAGGCTATCGTCCACAACAGGCCAGCCACGCGATTGATACTGTGCTGCAAAGTTTCCCCGCAGATTCCCTTACGGCGCCTGAATTGGTGCGCAAAGCCCTGCGTACCTTTGCTGCGGTATCGAAACAAGTATGAGTATTGAGCCGGATAGACTGATTTCTGCTAACACGGAGGCGGGTGAAACCCGCCACGACTATGCCTTGCGTCCAGAAAGATTGAGTGAATATATTGGCCAAGGTGGGGTCAAAGAACAGATGGAAATTTTCATTCAGGCCGCACGTGGACGCGGTGAAGCATTGGATCACACGCTAATATTTGGTCCGCCGGGTTTAGGCAAGACCACTCTGGCCAATATTATTGCCAAAGAAATGAATGTTGCGATCAAATCTACTTCAGGCCCGGTCATGGAAAAGCCCGGTGATTTAGCCGCTATGCTGACCAATTTGGACCAAGGTGATGTTTTGTTCGTCGATGAAATTCATCGCCTAAGTCCTGTCGTAGAAGAGATTTTGTATCCAGCTTTGGAAGATTTCCAGTTAGATATCTTGATCGGTGAGGGCCCGGCTGCGCGCTCCCTAAAGCTAGATCTACCGCCTTTTACCCTAGTTGGCGCCACTACCCGGGCAGGTTTGTTGACGAGTCCGTTGCGAGATCGTTTTGGCATTGTGCAACGTTTGGAATTTTACTCAGTGGCAGAATTAACCGAAATAGTCTCTCGCTCCGCGGACAAATTGGGCTTGTCAGTGGATGCAGGAGGAGCAGCCGAAATCGCACGACGCAGTCGTGGTACACCTCGCATAGCTAACCGGTTATTGAGACGGGTGCGAGATTTTGCACAAGTGAAGGCAGATGGACGGGTGTCTACATCCGTCGCCGATGCTGCGTTAAATTTGCTCAAAGTTGATCAGCAAGGTTTTGATGGTATGGACAGACGTTTGCTGCAAGCCATCATCGAAAAGTATGATGGTGGTCCGGTAGGCTTAGATGCCTTGTCAGCATCTATAAGTGAAGAAAAAGACACTATTGAAGATGTAATAGAGCCTTATCTGATTCAGCAAGGGTATATCATGCGCACGCCGCGGGGGCGTGTGGCAACGAGCAAGTGTTACCAACACTTTGGGTTAGTGGGGTCCGAGCAAGCCACTGACGCCATGAAAACACAATAGCGGAGGAGTTCTTTTTGTCGGAACAGATTTCAATTTATGAACTGATGTCTAACGCCAGTTTACTGGTGCAGATTGTCATGGGGTTGCTGATGATCGCATCGGTAGTGTCATGGGTAATGATCTTCCAACGATGGTTTTACCTGCGTAATGCTGTGTCTGAAATAGATACTTTCGAGGAGCATTTTTGGTCTGGCATCGATTTGCGAAAATTTTTCGGGGAACTTGAGGGTGAAGAAAACCTCACCGGTATAGAAAGCGTTTTTGTTGCAGGCTTTCGCGAGTTTACACGGCTGTCTGAACAGTCGGGTGCGGATGCCGAAGCTGTAATGCAGGGGGTACAAAGAACCATGCGTGTGGCGGTTACCCGTGAGGAGACTCGCCTGGAAACTCACCTGCCTTTTCTTGCCACGGTGGGTTCAACCAGTCCCTATGTCGGTTTATTTGGTACCGTTTGGGGCATCATGAATTCATTTCGTTCTTTGGCCAATATGACGCAAGCTACCCTGGCATCGGTGGCACCGGGCATATCTGAGGCCTTGGTGGCGACTGCAATGGGGCTGTTTGCGGCAATCCCGGCAGTCATAGGCTACAACCGTTTCAGCGCTCGAGTTGAAGTCTTGATGAAGCGTTATGAGGCGTTCAGCGATGAACTGACAACTATCCTTCATCGCGCCGCTCACTCTAAGAGTCCTGAGGTTTAGTTATGCCAGCACGCCGAAAACCGATATCTGAGATTAACGTAGTACCCTACATCGACGTTATGTTGGTGCTGTTAGTTATCTTCATGGCGACTGCGCCTTTATTAACTCAAGGAGTTGTGGTTGATCTGCCTCAGGCGCCATCACAACCTATTGAAGACAGCACTGAAGATCCCTTGGTGGTGTCCCTGCGGCGCGACGGGGCAATATTTATGAACTTGGGAATACAAGATGCGGACGACGAGGGCTCTCGAGTCACTGTATATTCCTTGGAAGAACAGGCCGGTAAGATTCTGCGTACAAGAAAAGACGTGCCGGTGTTTATTAAAGCAGATCACAACTTAGACTATGGTCAGGTTGTTGCAGTAATGACTGTGCTGCAAAAAGCGGGGGCGCAGAGTGTGGGTTTGATCACCGACCCACCCACCATTGAAGGATAGATGGTTTTGTTTGCTGTTCGCCAATATAGCCTGCCACTTATGCTCGCTGTGCTACTACACGTAGCGGCAGGCTGGGCGTTGTCTTCGGGCTGGAATCCGCAACGTGAGGTCTCTAACTTCATTAAGCCAAAGGCTGTGCTCGCCACGCTGATTGTCTTGGAAGCCAAAGCAAAACCAGCAGTTAAACCACCACCTGTTCAAAAAGCTGCTCCGCCCCAAAAGCTGCAAGAAAAGCCTCAGGCGAAACCGCGAGAAAAGCCAAAGGTTGATGTCGATATCGCGCTAAAGGAAAAGCAACGCCAGGAGCGTGAAGCAGCAGAACGCGAGCGACAGGAACAGGCTCGTCAACGCCAAGAGCGTCTTAATGCGCTGGCACAATCCTCTTTAGACAGGGCAATTGAAGAAGAATCCGACTCGCTGCAGGCGGGTTCGGAAGATCAAGTGGCGCAGTCTTATCGGTTAGGCATGTATGAACTGGTGCGTCAAAATTGGTCGCGCCCACCCAGTGCACGCAATGGCATGAGTGCCAAACTACAGGTTGAGTTGATCCCTACGGGTGAGGTAGCCGCGGTGAATATTGTGGAATCGTCTGGCAACGCGGCGTTTGATCGTTCAGCGGAACAAGCTGTGCGAAAAGCTCGACGTTTTGAGGTGCCTCAAGAAAATGCAATATTTGAGCGATATTTCAGAAGTTTTTACTTTTTGTTCCAACCTGAAGACTTGCTGAGATAAACCCACGATGCGGGCGCTAAATGGTGATGAAGAACCCAGTTACAGATTTATTTGGAAAAAATTTATGCGGAAAATTTTAGTAACCTTTTGTGTATTTTTGACTTGGAGTGGGATGACCTATGCGGCAGGATCGCTAGACACCATCATAATTGACAGCGGCGTTGATCAGCCCATAAGGGTGGCTATCGTGCCTTTAAAAACAGACCCGCAAATAGCAACCCTGACTGATCTTGCAGACATTGTGAGCTTTGACCTCGCCCGAAGTGGCCAGTTTGATCCCCTGGCGTCTGAAAATATGTTGTCCCACCCTAACGACAGAAAGGGTGTTTTTTTTCGTGATTGGCGAATATTGAAGACCACTTACTTGGTTGTCGGTAAGGCGCGCCAAGCAGTAGATGGTCGCATTGACGTGAATTTTGAGCTTTACGATGTGATTGGCGAACGCCAAATGCTCACCCGTAGATATAACGTTGATGTCAGACAATGGCGAGAAGTAGCCCATCGCATATCCGATGCCATTTACCAAGAAGTGACCGGTGTACGCGGTGCATTTTCAACCAAAATTATGTATGTGTTGGCGAAAAATGCTGGCAGTCCACAAGCAACCTATAGCTTGGAAATTGCAGATTCTGACGGCGAGCAATCGCGAACCCTATTTGCCTCTAAGAAGCCGNGATACTTTCAGCCAGTTGGGCGCCAAATGGGAAGCGGGTGGCCTATGTTACTTTTGAAACCGAAAGGCCGAGTATCGTCGTTCAGGACGTAGATGGTCCGTATCGAGAGCGATTGACCAGTTTTCGGGGAATCAACAGTTCACCAGCATTTTCTCCAGATGGGCGTAAGTTAGCGATGGTGTTGTCCAAAGACGGCGATCCAGAGATTTTTGTTATGGATCTCCAGTCGCGCAGCTTGAGACAAATTACCCGACACCACGCCATCGACACAGAGCCATCCTGGTCACCTGATGGCAAGCGCATTATTTTCACCTCTGATCGCGGTGGTAGACCGCAAATCTACCAAGTAGAGTTAGCCACCAATTTTCTTGAACGACTAACCTTTAAAGGCAACTACAATGCTCGGGCGAGGCTAATGCCCGACGGCAAACACTTGGTTTTTGTTCATCGAGACAAGGGTAAGTTCCATATTGCATGGCAAAACCTAGAACGAGACAATTTGCAAGTGTTGACGCAAACGGCTTTAGATGAATCACCCTCTTTAGCGCCAAATGGCGCCATGCTTATATATGCGACCCAAGATCGCGGTCGGGGTATACTAGCGGTGGTTTCGATCGATGGGAGTGTGAGGTATCGTCTACCATCGTCTTCTGGGGATGTAAGGGAACCTGCTTGGTCACCATTTTTGGATGGGTAACGAGTAGGGGGAGGAAGAGACGGAATCAGAACAAGAAGAAATGTAAACGACTTAATTGGCGACAACTAACAACAATATTGTTTGTAACAAATTGCTTAAAGAAGCAACAGAGGAGACATTGATGTATACGCAAGCGCAAAAGCCCCGAACGCTAATGAAACTATTGGGCTTATTTATGGCAGCTTTCATTATCGCGGGCTGTTCGAGTACCGGTAGCGGATCTGATCCCATTCCTGAGCAGGAAGAAGTGATAGAAGAAGTAGCGCCAACCCCTATTCAAGAAACCGACGAACGCTCGGATTTTGATGGTTTGAATCCGGTGGATGCAAACGGAAACCTACTGACTAGAACCCTCTACTTCGGTTATGACAAAGCGGTACTGAGTGCGAGTGATCTCGCCGGGCTGGAATTGCATGCGCAAGTTTTACGCCGCAATCCAGATCGAAGTGTTGTCATCGAAGGCCATTGTGATGAACGTGGTACGCGCGAGTACAACCTTGCTCTGGGCGAGCGACGAGCAGATACAGTGCGTAGCTTCTTGTTATCCGCGGGCGTGTCTCCCCGTCAGCTTGAAACAGTAAGCTATGGTGAGGAGCAGCCAGAAGATCCTGGTCATAATGAGTCATCTTGGGCGCGTAATCGAAACGCTGTGATGTCTTATCGTTAGGAAACGAAAAACTGTTGCTTGTATTATCTGCGCGGCCCTTGCCGCGCAGTTTTCTGTGGCGTCGGCAATTGCAGCAGTGCCAGTGGAAGAGTCGGTTGAAGACCCGCGTGGACAACAGGTTCGGCAGACTGCGCGTGATTTACCCCCCGCCGTAACGCCTTTGCCCTCTATCCCAGCAACCATCGAGCCCACGCAACATTCCGATTATCCCGTTCCCAACCAAACTGCAAGGTCTTTTGACCAGGCGCAGCCGCTTGCTCAGGCGGGGACGCTTCTTACTCCTCAGGTGCAGGCGCAGCCGCGCGGAGGAAACAGGGCTGCAGGTGGTGATACGCAACTGTCGACATTGTTTTATCAAATTCAGGTCTTGCAGCAGGAGCTTCAAGATCTGCGCGGCCAGATGGAAGATCAAGACTATCTCGTCAAGCGATTGCAGCAGGACCAGAAGCAACAATATCTTGATTTAGATCGTCGAGTTGTTGCACTTACCCAAAATAAGCCGTTGTCCGGCGCCGTTTCGCAATCTTCAACTGCTTCAGTACCGAGACCCGTAGCCCCACGTGCTGGCGGTGAGTTGAGCGAACGTGATGCTTATAAGGTTGCTTTTGAGGCCATGCGAGTACGCGACTTCGATGGCTCGATGGTAGGGTTTCAGCGGCTGATAGAAGATTACCCCAATGGCCAATTTACGCCCAACGCGTTCTATTGGATTGGTGAAATCTATTTGGTGGCTAAATCTGATGCAGAGATGGCGCGCCAGTCTTTTATGCAGGTTGTGAACTTATACCCAGACCATCAAAAAACGCCTGATGCGCTCTACAAATTGGGTGTGGTTTACCACAATCTAGGTGATCTCGATTCGGCAAGAACCTACTTAAACAGGGTTCGAAACGATTATCCGAACTCATCAGCCGCTGGTTTGGCAGCCAAATACGCAGCAGAACTGTAATTGTCCGATTAAACGCGGGCTGGTGGTGGTTTTCTAAGCCAGTTGCACTTGTGTCTGCCGCATCCCATGACTACAATTCGCGCCTCAATTTTTTGCACCCTGCCGGCCGCGGCTGGGGGCACTCAGGGTCGTTAGCTCAGTTGGTAGAGCACCGGGCTTTTAACCCGTTGGTCCTCGGTTCGAACCCGAGACGACCCACCACTCTTACCCTGCATAAACCCGTCTACCATGCTGTTGTAAAGAGATAACGTGATATTCGAATCTTCAATGTTGTAGTTGTGTAAATAATTCCAGAAGAGATGGGTCGTGTTGGTGGTTTTCGATGTGAAGAATTGACAGTTTCGATACCACCTTATCCACTTAGAATTTTTGCCCGTGCTAGCTTGGCTCTTCCAAGTAGGCAATGTCGATAATGTCGTCTGGAATAGCAAGTGCAGGATTATTCATCCAGATCCACAGCAAGTGTCCGCGCTCTTCAACGGGATAAGTGCGCACAACGATTATCAAGGGCAACAATTTTGGTGTGCAACCGCACGAATATGCGCACTTATGTACTTAATTTCTAAAAAATGATTGACGCTTAGGTGACTTGGAGGCATAGTTTGGTCTGAATGTGAACAGTGTTCAGTTAACATATTATTGTTCAGTTGACGTGTTGTTGTTCAGCTGACGCGTTGTTGTTAAGAAAGATGGCATTGAAAATGGATGATATTGGGCAAAGAAGCTGTTCAGCATAGATTGCTGAAACGCCAGAGCGAATCTTCACGGAACCTCTATGACCGACCAGGAACTAAAACCTAAGCAGCGCCGACAACAACAAACTCGGCGTCGCATTCTCAAAGCAGCCTTAGACTTGATAGCGGATGAAGGGGTTGAGGCTGCATCATTGCGAAAAATAGCCGCGCGCAGCCACTATAGCCCGGCTGCCATGTATGAATATTTCGACAACAAAGAAGACATCATCACCGCGTTGAGTGAGGTGGTAGATTCCCTGCTTGCTGATTACTTGCGACAGGCGCAGCCAAATGCGGACCCAGTTGGTTTCTTGGTTGAAGTTGGCATGCGCTATATCGCTTTTGCGACAGAAAACCCTAAGGAATATCACTTGATGCAATTGCAGAACCGGCTTAAACCAACGCAAGACGCGAGGGTTGGTTCAGGTGCGTTTGGAATATTGTTAGAAGCGGTCGGTGATCTGGGAACTAACGTAGCGCCAATGGATAAATTCGCTTTTGCTTATGCTTGCTGGTCCTTTGTGCATGGCCTAGCCAGCTTAGAAAACCAGTTGAAATTCGCCTTTGAACTCGATTTTTCTGCGACTCAGCGGGCCGCTTTGACAAGATTTATAACCACAGGAACAACATCATGACGAACATTTTACCAGGTAGGTTTAGCGCAGACATTCAAGGCGACTTTGTCGTGTTTATTATCGGCATGCGAATCAATCGCCTTTGGGCTGTAAACAAATGGCTACCAGTGGTTATGGCCATGCCAAAGATGCAAGTGGCTTTGGCCAATGATCCCGACATAGGTTATCTGAGTGGCGAAAACTATTTCAATCCCATCAGCAGAACCACCTGCAATATCCAGTACTGGCGAACTTTTGATGATCTCGAGCGGTTTTCAAAAGCCCCAACGCAAACCCACCTGGCTGCTTGGCGAAGTTTCAACAAAGCCATAGGTGGTAACGGTACCGTGGGTATTTGGCATGAAACCTACCAAGTTAAAGCAAACCAGTATGAAAGCGTGTATGGGAACATGCCTAAGTTTGGGTTAGCCAAAGCAGGTGAACATGTGGCCGCAAGCGGCGTGTTTAAAAATGCTCGGTCAAGAATTACCCGCCCAGTAGAGGACGAAGCGACGGCGAGAAAAATAGCCTGATCGCAAAATATCACGCCTCTGTAACCAGAGGGTAACCAGATGATAGCCAGATGACGTGTTTTTGTATTTGCGGTACTCTCATAGCAGTATTTTGAGAAGGGTTCCCTAATGGCCGAAGCAATAGTCCTTGAACAGTCAGATCCGTATTCTATTCCACTAGATCAAATCGATGTCAGCAAACCAGAGCTGATGCAATCTAATACTCACTGGGGTTACTTTGAGCGTCTTCGCAAAGAGTCACCTGTGCACTACTGCAAAGACAGCATCTTTGGGCCGTATTGGTCGCTGACCCGTTTCAAAGACATTATGGACATGGAGAAGAATCATAAAGATTTTTCATCAGAGACTTCCATTACCCTTGCAGATCGTCCAGCAGATTTCCAAACACCCAATTTCATTAGCATGGATCCGCCGAAACACGACGTGCAGCGCAAAACGGTACAAGGTGTTGTGGCCCCGGTTAACTTGGCTAAGTTAGAAGGTACCATTCGCAGCCGGGCAGCCACCATTTTAGACTCGCTACCCATAGGTGAGACATTCGATTGGGTTGATTTGGTTTCTGTTGAGCTGACAACCCAAATGTTAGCCACTATCTTTGATTTCCCATTTGAAGATCGTCGCAAGCTAACCTATTGGTCGGATATGGCCACTTCAGGTGAACTGGCAGGTGGACCCACACCAGAGGTTGTACGTCGTGCAGCACTAATGGAATGCCTCGACTATTTTACCAAGCTGCGCGATGAGCGATTGTTAGAAGCGCCGAAACCTGACCTGCTGTCGTTGCTAGCCCACGGTAAAGACACTCAAGACATGCCTTCTATGGAGTTTCTTGGCAACCTCATACTGCTTATTGTTGGTGGTAACGACACCACTCGAAACTCTATTTCCGGTGGTGTATTAGCGCTCAACGAAAATCCTGCGGAATACGAAAAGTTAAGAACAAACCGCGCGCACATCCCCAGCATGGTGTCTGAGATTATTCGCTGGCAGACACCCCTGGCCTACATGCGCCGGACGGCTACCCGAGATCTTGAGTTTGGTGGCCAAAAGATGCAGAAAGGCGACAAGATTGCGATGTGGTATGTCTCAGGAAATCGCGATGAGGATGCCATCGAACATGCCAACGAATTTATTATCGATCGCGCAAATCCTCGACACCACTTGTCGTTTGGTTTTGGTGTGCATCGCTGCATGGGTAATCGTTTGGCAGAAATGCAACTGCGTGTTCTGTGGGAAGAGATTATGGACCGCTTCAAATTTATTGAAGTAGTGGGCGAGGTTGAGCGCGTGCAATCGAGTTTTGTACGGGGTTACTCAAGCATGCCCGTCAAGCTTCATGCTTGGTAGGGTGGTTTAAAAATAGGTTGTAACAAGGCACCAGGGAGGGGTTATGTGGCTGAGGGAGAAACGTAACAACAGTGCGATAACTCTGTTGCTAGGTGGCATATTGATTTTGGGCTCGCAGGTGCTGCAAGCGCAACAAAAAATACCGATCGAAACTTTTGCCAAACTGCCGGCCATTAATCAGGTATCGCTGTCTCCAGATGGGTCGAAAGCCGTTGTGTTGAAAGCCCTGTTTGATACCTACCATGCCGTGGTATTAGATCTAAAGACCGGCAAATCTAAACTGGTGATGGCGGCGGACCCGCAAAATTTCCTCTTCAACTGGTGTCGTTTTGCCAACGATACTCGTGTGGTGTGCTCGATTCGCAGTTATGTGCAACGCAGAGCCGGGCAAGTCTCCATAGGCGCTCGCCGGTATATTGATGGTCGCAGTACAATCACAAAACTTCTTGCAGTGGATATAGATGGCGGCAATGTATTGCAACTCATCCCTGAGGCGATCACAAATGTTCGCGAAGATATAGAATGGAATGCGATCGCTCAAGACCAAGTGGTCAGTTGGATGAAGGACGACCCGGAACATATCCTCATGCAAATAGCTCGCGAGGACCGGGCGCACCCATCGGTGTATCGGGTCAACATTTATAACAACCGCATGAAAAGAATTCGCCGCTTCAGTGCGTCGGTATTGCGCTGGTATGCCGACGACCAAGGCGAGCTACGATTTGCCGTAGGACGACTCAAATCATCCGGCGAAGGGGTTGCTTTTAATATTAAAAACAACCGATTGAAGCAGATTGATGCGGGTCATCTGGGTATGGC
>JAADHW010000210.1:0-9845 GCA_013151695.1 Gammaproteobacteria bacterium
TGGGATAATCTTCTCCCGCCAGCAGAAGAGATATATATCCGGTCTGATCGCAAGAGTAGTACAGGCGTCGGTATCTGCTAGACCTTGCTCCGATCCTGCCAGGCAGTGCCATGTATAGAGTTGAGGGTTGAGGTAGATGTGTTCATAGATCCCACCGTCGCTGTAGACATAACGAACCCGTTTCCCGACTAACTGATCGGTTAGTTGGTGTTCGTTAGATCCAACACTGCCGGTGCCAATTCTTCTTTGGTGAAATTCCACGCGCACCGGACTTAAGTCACCGTCTTGCTGAGCCCTTCTTAATAAGCTCGTGTCTGCATCATTCACGGTAGGCATTTCTGCCCCTACCTCAGTGACACGGTTGGTTTCAAAGTCGATAACCAAAAACGTTGCAGAATGGGGTTTGGCAGAGTGTTGAAAACCTACCAGGAATAAGCCCGGTGCTGCCTCAACGGCATCGTAGCGATGTGAAACTCCGTAGCATTTCAATTGGGCGTCTGTATTGAAACTCAGATTAATGGGCTCTGCATCTCCTGCAACAAACACAAGCTCTCGGCCGACGAGGGCGTCTGATGAAGGCTGTCGGTTGGCATGCAGTGTTGATTCGATTGAGGAAATTTCCTCCCATCGAAGTCCAGCGACAGATGCAAGTTGATCGTCATGTGTTGATTTTGACATTACTCATTTACTCAATCTAACCAACGGTCAGATACTATGTGCTCACCTGCCTAGCAATGCAAGTGCAACACCCTGTTCGCGTGGTGCACGGTCATAGTGCATAGTAATGAGTGAGTCTCACATGTGTCTGAACCTACACAGCACTACAGTATTGGTCGAGCAAACAGATGATAAAAAAAATTGGTCTAGTCCTACTGACGATGTTGGTTTTGGCCATGGCCATCACCTGGCTATCCTATTTGAACTTTCGAAGTGAGCAGCTTGCTGCATTGGAGTCAGATAGTCAGATAGCAAACACTTCAGCCGGCCCTATTGAGTATCGTTTCGTCGGTGATTCTGGCCCAATACTCCTTTTTTTACATGGCACTCCAGGGGGTTATGATCAACTGGATGGGATGGAAGGTTTTCGTGTTCTGGTGCCATCCCGGCCCGGTTACCTACGTACGCCCATATGGGTTGGTCGCTCTCCAAGGGAGCAGGCCCAAGCATTCGCAGCACTGCTAGATACACTTAACATCACGTCGGTGGTAGTGATGGGGGGGTCGGGTGGGGGACCCTCTGCCATTGCCTTTGCGGCGAGATATCCGGACAGAACCCTAGCTTTGATTGCGATGGAAGCGGTTTCTCAATCTACGCAAGAAGAGGACGAGGCATCTGAAATGCCTGCTTTCATGCGATCGGATTTTTCCATGTGGGTGATTTTATCTATCATGGAAAATTTTATGGGGGCTGATGCGATTGTTAAAATGCTGGTGCCTGACGAAGCGAACCAGGAACTCATCCTAAGCGATGCAGATAAAACCGCGACTGTAGGATCCTTGCTCTGGTCGACATGGCCAATCTCACAGCGTGAAGTAGGGCAACTCAACGATTTTGCGCAGTTTGAAAGGCTTGATTTGGCCAGCGACGAAATTACTGTACCTACGCTTATTATTCATGGCTCCAACGATATTAACGTACCATTTAGTCAAAGTGAGACGCTCGCTGATCAAATTCCCGGTTCGATACTTCACGTTGTTGAAGGTGGTGACCACATGATGCCGTTTTCTCATGAGGAAGAAGTAGCCATGGCCATTGAACAATTCCTGACTAGGAACAACATAAGGTAGCTGGCTTCCTCGCAATAGCCGAAAAGTTACAACTCTGGGGTTCAGACTTTTTCCCGTCGAAGTTGTATGTCGACTCAACCACAAAACCCGCTTTCTCAAGCATGGAGCACAATTGGCGGCATTCATACCAGCGTGTTTTCCAGTCGCGCTCAACTTGAGCCTCAATTTGTCCACCACGCCGAATACAGTAGCGCAATCGAGTTACAGTCAATTGCTGCTTGTCGAATTCTTCTTGTGCCAAAGATTGCACCGAAATAACCGAACCGTCCTCACGAGTCTTAGATGTTTCCACACCGGGCTGGGTTTCCAATGGTGGGCGAAAGACGGATAACAAGAAGGTACCAGTCGGAGTAAGATGTTTATGCACACGACGCAATGTTTCTTGCGCATCATCAAGCATATCCATAAGGCAGAACGAAGCCCCTGCAATAAAACAAGATTGAAACTGTTGCTCCAATTCGAGTTCCTGCATTAGCTGAAGTTCTACGTTGACCTGCAATCCACGGGCCTTGGCTTTTTCGCGACATTGATCCAGCATGTCTTTAGATGAGTCAATACCCCACACGTCACAACCTTGTGCAACCAGGTCGAGCATAGGGTGCCCAGCACCACAAGCTAACTCCAGTGAGGGTGTGCCAGCTTTTCTGACGAACCGCAAGAACAGCTCGGGATCTACAAGACTTCCCGCCAACGGCTCATACAATTGCGCGACGAGACAGCTATAGAAGTCACTTGCAACATCTGGCATATGTATTGCTAATATATGATGGCGACGTTTGGTGATTCAAAACAACTAGAGGGTTGTTCCCCGGCCAATACCATAGTGTACAAAACCCAACTGCTGTAAATAGTCAGGATCATATAGATTGCGGCCATCAAATATAACAGCCTCTTTAAGGGCCGACTTAATCTGCCCAAAATCTGGGCTTCGAAACTCATTCCATTCCGTGACCACAATCAGGCCGTCCGCTTGCTCTAACGTCGAAGTGCGGTCATCACAAATTTCTACCGCTTTGTCTAACGCTAAATGATCGCCGTAAATACGACGAGCTTCTGCATTTGCTTGCGGATCGTAGGCTCGCACCTTTGCACCGTTGCGGGTAAGTAAATCAATTAGAGTTTGGCTTGGTGCCTCGCGCATATCATCAGTATTGGGCTTAAAGGCAAGTCCCCACAAGGCAAATGTCCGACCTTTAATATCGCCATTAAAATGTTTTGATAACTTGTCAAATAACACGCGTTTTTGCAGCATGTTAACTTTTTCTACACCCTTCATAATGTGCGCTTCATACTGCGCCTCGTTGGCAGTGTGGATGAGGGCTTTAACATCTTTTGGAAAACACGAACCACCATAACCCGCGCCAGGATAAATGAAGTGATATCCAATACGCGGGTCCATACCAATGCCCCGACGTACCGCCTCAATATCTGCTCCCAGTCGGTCGGCAAGATTGGCCATTTCGTTCATTAAACTAATTTTCGCTGCCAACATGACGTTAGCTGCATATTTTGTCAGCTCAGCCGAACGTCGATCCATGTGTACAACCTTGTCATGGTTGCGATTGAAGGGGGCGTAAAGTTGATCCATGACTTCAACCGCACGAGGAGAGTTAGACCCAATCACAATACGATCAGGTTTCATAAAGTCGGCTACGGCTGCGCCTTCTTTCAAAAACTCTGGATTCGAAACTACGTGGAAAGGGGTCTTTACATTGCGTTTTTTAAGCACCGCCGCAATGGCCTGCTGTACTTTGTCGGCGGTACCCACTGGCACAGTCGATTTGTCGACAACAACTTTTTCTTCGCGCATATGCTCGCCGATTGTATCGGCTACCGACAGCACATATTGTAAGTCTGCAGATCCATCTTCATCTGACGGTGTACCCACCGCAATAAATATGACCTCGCCAAATTCAACACCTCGCTCAACATCTGAGGTGAATGTTAATAGTCCACGTGAGGTATTATTCTTAACCAGAGTTTCAAGGCCAGGTTCGAATATAGGCACTTCTCCATTCTTTAAGCGCGCAACTTTATCCACATCCACATCAACACATAAAACGTCATTACCCATTTCGGCAAAACATGCGCCGGTAACAAGTCCAACATAACCGGTGCCAAAAACTGCTAGCTTCATTTACTTGTCCTTAGTATTCAAATCACAGCTTCAATGAGGTTGGGTCCTGGATTAGCCAATGCCTGGGCAAAAGCCGCATTAAACGCATCAGCGCTATCAACCCGCACAGCATCGACCCCCATACCCTGAGCGAGGCTCACCCAGTTCAAATCTGGTCGGCTAAGATCCATCATATCCATGGCTTTGCGGCCAGGATTGGTTGCCCCAACGCGGATAAATTCAACTTGTAGTATCGCGTATTTGCGATTGGAGAACAGGACCGTGGTCACGTTTAGATTTTCTCTCGCCTGGGTCCAAAGGGCTTGGAGGGTATACATGGCGCTGCCATCAGCTTGTAGATCTATAACTGCACGATCTGGGCACGCAACAGCAGCACCAGTCGCAACAGGAATGCCCATACCAATGGCGCCGCCGGTTAGATCTAGCCAGCTGTGTGCCGGACAATGCGTAGTAAAGCCAGGAATAGCAAAACCTGCTGTTGCCGCTTCATTCACGATAATCGCTTGGTGTGGCATTAACGCCGCTACAGATTGAGCAATAGACTCCGGCGTGAGCGCGCCAGCGGCCAGATCCGGGCGCTTTACCTCAACCACAGGGCAAGGGGTAGATTCGGCGCCCACAGCGTCTACCAACGCTTCTAGGGCTGTAATTGTGTCATCCCCGGGTTCCGAAAATGCATGGGCTAGTGCATGGGTGGGGGTAAGTTCGCTGGCGATACCAGGATAGGCAAAGAAACTCACTGGTGCCTTGGTGTCGATTAAAACGATATGTTGGAATGGCTGCAGTGCTTGTTCTGCTTGTTCGGCAAAATAGGGTAAGCGCGGAATGTCAAAGCGGCCAACACCGCGCTCTATACGACCTATGAAAGTATCACCCATCACCACAGCGCCTGTTTTGGCTGCGATTTTTCCGATCAGATGAAGACCTCGCTCGGTCACCGCTTGGCCGTTGCAGAGGATACAAGTAGGTTCGCCTGATAATAGGACCTTGGCGACGCTTTCCACGTGCTCATCATCAATAGCTTTGGCAGGGCTTGGTGCTAGGCTTGTGTGCGCTTGTTTAGCTTCGTTCCAAGCGGTATCTGCTGGCAGAATAAGAGTCGCGATTTGACCGGCACCTTGCACCGACGCCTGCACCGCACGCGCACCATCTCTGGCGACATCCATAGCACTTTCACTTGTGTGTATCCAAGTTGAAACAGGCGCTGCGAACCCTTCAATGTCTGATGTTAATGGAGCATCGAGGTGTCTATGGTAAGTGGCATGCTCGCCCACCACGTTAACAATAGGTGTATGGGCTCGTCTCGCGTTGTGCAAATTGGCCAAACCATTCGCTAAACCAGGACCAAGATGCAACAAGGTACAAGCTGGCTTGCCCGCCATACGTCCGTAGCCATCTGCGGCACCCGTTACTACACCCTCGAAGAGACCTAAAATAGCCCGCATACCATCCTGTTGATCAAGTGCCGCCAAAAAATGCATTTCACTGGTTCCAGGATTGCTGAAACAGACGTCCACATCGCAATTTACCAAGGTCTGTAGTAAGGATTGGGCGCCATTAATCGTTTCAGCCATGAGAAATTCCAATAATTTTGATTTGCCAGACGTTTGTTGCGAAGCAGCTCGAAACTAAATAGGCTGCGAGTCCGATAATGCTTTGTTAATTAAATCTATGCAATATGACTATGATCTGTACGTTATTGGTGCAGGATCTGGTGGCGTTCGCGCCGCACGCATATCCGCCGGATACGGCGCAAAAGTAGCTGTGGCAGAGAGTACTTTTTTAGGCGGCACCTGTGTGAATGTAGGTTGTGTGCCGAAGAAACTGTTTGTTTACGGCTCACATTTTCATGAAGAATTTGAAGACGCGGCAGGCTTTGGCTGGACGGTAGATGCTAAGAAGTTTGACTGGTCAGTTCTGCGTGATAACAAGACAGCGGAAATAGAGCGCTTAAACGACATATATAGAGGCTTACTTTCGTCGGCTGGAGTAGATCTGCATGAGGGCAAAGCAACCTTTGTAGACACCCATACCATCAGCCTAAATGGCACACAATATACTGCAGAAAAAATTCTCATAGCAACCGGCGGATGGGCAGTAGTCCCCGAATTCCCCGGCAATGAACATGTGATCACTTCGAATGAAGCGTTCTACTTACCGAGTTTTCCTAACAAAGTTGTGATCGTAGGGGGCGGTTACATTGCGGTAGAGTTTGCAGGTATATTCGCCGGACTGGGCGCAGATACCACCCTGGTTTACCGCGGGCCACTTTTCTTACGAAACTTCGATGACTCTATACGCAATTTTATTAAGGATGAGCTGCCTAAAAAGGGTGTAAAGCTAAAATTTGAAACTCAAGTTGAAGCTATTGAGCGACAGGGTGACACACGCAGGCTGGTGTTCGCAGACGGCAATACGATGGACGCAGACCTGGTACTTTACGCTACTGGAAGAAAGCCCAATACAGCGAACCTGAATTTAGAAAGTGTTGGTATTGAATTGGGCCGCAACAGTGAAGTTTTGGTGAATGACGAGTATCAAACCAATGTGCCGAACATCTATGCCATCGGTGATGTCACGGACCGTATTCAACTGACGCCAGTTGCCATCGAAGAAGGCATGTGTATCGCAAACGATCTGTTTACCGATAAGCCTAAAAAACATATGAACTATAACAATATTCCCACCGCCGTATTTTGCCAGCCAAATATTGGCACCGTTGGGTTAACCGAAAGTCAGGCGCTAGAACAACATGCCGGCGATTTAGTTATCTTCGAATCTGACTTCAAACCTATGAAACACACACTAAGTAAACGAGACGAACGCACTTTCATGAAAATGATTGTGCGGCGTAGCGACGATGTTGTGATTGGCATTCATATGGTTGGACCGGATGCAGGTGAAATTGTGCAAGGTTTGGCTGTGGCCATGATTGCTGGCGCAACCAAGGCACAATTCGATGCCACGGTTGGCATACACCCTACAGCGGCGGAAGAGTTGGTGACCATGCGCGAATATTCAAGAGAGGTATAAAAGTGCGAAACACAATCATCATAGTGGCATTGTTGGTCTGCAATAGCGTCCAGGCAAAAAACGTCATCCTATTTTTAGGCGACGGAATGGGTATCAGTACTATCACTGCTGCTCGAATATATGCAGGGCAGCAGCAAGGCCTGCAAGGTGAAGAGTACGAGCTTAGTTTCGACAAGTTCGAACACGTAGCCTTAGTTAAGACTTACAACACCGACGCTCAGGTATCCGACAGTGCGGGTACCATAAGCGCTATTTTAACCGGTGAGAAAACCCGCATTGGTGTATTGGGGATTACCGCAGAAGTTGAGCAAGGCAATTGCACACAAGCCTTAGCCCATGAAATTCCAACACTTCTTGAACTGGCAGAAGAAGCTGGCTTGGTTTCTGGGATTGTTTCCACCACACGTATCACCCACGCTACGCCAGCCGGTGCCTATGCGCATGTACCCAGCCGAGACTGGGAGAGCAGTTCAAGCATAAGTGCACAAGCCAAACAACAAGGATGTAAAGACATCGCCATGCAATTGGTAGAGTCTCCTCACGGTGATGGACCCGATGTCATCTTGGGCGGAGGGCGTGCGCAATTTTTACCTACTACACAAGCTGATCCAGAATATAAAGACAAGTTTGGTGTTAGGGATGATGCTCGCAACCTAATAGAAGAATGGCTGGCGGCGCGCCAGTCAAGAACCTACCTGTGGAATAAAGACCAGTTCGAGAAGTTTGAGCCTCAAGCGGGCGCACAACTCATGGGTTTGTTTGAACCTTCACACATGCAATTTGAAGCAGACCGTGCACAAGATGCGGCGGGAGAACCGTCTTTAGCGCAGATGACCAAGCTTGCTTTACAACAACTAAACACGGCTGATAGTGGTTTTTTCCTGTTGGTTGAAGCGGGGCGAATTGATCATGGACACCATTTTGGAAATGCCTATCGGGCTCTTGTTGACACTGTCGCGTTAGCAGATGCAGTCAGCGTGGCAAAGGCGTTAGTCGATCTTGAAGAGACATTGATTGTGGTCACTGCAGACCACAGTCACACGCTTACCATCAGTGGCTATCCACCCCGAGGCAACCCCATTCTCGGCAAGGTGGAACCGCGCGGCGGTGACAATGCGCGTCCTTATACCACCTTAAGTTATGCCAATGGTCCAGGCTATCAGGACACGCTGCCAGATTTGACTGATGTCGACACCCAAGCGCCAAATTATCAGCAGTTAGCCACAGTACCATTGCAGATGGAAACACACGCAGGAGAAGACGTGGCGGCATTCGCAACAGGAAAATTTGCTGAGCGCATAGCCGGGGTGATGGAACAAAACAAGTTATTCCACGTCATGCAGGCGGTACTGTTTGAAGCAAAGCATACAACTGAATCAAGTTCACCCTAAAACGAGAATATTGTGGAAAACATCGGAGCTGTACTCAACTTTTTGGATGGCATTCTAGGCGGGGCACTGTATTTTCCGCTGGTGCTTCTTGGCGTCGGAATCTTCTTTTCCTTCTATTTGGGCTTTCCACAAATACGTTTTTTTAAACACGCTTGGGCCGTATTGACTGGTAAATTCAGTTCGCCCGAGGACCCGGGCGACACCACCCATTTCCAAGCGCTGTCCACTGCCCTGTCAGGTACGGTAGGAACAGGCAACATTGGTGGTGTTGCGTTTGCTATATTTTTAGGCGGGCCTGCCGCCTTATTTTGGATGTGGGCAACTGCCTTTGTCGGTATGACAACAAAATTTGTTGAGGTATCTGTCAGCCACAAATATCGACAAAAAGATGACAATGGGCAAATGCTCGGCGGCCCAATGAACTACATGGAATCTGCACTCAACCTAAAATGGTTGGCCGTATTCTTCGCCATAGCGACGGTGATCAGTTCGTTTGGCAGCGGTAACTTACCCCAGGCAAATAATATGGCATCTGGGCTTGAAACATCTTTCAATATTCCATCTTATGTCAGTGGGCTCATATTTGCTGCCTTGTTGGGCTTGGTCATCATCGGAGGCATCAAACGCATCGCCGCAGTGGCTTCAACGTTAGTACCGCTGATGGGAATATTGTATACCTTGTGTGCATTGGCTGTTGTGTTAACTCACTATGAAAACATAATTCCTTCCTTTGTCGCGGTGATAAGTGACGCCTTCAGCGGCTCTGCCGCCGCCGGTGGTTTTTTAGGAGCAACTTTCGCCTATGCATTTAACCGCGGTGTTAATCGAGGTTTGTACTCTAACGAAGCGGGGCAGGGCTCAGCACCTATCGCCCACGCGTCTGCCAAAACCAAAGAACCCATCGCCGAAGGTATGGTGTCTATTTTGGAACCCTTCATAGATACTTTGATCATATGTACGTTAACCGGCTTGGTAATACTCTCTTCTGGCGTTTGGCAGCAAAAATTCGAAAATGAATTTGCATCTTTTGATACCGAGATCGTTGCGGGCACATATACCGAAAGCGATCCCAATCATGTACAACAGCTCTTTGCTCATCTAGATCTAGTCCCACCCAGCAACGATCCCGTGAAGGCATTCAGTGGGACGTTGGAAGTTACAGATGGTCGTATTACTGAAGGTGGAGTCACCATTTTACACAATCGATCGATCGCGGAGGAAGTTGAAATCAGCCAAGACAATCAACCCTATACTGGGTTGTTGGTTGTCAAAGACGGTGACATTGAAACCGCGGATATCAACTTGCGCGGTCACTCTTTACTTCACTCGGTACCATTAACCGTGCAAGCCTTTCGGGCGAGCTTTCTCGGTAAATATGGCGAATATGCCATCACCATTGGCTTGGTTCTTTTTGCATTCTCTACAGCCCTGGCCTGGTCTTACTATGGTGATCGAGCAGTAACCTATCTTGTCGGTACGCGTTGGGTAATCCCTTAT
>JAADHW010000210.1:9893-13886 GCA_013151695.1 Gammaproteobacteria bacterium
CACCAGTTTAATTTGGTTGATATCCGCAGTAACCGTCGCGCTTATGACACTGCCGAACCTCATCGGGATAACCTTGATGCGCCGCGAAGTTAAACAGATGGTAAATACATACTGGGAGAAAATTAAGCAAGAATCCTCAGCTAAGGGAGGTTAAACAACGGCATCAATGACTGGTCGCATTGCATACAAAGCGCGTAGGTATCAAAGGGGTCATCCAGGACAGCTAGTGTAGTGCGCAATTGTGTAACAGATTTCAAGCCGATCAATTCAGCCAACTGGGTAAATTTATGTACACTGTTATGTGCTTGAGATGACATCAACTCAGCAAAGATAGCCGCACGCGGATCGATAGGCGTCGACAATCGTTTTACTTGCCAGGTGTTTAAGTCTGCGAGTTCTCCACCAGCCCGCACAAAGGCTTCGTTTAAACCACCCAAGTGATCCACCAAACCTAATTCGAAAGCAACGTCACCACTCCATACGCGACCTTCAGCAATACTTTCGATTTCTTCAACACTCATATTACGACCCCGGGCAACCAGGTTGATGAACTGTTCGTAACCATTCTCAACACGTGCTTGTTGAACTTGTGCCATGGGCTCATTGATGCCGGTAAATTGACTCAGGCCTGTAAATGGAGTGGTGGTAACGCCGTCAGTGTGAACACCATATTTGGCCAAGGTATCTTCAAAGGTGGTGATGTAGCTAAAAATACCGATGCTGCCTGTGATGGTTGCAGGTTCTGCAATGATTGAATCTGCCGTGCTAGCAATCCAGTAACCTCCCGACGCAGCACTTGAGCCAAACGAAGCCACTACCGGCTTGCCTGCGAGCTGCACCAACTCTATCTCTTGACGTATCAATTCAGACGCAAACTGGCTCCCTCCAGGAGAGTCCACCCGTAGAACAAGTGCTTTGATATTGGCATCATGGCGCACTTGCCGTATGAGCTGAATAATTTCTTGCGCGTTGACGACACTCCTACCTATCTCATTTGTAACAAGCACACCCTGCGCAACAATCAGTGCGATAACAGGTGAACCAGCCGAAACATTTTGCTCATGTAAGCCATGAATCTGTGCATAGGACTGATACTCAATACCATTGATTTCGCCTTGATCATTGGAGAATCCTACGTCGTCAGCCAAGCGAACTGTGGCTTGGTCTGTGGTGAGTAATTCATCGACCAAATGGTTCTCTAACGCGGCGCGCGCAAGGTCACCATTAGTTTCTGCTAGTTTTCCAGCCAATAAGTTTGCGTAGTCTTGTACCTGCTGTTTAGTGAGTTGTCGGTTCGCAGCCACCGTAGTGAGCAATTGTTGCCAAAGATTCTGATACAGAGATTCATCCGCAAGCCTTGCCTCTTGAGACATATCACTTCTGGTTAAGGGTTCAACTGCAGATTTGTATTCACCAACGCGGAAAACATGCACTTTTACATCGAACTTTTCTAGCAGGTCTTTGACATAGAAATTAAATCCTCCAAAACCCTGCAAAATCACTTGTCCCATTGGATGCATATAGATTGCATCCGCGAAACTCGCAATGTGGTACTGATCTTGGCCATAGAAATAACCATATGCGACAACCTTTTTGCCAGTTTCTTTAAAACTGGCTAGGGTGAGCCCAATGCGCTGGGCTTGAGCAGGCGTCGCCCGCACCAAGTCATCAAGATCAAGCACAATCATTTCTATATCGTCATCGTTCGCGGCATGCTCGATGGTGGCCAGAATGATGTCTAGGCCAACCTGCGCAACAGGTGAACTGCCTGATAGCAGTCCTTGTAGTGGGTCCGGCCAGCTGGGTGACTCTACAATGACCCCTGCAGGATTGAGAATCAGTGCGCTATTAGATTGCACTTCGGCCTGCTGGCAAGTGCTCAGCAATCCCACGCTCAGCAATACAATGATCACTATAAATAATGTATTGAAGACGAAATTTCTAAACTTGGTAATTCCGCTTCCAACACGCGATAACAAAGATGTATTCAAACCATCCATAACTAATGGGCCTTGGACTGCATTCTGCGACGTTAAGCGGATGGTAGCGCTTTTTGAGCATCTCGGGGTTAAAAACGCTAACATCTTCTGCATGTCCAATATTGTAGATAGACCGCTGTGGCGGTGGTCCGAACTCACCAAGGCATTGCACCTACCCGATGTCAGCGGCCCTAATGTGCTGCGCGTGGTTGCTGATAGCCGAGTGGTACAACCAAGTGATCTGTTCGTTGCACTCCTGGGCGACCCGGGACCTAGATTCAATCCCAGTGACCGAAGTAACGTTGATGGGCATAATTTTGCCCTTGCCGCCCACAAACAAGGAGCTGTGGGGGCTTTGGTACATTGCCCGGTAGAGGAGCCCACACATCAGCTGCTTGTTGAAGAAACCTATGCGGGCTTGTGGCAGCTGGGTAAGGCGGGGCGAGATAGGTTTCAAGGCGATGTTGTCGCAATTACAGGCAGCAGCGGTAAAACCACTGCCAAGTGTTTCATTGCTGCCGCACTCGACGCATACGCTCCTCCCGGAAGTTACAATAATCACATCGGCGTTCCATTGGCCCTGGCAAATTTACCCATGCAAGTCACGAGGGGCGTGTTTGAGATTGGCACCAATCATCCTGGTGAAATCGAACCCTTGTGCCAGTTAGTGAACCCAGACGTGGCAGTGTTACTCAACGTGCATCAAGCACATCTGGAAAACTTTCCAAGTCAACAAGCACTAAGAAGCGAAAAAATATCTATATTCAATGGGTTACAAGATAAATCTAAAGCAATATCTGAAGATCTAGTTGATTTAGGGTTTGGCCTCACCTTTGGTTTGAGCAACGGTGCCCACGCTCAAGTGAAGGCGGTAGAGGGAGACCTAATGACACTGACATTCTTAGGGCGACCCTTGTCCGCTAGAGTGCCTGGTGGAGGTTTGCATCGAGCAAACACGGTAGCTGCAATGTTATTGGTACTGCACTTACTAGATGTTGATCTTGAACAAGGCATCAATCTTGAAGATACCTTGGTACCCAGCGGTCGAGGAAACGTCCACCAGGTTGCAAACATCATCGTGGTTGACGACAGCTACAACGCTAACCCAGACAGTATGAAAGCTGCCATTAGAGGTTTTTCACATTACGCTGCAAAGCGAAAAATACTCCTTCTTGGTGAAATGCTGGAACTTGGCGAACTCAGTCAAAGTGCACATTTGGAACTTATGATTGAGCTAGCGTTTGCAGATCAAATATATTGTGTTGGTGAAGGCATGGCGCTGTTAGCGGATGAAGTGGGGGCTACCTGGTGCGAAAACGCCGATGAGGCACTCCTCAATCTGATATTGAAAGAGCTAGATTCAGGCGATGCCGTGCTAGTGAAGGGCTCGAACCGAGTATTCTGGCAGCATGGCTTTGTTGACCGTTTGCTGATGAAACTACAACCAAGCCAGCAACAATGTTCAACCTAAATTATATGTTTCACGTGTAACATATTGAATATCGGTCAAAAAAAAGCCCGGACAAGCCGGGCAAGTACCATTAGGAGTCACACATACGAGGTGGCTGTATGGTTAGCAAATCACCTCTGTGGTCACTGCTATTCGTTGGGGGGGAGACGTAGCAGCAACAATAGTAGTAAAGCACAGGGTAAAATCTTCGCCAGGAACTGGGTCACGGTTTAGGCCATACTGTCGATTGTGCTTAGCAACATCTCATGTGCATTCCTTGGTAGTTAACCCATGATTGTTGACCAATTTGGGCGACAATTTCGCAATCTACGTTTGAGCCTTACGGCTGCGTGCAATTATGCATGCACCTATTGTGTACCTGATGGCAAACGCCTGTTGGCAGCCAGCAGCGAGTTGAGTGCACCACAGATGATTCGAGCCTTGGAGCTTCTTATCGATACCGCAGGCATCGATAAGCTACGCATAACAGGAGGAGAGCCGTTACTGTCTCCAAAATTTGATGAACTGCTGCCTGCCATTACACAATTAGGCTTAAGTGATATC
>JAADHW010000291.1 GCA_013151695.1 Gammaproteobacteria bacterium
AGGGCCAGGTCGGTAGGATTACCGTTTTGGTCGTGTAACGCTTGTTTAGCTCTGATTAACAAGCCTGTAAAATCGATTGCGGCAGCTTTGCTAAATATGAGATCTAATTCAATTACAGCTAGAGATAAGCAAACGCAACTCAAATGGATGAGGCTGACTTGATTGTGTTCAAGATGCTGAGGTGGCAACTGTACAAATGCCTCGATATCCGCGGCTAAGTCTCGCTCATGCAGTTCTTTGAGCCATAAATTGACCTCTTTAAGGTAAGCGGGTTCAGCGAATCCGTCTTTTGAGGTGAAGCGTTTTCGCAACGAACCAGCCATGGTCATTAGGCGAGGCAGTATATCAAATAGGCTACTTGCACAACCAAACAATGTAGCCAACACACTTAACCTTTCAATGTCGTGTGGTGTTAGGCGTGCGCGAAGTTTTTCTTCGGCTTCCGCGCGGATTTTTTGCGTGGCTTTGCTTAATACATCCTTCACTTGGTCATGTTGTGCAGGCTGCGTAGAGGCGATTGCGGTAACAAAATGTAACCACTGATCACGGCGAGCCAACATTGAACTGATCAGACGCGTAGCACGATTAATGTCGTTGTCGAGGAAGGCTAAGAACTCAGCGATAACAGTATTGGTTGGGTTGTCTTGGTATAGTCTGTTGAATAGCGTCTGCGATGCCTCTAGATACATGGCTGTCGCATTTTCGACAATGGACAATCCCCGCGTAGAATGTTCTCCAGGAATTTGGCTGGCAATTTCCAGGGCGAAGCTGTCTATGGTTTGAATTTTCAGAAGGTTTGGGTTTGTGAAAATGTCCCAACCCATGGCTTCGCTGTGCTGTTTGACTTTAACTGAGGCTTCGCTGTTTTCTCTTAGTAATTTCAACACCCGGTGGCGCATTTCGGCAGCGGCTTTCTTTGTAAAAGTAATGGCTAAAATTTCTTCAGGTCGTTGTACTCGTGCCAACAAGTTGATATAGCGCTGCGCCAGAAGTGTCGTTTTTCCAGACCCGGCTGGCGCTTGCACGATGACAGAACGAGCTGGATCTAACGCAAGATCCCGGCTTGCCTGATCTGGTACGGAGGTAGCTCGAGTCACTGAGATTGTTCGCTAATTCTGCAGAAACTTTGTAAATGGCAGTATTCGCATGCACCTGGAGTGGGGCTGACATCTGCTTGGCCTTGGCTGAATGCGTCTGCTATTTTCTCTAACTCGGTGTGCCAAATGAGCTTTTGTGTTTCCCACGGCTGCTTATTGTTCTGAAGTTTTGCCCCATCAATATGCGCCCGGGAGTCTGCCACGCCGGTGAGGCGACATGCATCACGACGAACTTGGGCATAGTACACACCAGCAACCTCTGAGTTGATAGCGCTATATAGTGGAAGTTGTGTATTGCGAAGTGGCGTTTCGGCGATTCCTGAAATGTTGGTTACCCCGGTCTTATAGTCAATGACTACCAAATGTTCTTGCACGCGGTCCATTCGATCGATGCGCAGCGTAATGGACAAATTGCTGAGTGAGATCTGAAATGTTTTTTCTAGAGCAATAGCGGTGAATGGTTGGCGTTGGCGCTCCAAAGCGATCCATTGCAACACTAGTTGCGATAAACGGGTGATTTCATGTGCAACAAAAGTTGCAGGTAAGCTCTGCGGCAGAGTGTCAAGTGCTTGCTGACAAACCCGCACAACGTTGGCATCACTAATGTTCAGTAGGTCTTGATGTGAAGGATTGGTTTGCAGAATTCTATGCAAACAGTCATGCAGTACGGAACCTCGGGTCAGACTGTCTGGTAGGCTACCGGGAGCTTCCAAGCGCTTGAGTTTAAGCCGGTGTTGAGCGTAGGCTCGAAATGCACACTCTGTTTGATCTTGTATCAGTCCGGCACCGCCTCGGTGAAAACCTTCATCAACTGCTAATCCGTGGTCGTCGATGAAGTATTCCAACGCTACAGTACTTGGCTGGTGATAAGGATGGCATGACTTCCCGGTAAACTCATGCAAAGGCCAATCAGCAACCAACGGGCTCGCTAAGCGATCGGAGCCGGAAGAAGTTCTGCTGAAACTCAACTGCAAATTCTGTGTCGATCTTTGCCAGGACTGCAGCATTTGTTCGGCAAAAACCAGTTCTTGTGGTTGGCTACTTCTAGGTATCGCGTATCGCTGAGCAACACGCCGAGGAATAAAGGGGTGTGCAGTGTTTTGTGAGGGAAAATTTTCTTCGTCTAACTCGCACACCCACAAATGGGTAAATACTAACCCGGTAGTTTCCAGTACACCAAGCACCATGATATCGGCTGCAGGGCGTTTCGGCGCGAACATTTGTCGACTCAATACTAGATCTATTACCTCCAACGCTGTAGGCAAATCTAGATTTTCTTGTAAATAATCTGGTTGATTGGTTAGCAACTGAACTATCGCTTGGTGGGCTTGGTATTGGCTGGAATGTAGTTCGCTGGTGTGCGGCCAACCGGCACTAAGCAGCACCTGCAATACCCATTCAATCCATCCAGCAAAAGTTCTCTGATCACGTTGGTCTGCCAAGCTGGCATATTGCTGAGCAATATTTTTAGCAGAATTAGAACTACATTGCTCGGCGATGTTTTGGATGTCCGCTTTTTTTGACCACCCACTTGGCCAAGACTTAGACAATGTGTCGAGTTCGTCAAGGTCGAAAAAATGAGACTGGGCTAAATAGCTTAGTTGTTGCTGGTCATAGCCGTGCGTTAGGCCATCAAGCAGTAGCAGGGCGTCGAGCCATACTCGCTGCTGGTTTAAAGCCCTGCCGCCAGAGATATCAAACTGGCCGGATAGACTGCCATGTGTTGGATCTAAGATCACACCACACTGGCGAATAACCTTGTGGTAGTTTTGCGCAAGACTTGGAACCACAATTCCTATGCGTGCTTGAGGTGAGTCAATCTTAGTCGCCAACGCCCACTGACAAGCAGCGGCTAACTCTTCTTGTAAGTTTAGACAGCTTGTTATGCTGACGTCGAGATTTTGCGGTACCTGTCTCGATGTGTGAAGTTGATGATATTCCACTTGAACATGCTGTGATGCCCATTCTAGATAACGCTGTTCTGCCGGAGTGAGCTGGTCAAAAAATGCAAGCATGAGCGGTTGGTTTGGAACAGCGTTGTTGTTTATGAGCCAATCTGGAATCTGTTCTGTGATGAGCGCATTCGCCTGCTGATCGAGACCCAGTTGTGTATGAACTGCTTCAAACCACTGCTTAAACAACTGCGCACGGGTGGCGGAAAACTCATTATCATCAAGTTGGATTCCGTAGCTATAAACAAGCGACCAAGCCTGCATAAATTGCGATGTTGTAGTGCGGCTCTTGAAAGGTTGTGTGGCATGCGCTACTTGAAGCAATTCCGCCTCGCTGAGCAGCTTTGTTGGTGCTGAACTGTGGTGTCGAAACTCCTCGAGTAGATACCGCTTTAAAGTGAAAATACGGGGGGTTCTCCAGGCTCGCTGGCCTTGCTCTAGCTGAGCGTTTTCATAGCCGCGTAAAAACTCCTTCGCCAAACGCTCGTTAGGTGTAAGGAGCACATGGTGGGCCAAGTGGTGGGCGAGGTTCGGAGGGATTTCAACGAATGCTTGATGCACGCTTTGAGTGTAACGCATCAAATAGCCCATAGGGTAGCCCGGTAGAGTACTTTGGCTGTGTGGCATGTGTGCAATCTGGTGCCAATTGGCTACACTGCCGCGAAATTAAGTGTGGATGTATTTTGTCGCAAACCAAGTCAGTGAGCTTTCTTAGCTTAGGCTGCCCTAAAGCTCTGGTTGATTCAGAACATATAGTGACGCAGTTGATAGATCAGGGTTACGACGTGGTAGGGTCGCAAGACCAAGCCAGTGTGATTGTGGTGAACACTTGCGGCTTTATTAACAGCGCCAAGGCACAAAGCATTGCCGCCATCGAAACGGCTCTAGCCGAAGGTCGTGAGGTGGTGGTGACAGGCTGTATGGGTGGGAAGAAGGACGAGCTCTTAGAACATTTCCCTGATTTAAAACACATCAGCGGACCCGCCCAGGTTGCACCTGTGGTAAATGCTGTGAAAACCTTTCTACCTTTAGCGCAGGTTAAGTCTCAAGCTGGTGACAATTATCACACCCAGTCTCGTGTGCGTCTTACACCAGACCACTATGCGTACTTGAAAATATCTGAAGGCTGTAATCACACCTGTAGTTTTTGCATTATCCCAGACATGCGCGGACGCCTGCGCTCAAGAGGAATAGGCGATGTGCTAGGCGAAGCTGCGCAGATGGTTGACGATGGTGTGCAAGAAATATTGGTAATTGCACAAGATCTCAGCGCTTATGGAGTTGATTTACGTTATGCACAAGACGATTACGCAGGGGCAATGATTGCCACAAGATTGGTGGACCTGTGCGAACAGCTGGGTGATATCGCCGCATGGATACGTTTGCATTACGTCTACCCCTATCCGAGTGTTGATAAGATCATTCCGCTGATGGCGCAAGGCAAAATACTTCCCTATCTCGATATTCCCTTGCAACACGCTTCGCCGCGCATTCTAAAGGCAATGCGGCGGCCCGCAGCAGCAGAAAAATCTCTCGAAAGGATTCATAGGTGGCGTGAAATTTGTCCAGAACTCGCGATACGCAGCACCTTTATCGTTGGTTTTCCAGGTGAAACGGATGAAGACGTCGGTATGCTGTTAGACTTTTTGGAAGCGGCACAACTCGACCGGGTCGGGTGTTTTACGTTTTCCACCGTTGCAGGCGCAGCTGCGAATGTCTTGCCAGATCAGGTTGATGAGCGGGACAAACTCGACCGTCAAGAAGCCGTTTACGAATTGCAGGGGCAAATCAGTGCTCAGCGCCTAAAACGGCATGTAGGTAAGACTCTGCGCGTGTTGGTAGATGCGGATAATTCTGCCCAAGAAGGTTCACAAACTGGCCTCGTGGGCCGAACCATGTTTGATGCTCCTGAAATTGATGGCTGTGTTTACATCGATACGGAAGCGTCGAAACACTCACCCAGACCGGGTGATTTTGCTTGGGTACACATTCGTGAGCATGATGATCACGACCTGTTTGGGACCTTCGCCGGTCAAAATGTCGATTTAGTGTGAAATTTTTCCCTGGCTCAGGCTAAAATGAACATATTACGTCACTGAATTAGGAACAGCTCATGTGGTACTTAATCGAAGATTTTTTTGACCAAAACTGGTTTATGAAAGGCATCATCGGCTGGGGTTGGCTGTGTGTCCTCATAATGATGTCTAGCTTTATCAGTACTTGGATCTAAGCCTTAAGTATGTGGCTTGCATCTCTGCGTGCTGATCAACGCCGAGCACTATTGCGGTTGGCGCACAACGTCGTGGTTTCCGATGGTTTGTTAGACCCAAACGAGGAAGGCATGATCGCCGAATTCCAAAGAGAAATGGAATTGTCGTCGAACGAAGAGGTTGAGTACCTAGAGCTCGATGGTATCGGCAACATTTTCGAAAGTAGGCGATCGAGAATTGTAGCCTTGCTTAACTTGTTAAAGCTGAGTTATGCAGATGGCGCATTTGAGGTTGAGGAAGAGTGCCTACTGAAAGAAATCAGCCAAACTTTCGAGGTGGATGATGCCGAGTTCCAACTTCTTGATAATTGGGTGAAGCGTCTGAATACTTTGGAAAGTGAAGCCCAGTCTCTGATGGAAGGGAACTGACTCAGTTTAGATCGTCAAAGTAACTTTCTAGATTGAGCAGGCTGCGTTCTATCTCGCGCTTATCGCATTGTAATTCTGAAGTAATGCGAAATTGAATTCCGCATCGAAACCCCGTTGTTTGCGCACTGCAGTTGTGAACCACTCCGATGATGTTCTCTACTTTGATCGCGGTAGAACTTGCGGAATTATTTGGGTCAACTTTTTTTGGGTCAACAAAGACGCAATGCAGGGAGATGAAAACAGTCGCTTCTTTGGGTAATGGCTGATCTAGTATCACCGCCAGTCCGTGTCGATTGAAATCCTGGGCGATGCCTTGTAGCAGGGTCAGGCGACCCTTCATACGCACACCAACCACTAGGCCTTCCACTTGTAGGCGAGAGGTAGAGCGGCGTTCAGCAAGCGCAAATTTAGGCATACATCTAAGTTACCTAACCGAGAATTTCGTTGCTGTGAACTGGTACGCAATCTATTGGCCAATGCATGGCTAGCTACTCCCTTAGGAGTACACATTTGGCTTCGTTGAGCTGTTGCGCCAGCAGTGCAGAACCACCTTTGTCCGGATGAACATGCTGCATCAAGCGTCGATGGGCGAGAACAATCTCATCCTTGGTTGCATCAGTGTTAAGTCCTAGCGTTGCCAACGCGTCTTTGGGAGTCATTAAGGCAGGGTTTGTTTGGTTTCGTTTTGGACCCGCACTGGCAGGCTGGTGCAGACTGTTGGCCCGGCGAAGTGCATACCAAGCAACGGCAATAGCAATACAAAAGAGTAAGATCTTCAAAATAGACTGACAGCCGAGTGCGAAGGTCAGTATCATGCCATGAAACAATCACTATTTTGTAACATTGGATTCAACCGAACTACAAACCTGGCTTGATGAACTGCGCGTGGAGCATCGCGACTTAGATGTTGTGATAAAGAACTTAATCGAAAGTCGCCACCACGACACGATGCGCATCCAACGATTAAAGCGTCGTAAGCTTAAGCTGCGAGATATGATTGATAAACTCGAAAGCGGTCTTATTCCAGACCTTGACGCATGAGCTCGACCCTTACAGTTGCAATTTCTTCAACCGCGCTGTTTGATTTGTCCGCTTCGAATGACCTCTATATTGAGCAGGGATTAGAAGCCTATCGGCGTTATCAAATCGCCAACGAAGACTCCGTTCTAGAACCTGGAGATGGGTTCTATCTAGTAGAAAAACTCCTAAATATTAATAAGTTACTTGGTAAACCTAAAGTTGAAGTAATCCTACTGTCACGCAACTCTGCGGACACCGGACTGCGGGTTTTTAACTCCGTCAAGGCCCATGGTCTGGACATTACACGGGCTGCATTCTGTGGCGGACAGTCTCCCTATCGTTACATCAACGCCTTCGGTTGTGATCTATTTTTATCTACCTACGATGAGGATGTGCGACAAGCCCTCGAACAGGATGTTGCAGCCGCTATGTTGTTTGGTGGCCACCGCGAACAAGTTAATACGACAGATAATCTATTGCGCCTGGCTTTTGATGGTGACTCGGTACTGTTTTCAGATGAAGCCGAACAGGTGTATCAAGCAGGCGGTCTTGAGGCATTTAGCGAATCTGAATTGAACCAGGCTCAAAAGCCGCTCGGTGGGGGGCCGTTTAAGGCATTCTTAGGCGCATTACAAAGCTTACAACAAGAATTTCCCGAGGGCGAAAGTCCAATACGAACAGCTTTGGTGACGGCTCGCGGCGCACCGGCCCATGAACGGGTGATCCACACGCTACGCGACTGGGACATCAGGTTGGACGAATCGATGTTCTTAGGCGGTATGGACAAAACGGAATTCCTGCGCGCCTTTCAGGCGGATATCTTCTTTGATGACCAAACAAGTCATTGCGAACGGGCCGCACCCCATATTGCCACTGGACATGTCCCTCATGGCATTGCGAATACTTAGGTACGCTTGCTGCGTAAACTAACAAATTCGAAAAATTGATGGATTGGTTATGCTTGATTGTGTTTTTATAACCCTACCGAATTTGAGCGGGACAGCACATGAAGTTGCAACAGCTAAGATACATTTGGGAAGTGACCCATCATGATTTAAATGTTTCAGCAACGGCGCAGGCTTTGTTCACTTCCCAGCCTGGTATCAGTAAACAAATTCGGCTGCTTGAAGATGAGCTGAATGTGGAAATATTTGCCCGCAGCGGCAAACACTTGACCCATGTGACTCAAGTTGGTGAAGTCATCATTAAAATAGCCGGAGAAATACTGCGGCAGTCCAGCACCATTAAACAAGTAGCCCAAGAATACTCGAACGAAAAGGAGGGTTCGCTGTCAATTGCCACAACTCATACCCAAGCTCGATATGCCTTGCCCCAGATCATTAAAGATTTCCGAGTTAACTATCCACAAGTCACACTGCATATGAACCAAGGCTCGCCAGAGCAAATCGCAGAACTTGCGGCCTCTGGAGAAGTTGATTTTGCAATCGCCACTGAAGGTTTAGAACTCTTCCAAGACCTTGTCATGATGCCTTGTTATGAGTGGAACCGAGCTGTAGTAGTACCCGTAGGCCACCCATTGTGTGATGCGGGTAAGTTGACCCTTGAAGACGTCGCACAGCATCCCATTGTGACCTACGTATTTGGTTTCACTGGGCGATCTAAGTTAGACGAAGCCTTTAGTAATGCGGGTATGTCAGCGAACGTGGTGTTTACCGCAACAGATACCGATGTCATCAAGACCTACGTTCGTCTGGGATTGGGTGTAGGGATCATTGCACAAATGGCCTATGACGATGTAGTTGATGATGATTTGGTGGCCATAGATGCCTCCCACCTGTTTGACTCAAGTGTCACTCATATTGGCTTTAGGAAGGGCACTTTTCTACGCCGGTACATGTTAGATTTCATAGAAGCCTTTGCGCCTCATCTAGACGAAGATATGGTGGGCAAGGCTGTTAGTGTGGGTACACAAAAAGAAAGGCTAAAGCTATTTGAAGACTTGGCTCTGCCGTTCAAGTAAATGAGTACGGCTGGTTATGACTTCAATTACTAATTAACAGGAGTGCGATTGGATATCTTGTGTTTGGACTTAGAGGGCGTGTTAGTGCCGGAAGTGTGGCAAGCAGTAGCGGCCGAAACGGGCATAGTTGAACTACAAAAAACCACCCGCGACATTCCGATATACAATGACTTGATGGACTATCGGTTGAATGTTCTTGCTCAACACGATGTCACGCTCTCTCTAGTTAACAGTGAGATTGCCAAGCTTTCGCCATTGCCAGGGGCACGGGAATTTCTTGATTGGGCTAGAACAGAATTTCAAATTGCAATTGTCTCCGATACATTCTACGAATTTGCCGGGCCTTTAATGGAAATGCTGGGTTATCCAATGTTGTTATGCCATAAACTCACGGTTGAAAACGATCGCATAGTTGGCTATTCCATTCGTCAACAAGACCCCAAACGTAAGTCAGTGCAAGCCTTTAAAAGCCTAGGCTATCGAGTCTACGCGGCAGGCGATTCTTTTAATGATTTGTCGATGTTAGATGAAGCAGATTACGGTTTTTTCTATTGTGCCCCCGACAATGTGGTGGAAAACTATCCGCAGTATCCGCGTACAACTTCTTATCAAGAACTTAAACAACAACTGATGTCTTCAGGTGCAGCCCCAGCTTAAATTTGTAGCACTCGAAGCTCGGGGTCTTCAAAACTTTTCTCCCATGCGGTGACAAACACTTCTGTCAAACGTTTATTGGTCACTGGGTTAGTAAGGTCTAGAACACCATCGTAGGCATCGTAGTTGGGCATCAACCAATAGCTGTCGAAATCTGCACAGACAAAACTAGACGTCTTTGCATTGGCGTTTTCATTGAGTTTTCGAATGCGGATCTTCCCGTCTAGCCGGCGTGCAAGCTCCAGCACTTGATGTCCTCTTTCCACGATTAGTTTACTGTCCATAATTAGGATAGAAACTTCCACCCTAGCAGCGCTTCGAGCAAATTTAGAGAGGGCTTCAACAACTTCATTGTAGTCAAACAGCAAGTGGTCAAGATGTGGGTTCAGAATCAGCAAACGTCTTTTTGCGCTGGCCACTACATCTTGTAAGGCTCTACGGCTTTCGACTATGCCCTTGAACAAAATAGGCGGTGGAGTGGCCGAA
>JAADHW010000227.1:0-2550 GCA_013151695.1 Gammaproteobacteria bacterium
CTTCGAGATAAAAAGAACTACCACTCCTACCATCACCAAATCGATGCGTCAGGCGTTACAGGATTTGAAGCTGGATCGGCTGATTGTCATTCACGCTGGAGATGTGTCATATCCTCTCGCGAAAAAAGTTTACGCTGTCGCCGCGTCAAAGATGCTGGAAGATCTCGCCCTTTAGAAAGAAGAAAATTCTTTCGCATACTCATAACTCGCTAAAACTTAACCACCGCCACCATTGTGTACGCACCGATAAGGATGACTATCGCCAGCACCGATTATGAATTTAATCACCAGCATGTCAGTGCCACGCACGATGGGTAGACTCTATCTTGTACAGAACGTAATCACGTAGCTGCCGTGCCATGTGGACATCGACATAGGGAAGCTTCGCCGAGCCCGATGCCAGATAGAATCGCATCGTCGCCAGGCCTTTTCTTTCCTGCATGTACGTTTGTGTGATGCTGATACGCTGAACTTTGCGGTACAGAAATGCCGTCGTTTGGTAGCCGAGAAATCCTTTTCGAAGCACCATGCCGTTTGTAGAAGTCGCATAACCGTACTTTCTGTATATCGTCAGGATCACGAGTGCACTCAGTGGAATCCAGGCGAGAAATGTCAGCGACAAGGATCTGAGCAGCATGAAATCGAAGCTGATGGCGATGAGGGCCGGAACCAGTCCGATCAATATGAATCTGGAGCGCAGGTAATTTCTGGCAATCGGTTGGAAGGCACCTGAAGTGGGTCTCAGGTCGAAGCTCCGCAGTTTGTCGCTGAATATTCTGTTTTCGAGCATCGGCAACTGGTCTGCTTTGCAAAGCGGTATAACAAATTGATTTTCACTGCCTGGTTTGCCGCTGGAAGCCTGCTTCGCCTGCAGGCGAAAGCAACCGAAAAAACGCAGTAGCGGATTTTGCGAGGCGACCAGAGATTGAATTTTACCCAGGTTGATGGCGTGCTCGTGTTTCGTAAGGGCTCCGCCGGTGGATCGGAGCGCATTGGTTTCAGCCCTCAATTGGAAACCTTGATAACGCAAAAATGTAGCGATGATTGATGCTGCGGCGAGAAACAACAGAAGCAACACAACAACGAAGACCATCACTCCAATGCCGCCCGCCAGAGTGAATCCCGGCTCATCCATGGCGGTAAGCACGGTGCTATCATCTACTGACGTCCCAATCCAATTTCTTAGGCTCTCGAATATCGGTCCCAGCAGCACCAGGAAAATCAAAGCACGGTCGCTAGACAAGCCGATGCGGACCATGTCTGCTGCTTTCAGCGTCAGTAACAATTCAGACTGACTTTGCGGCACCTCTTCGGTGTCGGTGAGCTTGTTACCTGCGCGAATGCGGTCTTTTAGCGAATTCGCCAGCGCTGATTTGATGGCGGGCAGATTGCCTTCCTGTTGCGCTGACCCGGCAGTATCGAATTTCGCAGTGACGAGGTCGAATGCTCGAAAGATGACGTTTTGCTCTGTGCTAATGGCCTGAATGCGTTCAAATTTGATGTTGAGTTGGCTCTTTTTCAAAACGCCTTCGCGAATAAGAATAGAGTCGTCTGTGATCTGGTAGCGAAAAAACCAGTACTGCACGAACGACAATATGACAGTGATGACAATTAGCACCGTGCCACCCAGCGCAATACGGGTCATCAGATCGCCCTCCGATGTGGCAATCAGCGCGACTATTGGCGCGAGGGTTTGTATCGCGTTCTGGGCGATCACTTTGAATATTCGCCCGAGGTAATAGATGGCAGCGAGCGGCGACGTGCGATGCCAGCGCGTGTTTTCAGGCTTGCTCAATGCTTGATCCGACCCGGTCCAGAATGAAGGTGCGCAGTTTCTCGGCAGTTCGTGTGGACAAGCCGTGAATATTCAGGTCGCCGCCGCTCCCGCCAGCGGTAAAAAGCTGTAGCGTAGCGATATGAAATCTGCGATCCAGTGGTGTGCTGCTTTTCTCGACATGTTGAATTCGGTTGAAGGGAATCGCTGTCACCGTTCGCCAAAAGACCCCGGACTTGTAAATGATATCTTTGTCCCTGATCGCGTAGGCTACTTTGGGTACACTAATCAGTGGCCAAACAAGGGAGGGGACTGCAACGATAACCGGCAACAGCCACAGCCAGCCAAAACTCCTGCCCAGACCCGTGTCTTCGAATGCAGCCGCAAGAATGTACTGCAACACCGTAACGGCGACCAATACGCTGGCGATGCCGAGCACCGATCCTGTCAACTTTCGGCGCACAAACCTGGGGTCCATACTTTGCCATTCCACGGCTTCTGCTTGGGGCAGGTCTTCTATCGTGATTTCAGCGTTTTCGAACATTGTTCCTTACCCTGATCTGAGGCGGACTATTATACGGTGGTTCAGCGCAGGGTTTTGGCTGCGTAGGTTATGGCTCATCTATGATTGAAAAAATGCTCATTACCGACAAAACCAATACTGAAAATTTGATCAAAAATGTGTATCTTTCGATAAGTTAAACTTTATTCAGGGTCGGCTACTATGGAAAACTGGGAGGAAGTCATAGCTGCCGCTGGAGCTACTTGTTATATTC
>JAADHW010000227.1:2628-19748 GCA_013151695.1 Gammaproteobacteria bacterium
TACCATAGCCCATTTGTTACCTGTCCAGTTACGTTGGTACGGTTCAAATAGTTCTTGCTCTGTTAGTGACTCAACCCATTGAACAAGTTTACGGTAACTTTCCTTGAATTCTGTTCTTAGCTGTAATAATGATTTCTTGGTATTTCTATTGTAGAAAGACTGGCCAAGAATACCAAGTTGATTCCATTTGAACCCCTTGGAGGGCATTATAGGTGTTTTACCCTCTAATTCTTGCTGCTCCCAGCCTATTAGTAAATTTGCCCAACCAATTTGATAAGCGACAATATCGCAGGAGGATATATTGCCTTCAATACCTCGCACCCTTTCATTACTTGAATCGACCGCATCGAACTCTGAATCGAGCTTTTCATATGCTTGGCTTAGACTTTCTAGCAATTCAATTTTGGTGGTTGGTAATGGCATCTAGTCTCTATTAAATATAACACGCAGCACGGACGGCTACTGATTGTTAAAAAGTGCCTTCTTTCTTTCTTGGTTGAAATGCATTTGAACAACCTTGTTTGCTGGGATGCATAAGAATACACCAACTCAAATTGTGGGGAAATAGTGTAGAGTACTGGAAGTGCTCTTTGCCTCCTCGACGCGTTCCTTACCACTTTGTTCTGGTCAACCATTCCCGGACACTTTCATTTGAGACGGTTCGTATTTGACTGGCGACATATCTTGGTTGGTCGTGTGTAGCCGGTTGTTGTTGCAGAAAACAGATAGTAATGGGCGCTCAAGATGAGGAAGACTCTTTTCCAGCTGTTGAGGTACTTGCCGAGAACGGGTGCTTAACATGCCGAACCCGTTTTCTCGGTTGTTAACTGTTTGTGGCGTGTGCTTGATAAAATCACGGACTGGATGCGAAGAATAACTTGGCTTTTAGCAGTCTGGTGCAGCGCCTTGTTCTGCCGCAGAAATCGAATGGGAGTCCTTACCTTGGAATACCTTCAATTCCTTCTACTCGAGTTGCCTTTTTATCGAAACTCATTAAGGGTAAACGATCATGAGTAAAAGCTGCAGCTACGTGGAGACAATCGGCAAAATCAACGTTGTTTTCACGATACAAAAAGATCGCACTTTCAATAGAAGCCTCATCTTGAAAATTCAATTCTCTCGTTTCTAACAGACTAACGAATAGCTCAATTACAGACTGTTTCTGAAAATTATACACAGAACGCAACACCCACTCCGTTTCTAGTATTACCGACACCGGAATAAATAGTGTTGCTTGGGATCCTACATACTGATGGATGTATCGTTCCGCTTCACTTGCTTGTTTAGGGTCATCCTTCACCAGGTATCGGATGAGCACATTAGTATCAAGCGATGGCATTTTAAGATTAGGTGTGGCGAAGAGATGAAATGGAGACTCTTTTCCCGGAATTCTTCAGTGTTCCCTTCAAGCTGGCGATACTCTTTGTCTTTGCTCGCATTACCGTGGTCCCATCGGGCATTACCGTAAAGACGACTCGGTCTTTTGTCTTCAAACCCATGACTCGTCTAATATCGGTGGGAATTGTAATTTGTCCTTTGCTTGTAACTGTTGCTTCTGCCATTTTTATACATCCTTACATTTATTAATATTGTAAGAATTCTAATCAATTCTTTCAACCTTATATCGTCCAACTGATCTTGCCCTGTGCCCGCATCATGGTTTCTCCGCTGAATTACGACCAAGGATTATCCTTGGATGCAATATTTGTCGCGAAGTTTATTGGAATGTTATTGGAAGTTTGTTCGAATCTTACTAGAATGATTACGTTTATAAAATAAGGCATATTGAATGGTGTTTACGCCTAATTTTCAGATAACAGCAGCGCTCACAAAAATTTTGATGGATATTGAAGCCTCTCGTCAGGCTGTGTCCAGCTTGCCGATAACGGTGTCGGTACTGACATCCCTACGCGAGTCTGCGCGCCTTATCTCCACGCATTATTCCACGCAGATCGAGGGTAATCGCTTAACACAAGAGCAGGTGGAAGATGCTCTCCATGGCGGAACATTCCCCAATCGAGAGCGGGATGAAAGGGAGGTTAAAAATTATTACCAAGCCTTGGACTTTCTTGATGTACTCATAAAAGCCAAAACAGTACAGATTGATGAGCGCGGTATTCAAACTCTGCATGGATTGGTGATGGAGGGTAAAAAACACTCCTCACCGTATCGCGATGGACAGAACGTGATCAAAGACAGTGCAAGTGGTTCTATCGTTTATATGCCGCCAGAAACCAAAGATGTATCTGCGCTTATGCTTGATTTAATTGGCTGGGTAAACCAAGAGGCCAGTAAAGCAGAGCTGCCAGTTCCTATTATAGCCGCCATTGCCCATTATCAATTTGCCACAATCCACCCCTATTATGATGGTAATGGGCGAACGGCTCGACTGTTCACGAACTTGGTGCTGCATAAATCAGGCTATGGGCTAAAGGGCATCTATTCTCTTGAGGAATATTACGCAACGAACTTGCAAGCCTATTACAACGCTTTGAGCATTGGCGAGTCACACAATTACTATTTTGGTCGTGAGCAGGCTGATATCACTGATTGGATTGTTTATTTCTGTGCAGGCATGGCCGATGCCTTTGCCAATATTCGCTTGAAAGCAAGCGAGGCGGCCAAGGGTGAAAAAACAGATCACAGCGTACTTTTACGTGAACTCGACCAAAGGCAAAAGCAGGTGCTCAGTTTGTTTACCAAAAGCAAATATATCACCACCCGCGAGATTGCAGAGCTGCTGAATATCCACAAGCGAACGGCATTGAATTTGTGCAAAAAATGGGTCGATAGTGATTTTATAATTCAACACGGCGATGCCAACAAATTGCGCAAATATGAGCTCGCCGATAAATGGATGGAGTTAGTTTAGTGGAATCAATTAATGGAGCATGTGCAAAATAGTTGGAGTGGAGCGTGTTTTTGAATTAAAAACAACAGTCTCGTCTTTCCCTTTGCAGGGCAGAGCCCCAAGGAAATATTAGTCTGCTCGACAAACCATTGAAGGTTCCTTCAGCATGGGGCTTTACATTAACATGGTGACTCCTTCTACGAATCACGGGGATTGTGAATGAGAGTTTCGATATGTGTGTTAGCCCTATTTCTGACCAGCGTGGTGCAGGCGGATACAAACATAATACGAACCCTGGTTGATAAACAGGTTCCATTTGGAATCGAGTTGGCGGATGAGATTTGGCGGCATGCTGAAATGGGATATCTAGAGAATGAAAGTTCCCTAGCATTGCAGCAACGTTTGAAATCCCAGGGCTTCACTGTTGAAAATGGGGTGGCCGATATCCCCACCGCTTTCGTAGCAACTTTAAGCCATTCAACAAAGTCGCGTGCTGGCGCCAGTTCGAAAAACCGAGATAACGGCCCGACGATTGGCGTACTGGCAGAATTTGATGCGCTTCCAGGATTAAGCCAAGCGGCCACCCCAGTGCGGCAAGCGCGGGTTAAGAATGCTCCGGGGCATGCCTGCGGACATCATCTTTTTGGCGCTGCATCAATTACAGCCGCTGTTGCGCTTGCTGCGTGGCTAGAACAATCTAACACTAATGCAACAATTAAGGTGTTTGGAACGCCGGCTGAGGAAGGTGGCTCGGGTAAGGTCTATTTGGCCAGAGCGGGTTTATTTGATGACGTTGATGTTGTTCTGCATTGGCATCCGGCCAGCGTTAATTCTGCATCTCCATCTACCACTACATCAAACAAATCTGGGCGGTTCACATTTCACGGTCGTGCCGCGCATGCAGCATCTGCACCAGATCGAGGTAGATCGGCCTTGGATGGCGTAGAAGTGATGAACTACATGGTTAACATGATGCGTGAGCATGTACCTCAGACCAGCCGAATTCACTATGTCATAACCGATGGCGGCGATGCTCCCAACATCGTCCCAGAGACAGCCCAGGTTTATTATTATGTGCGACACCCCAAACCCGAAATGGTGGTTAAATTGTTTGAACGGGTTGTTAAGGCTGCCAAGGCGGCTGCCATGGGTACTGAAACCGAGGTTGATGTTGAAGTGATGCATGGCAACTATCCGATCTTGCCTAACCATACGCTGTCGAAGTTGGTGGACAGTAATATGCGAAGTTTAGGTGGGATCACCTATACGCCTGAAGAGAATCGTTTTGCAGAAGCGTTGCACAAGACGTTGCTAGATCCGTCAGGTGCTCTCGGTAGCCAGGAACTGATTCAACCGTTTAAATTTCGTCAATCTATGGGCTCTACAGATGTAGGCGACGTGAGTTGGCTTGTTCCCACAGTGGGGTTTAATACCGCGACTTGGGTGCCAGGAACGCCAGCTCACAGTTGGCAGGCAGTAGCTTCAGGTGGCACCTCGATTGGACACAAAGGAATGACACTGGCGGCGCATGTGTTGGCTAAGACAGCCATTGACCTGATTGAAAACAAGCAGCTGATCATAGAAGCTCGGCAAGAGTTCGAACAAGCTCGAGGGGTAGACTTTAAATATTCGGCCCTGCTTGGGGACCGTACTCCACCGCTAGATTATCGGCTCTAGTCAGAGGTTCCCTAGCTATGCATATTGGACTCTTACATCCGGGAGAAATGGGCGTCAGTATTGGTCGTGCCTTGGATCAAAATGGCCATACAGTTTTATGTTGTGGGGTAGGGCGCAGCTCCGGCACACAAGACAGGGCACGGGCATTTCAGAATTGTAATACGTTAGAAGAATTGGCGATGCAGGCTTGCGGCATCATTAGTGTGTGTCCACCAGCAGCAGCCCTAACCTCAGGCTCAGATGATTCGCAACTGTGGCTTTAGTGGCTTGTATGTAGATGCTAACGCGGTAGCGCCGTCCACAGCATTAAAAATACACAGCTTATTCAGACAACAATATGTAGATGGGGGCATTATCGGACCACCTGCAACAACGCGAGGCACCACGCGGTTGTACTTGTCTGGTGTGCAAAGTGGGGAGGTCGCGCAGTGGTTTTTGAAGGGCCCCCTAGAAGCGATCGATTTAGGTGCAAATGTGAATGCGGCGTCTGCGTTGAAGATGGCTTATGCGGCGTACACTAAGGGCTCCAGTGCGCTTTTATTGGCAGTGAACACTTTGGCAGAGAAAAGTGGCGTTAGAAATCATTTGTTAGCAGAATGGGCTATAAGCCAGCCTGGTCTAGCTACGCGAAGCGAAAAAGCCGCCTTGGGTACCTCACGCAAAGCCTGGCGCTTTGTCGGGGAGATGCAGGAAATAGCTAAAACCTTCGCAGAGCAGTCTTTACCTGATGATTTTCACCTTGGTGCGGCGGAGATTTATCGTAGAATGGACAGCCTTAAAAACTCACCACCGAGTGACATATACCAAGTGATGGCCAGTCTTGGTGCAGACGGTGACAAGCAACAACACAACTAACTGACTAGCTTGTTTCTCTAATGGTCGGAAAAAATGGTCTGAAAATTAGGTGAGCTGGCCGCTGCCATCATGAAGGGTGTCGGCTAGATGTGAAGCATCGTTGAATCGTCGCACTATAATGCGGTCTTCAACCATCACAATGTGGGTTATAGAGCCGTTGTCAGCGCCATTAAATGAGAAGGGTCTAGCTCCGCAAGCATGGGCTACAATATGGGCCACAATACCACCGTGTACCACCGCAACAACCAATGCGTCTGGATGATTATCATGCATTTGATTGAGTCCTTGCATGACTCGGTCGTTGATGGTTTGCCAACTTTCGCCGCCAGGAATGACATCCCATCTCTGCTGCGTATGCATGGCCAGATAGATAGGGTCTTGTTCGGCAGCCTTCATACGCAGCACACCGCCTTCCCACTCGCCTAGGAACACCTCTCTTAGGTTTGCTTCTACGCGTGGCTGCATATTCAAATGGTCACAGAGTGGCGCCGCAGTTTGGCTAGTGCGCTGTAAATTGGTGACATAAATTGCGCTGATAGGTTCGTTTTTGAGCCGTTCGCCCACACGTTGCGCCTGTATATGGCCGTTGGCATGAAGCTCAGGGTCGCCGTGACCGTTTACCAATGGGAACGGGTTTTCGGCAGAAGCAGCTCGGGATTCTCCATGGCGAACCAACAATATCTCAGTGGCCCCGGCCGGGCGTTGAAATGAGTGCTGGCGATATTCTTTGGTTTCGCTCAAGTATCGAGTCCTGTTGGTGGCATTGGTGTTGCACCTGTTGGTGGCATTGGTGTTGCAATAGTCTGCTTGTCAGTTTGAGTCTGCTTGTCAGTTTGAGTCTGCTTGTCAGTTTGAGTCTGCTTGTCAGTTTGAGTTTGCTCACCACACGTCCAACCTAAGCTGGCTAATTTTTCAGTGAACGACTCCGCCTTGGCTTCACAATAGCCAATTTCGTTCTCAGCACGCCAAAGTGTCATAGCCGGTACACCATCGGCTTTGTCGTAAACCACTTCGCAAGGAATTGAATGGCCAGGCTGGGAATATACGACATATATACTGCGTGTGAGTGCGCCTTGTTTGCAAACAGTGGTTGCGTAGGCCATGGGCGCGGCAAATATGAGGGCGGAAAACGAAAGTGTTAAGGTGTGTATGCGCATGGCTTCCTCTTAGGGTCGATACCAGAATCTTGGTGGCTCGGTGCGCGAAGCTGCCCGCGCGAGTTTTGCCCACCGACAAAGATATGCACGGGTTTGTCTTGGGTCAATAATTTCCTCGATCTCAAAATACTCTGCTGAACGGAAGGGAGATCGAAGCTTGTTCAAACGATCTTTTATCTTAGTTAGGTGTTCGTCGTAGTTGTCCACTTCTGCAAGTTCAGCCTTGTAGGCAACTTCTATGCCGCCTTCGATAGGTAGCGAACCCCAATCTCCCGATGGCCATGCAGCACGCAAATGGTGCGCGCCGGGCTTATGGTTGGCTGCGCCAGCCACGCCAAATGCTTTGCGAATGACAATGCAGCAAAAGGGTACGTTGGCTTGTCCCAGTGCTGCCAATGCAGCGGAGCCGTAGCGAATGGTCGCTTCTTCTTCAGACTGCTTGCCGATCAAGAAACCGGGGCAATCTTCCAAATGAATCAAAGGTAAATGGAAGGTTGCGGCTAGATCACAAAAACGAATGAGCTTGCGTGCCGCGTTGGCGGTCCAGGCGCCACCATAGATGCGAGGGTTTTCGGCAAAGATCGCTACCGGAATGCCATTTAGGCGTGCTAAACCTGTGATGATTGAGCGGCCCCATTTACGACCGATTTCAAAGAATGAGTCTTGGTCGCACACGGCTTCAAGTATCTGGTGCATCTTGTACACCTTACGTGGGTCTTTGGGCACGATATCGATGAGAGATTCTTCAGCGCGATTTGGGTCGTCGGTGGTTTCTTGTAGCGGCGGTAATTCGTCTACGCAACTAGGCAGATAGCAGATAAGATAAAAATCGTTTGGCCATGTCAAACGCTTCGGCCTCACTTGCCGCTTCGTCATCAATGGCGCCATTGCGGGTATGGATTTTAGACGCGCCCAATTCTTCTTTGGACACCTCTCCTAAGCTTGCCCAATCAACTAGGGCGGGTCCGGCGATCATCATTTGTGCGCTATCTTTCACAATCACTGAATAGTGTGCGGTGGCGACACGTGCAGCACCGATGCCGGCTACCGAACCCAATGCTAAACTTACCGAAGGTGCAACGCCGAGTTGTGTAACGATGGTTTCCCAACCGCGTAGTTCGGGAATGTATGTGCGCCCGGCTGTTTCAATGGTTTTAACCGAACCGCCTCCACCCATACCGTCTACCAGCCTGATATGGGGTAGACGAAGTTCTACTGCTAGACCTTCCGCGCGTAAGCGTTTGCCTGGGATCGATGCGTCCGCTGAACCACCGCGTACAGTAAAATCGTCGCCAGATAGAATCACTGGCCGCCCGTCTATTTCCGCAGTGCCAAAGACAAAGTTAGAGGGTGTAAATCGGGTTAACTTGCCTTCTTCGTCATACTCACCAACACCGGCCAGAGTGCCAATTTCGTGGAAGCTGCTCGGGTCGCTGACTTTTTCAATGCGTTCACGAATGGTGAGTTTGTTAAATTTGTGTTGGCGCGCAACCTTCTCTGGGCCGCCCATTTCGAAAGCGAGCGCCTCTCTTATTTGTAGCTCGCCAATTTCGTCTTCCCAACTCATGTGTTATGCGCGAGTACCCGTGAAGGCGGCATCTCCAAATGCACCGAGCTTGACGGTGCCAGTGATGTCATCACCGCTTACGCTGGCGGTAAATTCTAAGGTCATGGCCATGGGTGCTGTGATGTCTGCTTTCCAAGTTAAAGTTTCACCGTCCACCGCACCATCTTGGAGTTCCATTTCGCCTGCGGCGCCAACCATTGTGCCGCTCAACGTTGCTCCGTCGATGGCTAGAGTTAGAGTGCCGTTCTGAGCGCCCATGGGTGTGTTGATGGTGGTGTTCCAAGTACCGTTTGCGCTCATATCAATCTTCCTTTTAATGGTTTGGTGGCGTTGGAGTATGGCATACCGTGACCCAATTCGACATGCTAGGCTAGCTCTGGATGAGTATTGGAATCTTAAACGAAGGCCCACTGCATGCTGCGCTGAAAGCCACCTATGTTGCCAACGGTGGTGAGGCGGAAGTGAAAGTGGAAGGATTTGTCGCAGACGCTGTGCGCAACGGGGTTGTTTATGAAATTCAGACTGGCAGCTTTAGCGGATTAAGTAGGAAGCTAACGCACCTTGCAAACCTTGGTCCTGTGGTACTGGTTCATCCCATTTCAGGTACGAAGAAAATCATCAAACAACCCGAAGATGCGGCTCAAAAAGTGACCATGCGTAAATCTCCTAAGCGCGGTGCCTTGGTGCATATCGTCAACGAACTGGTGTATATCCCGAGTTTGTTGAATCATCCCAATTTTGCGGTTGAGGTTGTCCTCACGGATGAACATGAGTTGCGCCGATACGATAAAAAAATGAATAGACGCCGTGGTGGATGGCGCGTGATTGAGCGACGCTTGCAACATGTTGTGGATGCTTGCCGTTTAAACCAAATGGCAGATTTGTTCGAGTTCTTGGTGAGCGAATTAGAGGAGCCGTTTGGCACTGCGGAACTGGCAGTGGCGTTAGATCAATCCCAGGACATTGCTCAAAAAATGGCCTACTGCTTGCGCCATTCCGGCGTGACCGAAATATGCGGCAAAAAAGGCAATGCCTTGCAATACCAAACGACTGTCCGATAATGACCACTGCAAAAAATATCCTACAGAGAGCATTATGAACGCAGAGGTTCAAACCCAAGGCCCCGCCTGGGATTTAAGTACTGAGTACACCAGCGTAGAAGACAGTCAGTTACTGGCAGATATTGCAGCCATGGATGAGCTGCTTAATGAAGTAGCGTTACTCAACCCAGGATTAGATACACCGCATGGTGTCGAAAAAGCCCAGCAGATAGCCAAGCTCTCGGAGCAGGCTGGCACACTACTGTCGAACATTTCTACATTCGCTCACTGCCTATTGTCCGTAGACAGCCAACACGATGGTGCACAAAAGTTGAATGGGCAACTGCAGGCGTACCGCAAGCGTTTTGGCGACTTGTTTGAACCGTTGTCACAATTCGTAGATGCTGCAAGCGATGAGGTGGTGGCGCAATATCTCGATGATCCCGAAGTGTCGCCTTCAGCTTTCCTGGTGCACCATGGTCGTGAACGTCGGCATGAAAATTTAAGCTTGAGTGAAGAAAGTTTGGTCAATGGATTGTCTCAGGATGGCATTCACGCCTGGGGTAATCTTTATGATCAGCTGTCAGGAACTCTGCAATGTGAAGTATTGGTAGGGAATGCCACACAAAGCATGGGTGTCGCTCAGGCCAGTGGGCTACTCAATAGCGCAGACGATCATCAGAGAAAGGCTGCTTGGCAAGGAATCAATAATGCCTGGGAGGCTCAAGATGAAGCCTGTGCGGCGGGACTAAATGCCATGGTTGGCTGGCGTCTTGAAATGTGTAACCAACGCAGTAGACACAAACCAGTACATTTCTTAGATGCGCCAGTGCATATGAACCGCATCAGTAGAGGCACATTGGACACTTTGTTAGAAGCTGCTTTCCAAGCCAAGCCGCTGGCGCAAAAGGCAGCAAAACTTCAGGCACGGGCCTACGGCAAAGAAGGTTTTGGTCCTTGGGATTTGCGCGCACCAGCTCCCACAATTGAACAAGTTCAGGCACCGTCTATCGAGTTTGACGAGGCGATAGATCTAATTGCAAGGGCGTATGGCGAGGTTGATGCCAGCATGGAGAAATTTGTGCGCATGATGGTGGCGAATAACTGGATCGAAGGCACCGTCGGCCCACGTAAGACGCCAGGCGCTTATTGCACAGGTTTTGCAAAATCTCGAACCCCTCGAATTTACATGACCTATACCGGTGGCCAAAGTGACGTGATCACCTTAGCCCATGAATTGGGTCATGCGCTGCATTCCTGGGTGATGCGAGATCTGCCGGAAAGCCAGCGCAGCTATGGTATGTCTCTAGCGGAAACCGCAAGCACCTTCGGTGAAACGTTGGTTCGAGATACATTGCTTGCTCAGTCGAGTTCGAAACAAGAACGATTGGATATTCTTTGGGAAGAAATGAGTGCGTTTACTGCTTTTTTATTGAATATTCCCGCTCGCTATGAGTTTGAAAGAAAATTTTACGAAGCACGCGCTGCACGCCCGCTGCGACCCCAAGAGATGAAAGATCTTATGAGTGAAGCATGGCGTAGCTGGTACGGTGATTCACTTGCAGAGCCAGATCCTATGTTCTGGGCGAGTAAATTACATTTCTATATCTCTGGTTTGAGCTTTTACAATTTTCCCTATCTGTTTGGGTATTTGTTTAGCTTGGGTGTTTACTCGCAAAGAGATGCGTTCGGTGATCAGTTTTACCAAAAGTATGTTGCCTTGTTGCGTGATACCGGCAGAATGTCAGCAGAAGATCTTGCCCAGACTCATTTGGGAGTGGCCTTAGATAAGCCAGATTTTTGGCAAGCAACCATAGATTCTTTGTCTTCTCGGGTGTCTGCTTTCGAAGCGATTTTAGAAGAAGTAGGCCGCTAAAGGTATACATAAGCCGCTAGCCATCACGCATAAATTCGGGGTTTTCTGCTTTAGCTGTTGCATGTAAACAAAGCGATTAAGGCGAAATAGGTCATGGCAACGCCATAAAACGCCTTCATGGGTGTGAGCTCGCCTATGCGAAGAACTTGATGGATAAATACATAAGCCCCCACCATCGCCATAAGAATTCCTGGCGGACTCGTAGCAGGAAGATCAAATAGGTACACGACATTGCCCACAGCCTCGCCGATTAAACCCGCGCGAAAAGTACCGGCTAAGCTGGTGCTTTCGATTGTTATATAGGTAATGATCCAGAATAGGAGTGCGATCACGAACCCTTCCGTGATGATGCTCAATAAGTAGGTGCCCACTGCTTGCATGTTAACCCTTTATATTCTGTCTAGACTTGAGATCAGGAATCGCTACTGCTAAAACATCATCCAATGTCTCAGCTAGGGTGAAAGTTAAGTCGTTACGCACTGCCTCAGGTAGCTTTTGTAGATCTGCTTCATTGTCTTTGGGTAAAATCACCTGAGTAAAGCCGGCGCGGTGAGCAGCAAGAATTTTTTCTTTGATACCACCCACGGGTAAAACCAAACCGGTAAGCGTGAGTTCTCCTGTCATGGTTACTTCAGCTCGGGTCTGTTTGCCACTGTAGGCTGAGGCGATGGCGGTTGCCATTGTCACCCCAGCGGAGGGACCGTCCTTTGGTACCGCACCGGCAGGCACGTGGATGTGTATGCCTTGGCTTTCGATGAACTCAGGTTTAATGCCAATACTTTCTGCTATATGCCAAATATAGCTTCGAGCGGCCCTAGCCGATTCTTGCATGACTTGTCCAAGGTGACCGGTGAGAAGAATTTTTTCTTCCTTTGGGATGAGTGTTGCCTCGATATACAGGACGTCTCCACCGGATTCGGTCCATGCTAAACCTGCCGCGACACCTGCATGTTGGGTTTCACGGCTAGCGTCGCGCTTAAATTTTTCAGGACCAAGGTAAGCCAGTAAATCTTCTTGAGTTATTTGTTTGTCACCTGGGTCGCCCTCGATAATTGCACGAGCACGTTTTCGTGCGATTCGACCAAAAACTCGCTCCAGTTCTCGTACGCCGGCTTCTCGGGTATAGCGCCTAATAATTTTAGCCAACGCCAATTCATCTATTTGTAGCTGAGTATCGCTCAAACCGGCCTCACTGCGCTGGCGTGGAATTAGGTAGTTGAGTGCAATGGCGCGCTTTTCCGCGTCCGAGTAACCACTCACCTCCATGATTTCCATGCGGTCAAGCAAGGCTCGAGGAATCCCTTCTAATGTGTTCGCGGTAGTGATGAACATCACTTTAGACAAGTCGTAGGGAAGGTTTAGATAGTTGTCTCTGAATTCCTTGTTTTGCTGCGGGTCTAAAATTTCCATAAGCGCCGCGGAAGGATCGCCACGAAAATCTCGTCCCATTTTGTCAAGTTCGTCGAGCATCAGGATGGGATTCACAACCTTAGCTCTGCGCAAAGCCTGCAAGATGCGTCCGGGCATAGAGCCAATGTAGGTACGTCGGTGACCGCGCAACTCTGACTCGTCATGTAAACCACCGAGACTCAGGCGTTCGAATTTTCGGCCCATGGCGCGAGCTATGGAATGTCCCAATGATGTTTTACCAACCCCGGGTGGTCCCACGAAACAAATAATTGGGGCTTTCGCTGCGGGGTTGAGTTGCATGACGGCTAAAGTTTCTAAAATGCGCTCTTTAACATCTTCTAAACCGTAGTGATCTTCATCAAGAATCTGAATAGCGTGCTTAAGATCTAGATTGTCCTGCGTGCCACTATGCCATGGTAGTTCAGCAATCAGCTCTAAGTACCCACGGGCGACTTGATAGTCTGCAGAGTTTGCGGACATTCTAGACAGTCGTTTAATCTCTCGATCGACTTCTTCTTGGATGTGATCGGGTATTTGTGCTTGTTCAAGCAGTTGACGAATTTCGGCTATCTCTTCGTCTTCGCTTGATTCGCCAAGTGCATTCTCGATTGCTTGTTTCTGTTGGCGAAGCACTTGTTCGCGCTGAAGTTTTTCTATGTCACCGCGGGCTTGTTCTGCTATTTCCCTGCGTAACTCTGTCACTCGCAACTCGTGTGTTAACACGCTGTTGACCTGTTGCATTAACTCAATATTGGCATCACAGTCCAAAGTCTTCTGTTCCTGCTCCAAGCTTAAATTTGCAAGAGACGCAATTCGATACATTTGAATGACGGGTTCCGAAATGTGTCCGATAAGTTGTTGGTAGATTTGGCCGCCATTTTCGGTGTCGTATAAAGCGGCAATGCGCTGTGCCAATTCGCGATTGACGGTGACTAATGCATCGACCTCGGGGCCGGTGGATCCGTTCTCGCTAAGTTCGAGATTAATCAGCGGCTCGTAAGTGGCACACAAATATCCATCTTGCTCTTCTTGCGCTACTAGTTTTACCCGCCGCTTGCCTTGGACGATGACTTGAGCGCCGCCTTCTCGCCGCTCTATGCGATTGATTTTCACGATGGTGCCTACAGCATAAAGTTCATGGATAGTAGGGTTGTCGTTGTCAGGATCTTTTTGTGCAACCGCGATAAATTCACCGCCACTTTCTATAGCAGCTTCGATTGCTGCCAAAGATTTAGCTCTGCCAACAGAGAGAGGAACCACGAGTTGAGGAAAGACAACGGTGTCTTTCAGAGGTAGAACGGGTAGAGAGGATTTCATTTTATGTTAAGCCCTGTAATGCTGCTGCTTCTTCACGCACTAGTTCTGGTGCACCTAACCATTGTCGGTTTGAGCCACAACGTTTGAACCAATAGTGTAGACCGAGCAGGTCGGTGAAACCCATGCCGCCGTGTACTTCTGTGGATGTTTTAGCAACGAATTTGCCCACTTCAGCCAGGTGCGCCTTGGTATGACAGGCTGTTAGGCGCGCTTCCTGGGGAAGGTTTGCCAACGCGTGAGCTGCGTACCATACCATTGAGCGACAAGGTTCTAGACTCGCAGCCATTTCTGCGCACATATGTTTAACCGCCTGAAAGCTCGCAATAGGACGGCCAAATTGTTCGCGTTGCTTGGCGTAAGCGACTGCTTGGTCAAGCATGTTTTGTGCGGCACCCAGCGTGTCTGCGGCTAATATGACGCGGCCAATATCGAGGGTTGCTTCGAATACGCTGGGGTCTTCGCTAATACACTGAGCTGCGACAGCATCATAGGAAAGTTCAACGGTTCGCCGGGTTTTATCCACCGTGGTCAAGTGGCGACGTTGGAGGCCCTTTGCATTTGTGTCTACCAAAAAAAGATGTTTGTTTGGGTCTGCAACCAGGTAGAAATCGGCGTCAGCATCAAAGGCGAATAATGAGGTACCAGTTAGTGTGGTGTTGGTTACTGTTACACTGGCACTATTTCGCCGTGCGATTGCCTCGCCGAAGGCGATGCCCACACGTTTGTTCCCGGTGGCGAGTGCTTCTAACAATTCACTATGATCGCCGCCACTTAGACAAAGCGCAGTGGGTGCCATGACCGTGCTGCCGAGAAAAGGTGTTGGCGTCACGTGATAGCCTAAAGATTCTGCAACAATGGCTGCATCAAGTGCATCTAAACCAATGCCACCCTGATCCTCGGGAATGAGCAATGCGGGAATGCCCATATCAGCCAAACCTTGCCAAATATCTGTGTCGGTGCCGCCGTCTGCAAAGGTGCGAACACGATCCAGAGGGACGTTGTCGCGAAGGTAGCGGTTAACATTGTCTTGCAGCAACACTTGCTCTTCGGAGAATCCAAATTTCATACTATTGGCCTCCTTTTTTGATTACTTTAGGTTCACGTGGCATATCTAGACCACGCTCACTAATGATGTTCTTCTGAATTTGTGATGTGCCACCTCCAATGATCAAGCCAAGGAAAAACATATACTGGGTTTGCCAAGAGCCCCCTGTTCGTGTGTGTGGGTTATCTCCATAACAAAGACCTACCTCTCCCATAATATCGATGCCAAGTCCTTCTAGGTCGTGTCGAAGTTCCGTACCTTGTAACTTCACGATCATGCGAGCTATGCCTGGGTCTTGGTCTTTGTTGAGTTGCGAGGACAACACCCGTAGTTCATTAAAACGCATGGCCATAACACGCCCTTGAATCTTCATCAGGCGATCGCGATAAATGGGATTATCAATCAGCGGCTCGCCATTTACTGTTTCCGTTTTCATTAGGTCAATGAGTGTGTTGAGACGGGCTAAGGTGATGTTTGGATTGCCGAGTGAGTCTCTTTCGTGACCCAATATCGCGTTGGCGACCTGCCAGCCTTCCCCTCTTTGACCAACAATTTGGTGTTTGGGGACACGCACATCTGTAAAAAAAGTTTCGTTGAAGTTGGCGGCCAAAGTCATGTCCACCAGCGGACGTATTTCAATGCCTGGAGTTTTCATGTCGAAGAGCAAAAACGAGATGCCGCGGTGTTTGGGTGCGTCCGGTTCGGTACGTACTAGGCAAAATATCCAGTCTGCCAACTGTGCCGTACTGGTCCATATTTTTTGCCCGTTGACTACCCAGTTGTCCCCATCTAATACAGCCGAGGTGGTGAGGCTGGCAAGATCAGACCCAGCGCCGGGTTCTGAATAACCTTGGCACCACACCATTTCGCCTTCGATGGTAGGGCGAATAAATTGTGCTTTCTGTGCTTGGGTGCCTAGCTCCAACAAGGTGGGTACGAGCATTGAAATACCTTGGCCCCCGAGACCAGGGTTGATGCGCGAGTTGGCAAATTCTTCTGCGATAATTCGCGATTGAATAAGGTCTGGTTGCGCGCCGTATCCACCATATTCTTGTGGAATAGTGCGGGCCGTGTAGCCGTTTTCAATCAGTAGCTTCTGCCAAGATATTGTTTTGTTGCTGCGTAATGCAGCACTACCAGGAGATTTTTCACCGTGCTTGCGGAGGAAGTCTTTCACCTCTTGCCGGAAGTCTTCGTATTCAGGGCCAAATTCTAGGTCCATGCATGCTCCGTTAGGCAGAAAATTCAAAAGGCCAGTTTAGCGGGAACTAGGCGAGGCGTGCTAGATGTTCGCGTTTAACTTGATGTTTTAGGCTTTGGCCGAGATGGTAGCGTTCTAGCTCTGCGACGATCAAATCTGTCAAACGTTGGGTTTCGTTGCCTAGTGAGCCAGCAATATGGGGGGTTAGGAACACATTTTCCATACGGAACAGTGGGCTTGAGCGGGGTAGTTCTTCAGGCACTGTGGTATCAAGAATGGCAAAAATGCGACCATTGGCTAGCTCTGCCTCTAAGGCAGATTGGTCAACAATGGCACCTCTGGCGGTATTTATCAGCGTAGCACCATCACGCATGAGAGCCAGTTCACGACTGCCAATCATGCCGTGCGTGTCTGCCAACAATGGCGCATGCAAGCTGACCACATCACTTTGGCTAAGTAGTTCGGTTAACCCGACCTTGTAGGCGCCGATATGCCGGGTCTCCAGCGGTGGCAAGTAGGGGTCGTACAGTAGAACTCGAAAATCGAAATGGTTGAGATGCTCAATCACAAGACGGCCGACATGTGATGCACCCACCACGCCGACAGTTTTTTGATAATTCCCTACGTCAGGTGCTTCTTTGTTCCACGGAGCGCGATTCTCACGATGTTCGATATAGAAACGGTTGAGTTGGAACACCTGTTTGTTGGCAAAGAGTATTGCTGCTACGGTATATTCAGCCACTGGCACAGCGTTTGCGGCAACCGCATTGACAACGCGTATACCCTTGCGCCATACCGTATCATCAATGAAACCCTTCACGCTGCCAGCCAAGTGGGCGATCAGTCTTAGCCTGGGCATCTGATCTATGAACACTTGGTCTATACGCGGACAACCCCAACTGGTGATTAAAACTTCTATTTGAGCTAGGTGCGACGATATCGCTTCGAGGTCTCGAAACGGTGTCGATTCAACAAGTTTGCAAACACGGCCTATGGTATCCAAGTGGTCGGAACGGAAGAGCTCATCCTTAACCACAGGGTGCATAAGCATTGCGGTGATCGGCTTTTTGGCCATAAGCGGTAGAATACCCCATAATCTGCTTTTACAAACGTTAAATATTGAG
>JAADHW010000285.1 GCA_013151695.1 Gammaproteobacteria bacterium
GCAGGAAACTCGTAGTAGCAATCATGCAATAGTGACGCGATATCATACAAACGAGGTCCTCTGCGAGCGTCCTGAAAGTCGACGATACCCAAGGTACCCTCATTATATAAGAGGTTCCGGGAGTGATAATCCATGTGTATGCAACCTTGTGGTTGCTCTTGGGCTGCTGCAACCAAGCGTTGGAATGATTCAGCGTAGTCTTCTCGAGCAGGGTTTGTTTGGAGTAAGCCCTGCAGAAACCACTGGTTAAAAAGATCGAGTTCGTTGAAAAACTGGGTTTGCGAATAATTCGGCAGGTCGGGGTGCTGGATTACCGCGATGTCGTGTATGGCATTGATGGCTGTGGTCATGGCGGCAGGTTGGGCTGGGGTGGTATAGGTTTGTGCTAGGTGAGTTTCACCTAAGTCGTTCATCAGGAAACACCCCAATGCCGTGTCGTGGCTTATTTGCGTGGGCACAGGCAAGTGGTGGGATGAAAACAGTTTGGCGATGCGCAAGAACTGATCGTTTTTTTCCAACTCGGGTGGGCTCACCATCAAAACCCAAGATCCCGACTGGGTGACAAGGCGATAGAAGCTTCGATGACTTGCCTCTACTCGCAAGGGGTGCACAGCGGTTAGCTGGTCGTTTGCAATTCCCAGAGCTTTAAGACACCAAGCGTGTACTTTTTTGACGAGGTAGATTTCTTTCACATCATGATTATAACGGGCCGCACAAACCTTTATCATGCTGCGATGAAGTTTCCTTGGATTTATCGTTGCCCTGCGCGCGGAATTTTACCGTTGTTGCTGCTGATCGCTGTGCCTGTTTCAGCGCAAGAAAGTGGCGGATTTGTTTGTCTGCCGGATGCGCTGGGAAGTGGGTGGGTGTGTGAGGCAGACAAAGGTCAGCGACAGGATATTGCGCCAGAACCTAAAGCCACCAAGCCGACAAAAGAATTACCGAGTCAGACTGCGCTCGATAAAGCCTCGGTTGTGCATGATCCACTGGCGGCCTTGAGCAAAGATTCCAGCCAGTGGTATACCCCGGCTAGTGCTAAGCCGGTATTGGCCAGTCACAAATTAAGTGACGGTTTGGCTGAAACCTACTATGTGCTTCGTGAAGATTCATCAGGGCAATGTTCTGGTACTTATCAAGTGAGACAATATCCACACCCCTCCGATGCCAACAATGAAGAGTTTGTCACCATCGCCGAAGCAGATGCGTTGTCTAGTGTGGTTGCGCAATCGACCATCCTCACGGGTAATGTCACTGTAGAGCAAGGCAACCGGATGATCGTGGCGCCGGTTGCTAAACTTGATCAACAAACCCGTATCGCTGAGTTTTCTGAGGGGGTGCGTATAGATCAGCCAGGGTTGGTTATGCAAGGTGCCCGGGCCACTGTAGATTTGAATAGCAAAAAGGTGGATTTGTCCGCGGTGGAGTTTCTACTGACCCAGGTCGGAATGCGTGGTGAGGCAGAATCTATCTCGCAAAGTGGGCAAGGAGATCTGACGTTGCTGCGTAATGAATTCACCCGTTGTGAGCCAGGTAACAATGGTTGGCGTCTGAACACGAAGTCTTTCTCTATTAAAAAGGACGCGGTATTTGGTACCGCTCGTCACGCGGTATTACGGTTAAAATCGGTGCCTGTATTCTATAGCCCTTCGCTGACCTTTCCGGTCTCAGACGAAAGACTGTCCGGCTTTCTTTTTCCTAATTTAGAGTATTCAGATAACAATGGAGTTGATGTCTCTGTACCCTACTATCTAAATCTCGCACCGAACTATGATGCGACGATTATCCCGCGTTACATCAGCCGCAGGGGTGCGGGTGTCGAAGCCGAGCTGCGTTATCTGTCGAGTTGGCAAACCACGGCTGTTAGCGCTTCGATGTTACCCGCTGATAATTTATACAACGGAACCTTTGATCGGGATGACTTTGACCAGTTAGGGGGCGAAGTAGTCTTCGGATCTTTCGACCCGGCAGGCCGTTGGCTCGGCAGCGTAGACCATAAAGGTCGTATTGGAAACTTCCGTACGTTAATTGATTACACAAGTGCCAGCGATCGTGACTACTTTCGTGATCTTGGCTCTGATCTTGGTGTTTCGTCAAGAATTGACCTAGAGCGTCGTGGTGAAATTCAGTATCGCCGAGGTGGGTTGTTCATGAGGCTGTGGGCGCAGCGCTTTCAGAAGCTCGACAATACAGTGCTTGATGATTATGAGCGCTTGCCAGAATTTGATGTTGCTTACACAAAAGACGTTTGGGGCCCGCTTAATGTGAGCTTGGCTGCGCAATGGGCTGAATTTGACCGAGATACCAATGGGCTGTCGGGTGTTAATTCGTTGACAGGTTCGCGAACACATTTTGAACCCAGACTCACCTTACCTTTCTCCTGGCCGTTTGCTTTCTTTAAGATGACGGCAGCGTACCGTTATACTCGCTATGATCTAGATCAAGCTGTGGGTGGCAGCGTGTTAGACGATAGGCCAGACAGAGGTATCGGCATGGGCTCGCTGGATGGAGGGCTATTTTTTGAACGTGAAATGAGATGGTTTGGGCAGAATTTAGTTCAGACGCTAGAACCACGCCTCTATTACTTACGGCAGGAGTTTGAAGAACAAGCCAATTTGCCGCGATTCGACGTATCTGCGCTTACTTTCAGTTACAACCAGCTCTTTCGAGAAAACAGATTTTCTGGCATCGACAGAATCGCTGATGCCAACCAAGCTTCCGCAGGTGTCACCACACGGTTTTTATCTCGAGACACTGGCGTTGAGTATTTTCGGTTTTCTGTGGGTGAAATATTCTACTTTGAAGATAGGCGTGTGACCTTAGCCGGGCGTACAGGGCCAAACGAGAGGCAAAGTACCTCGGCGCTGGCGGCTGAGGTGTCTGCCCGGCTGGTGGGGAATTGGAGAATTACTGGCAATGTGGTTTGGGATCCGCATGACAATCAAGTTGATGAAGGTGGTTTGGGCATTCAGTATCGCTCAGACAATCGCCATATCTTTAATGTCGGCTTTCGCAATCGTCGCGATCAGGACATTGAACAGACAGATATTTCCTTATACTGGCCAATCAGCAAACGCTTCGGACTGATTGGTCGGTGGAACTACGACCTGGTGAGCGGTAGAACTATCGAAGGTTTTGGTGGTCTTGAATATGGAGATTGTTGTCTGAAAATCCGCTTGCTCGCTCGACGATTTCTAGACAGTCGTTCGGGCACCAACTTTGCTGATGTACAAGGTGATGAGGGTATCTTTCTACAGATCGTATTTAAGGGTCTTGCAGGTTGGGGTACTAAGGTAGAATCTGTTTTAGAAAACGGCATTCGTGGCTATCGAGCACCTCTGAGGCAAAGCCTAGGAAATTGAAATACAATTAACCGTTAGTTTGAAAATAATGAGCTCAGTGAAACAAATGCACAATAAACTCTCTTTCATCCGCCATATCCAAACATGGATAGTGATCGTTGGCCTGTCTATGTTCCAAACCACTTGGGCCGCCTACCAAGAACTTGACGCTATCGTTGCCGTTGTAGACGACGATGTGGTGTTAGCTTCTGAATTGTATGCACGCCTGGATCAAGTGGTTAAACAGATGCAGCAGTCCAATATGAGTCCGCCCCCGCAAGATATTTTGATTAGCCAGATCATGGAGCGACTCATCATTGAAAGCATTCAGCGTCAAGAAGCGGTACGCCGGGGTGTTGATATCGACGATGAAACACTCACCCGAGCTGTCATTTCTTTTGCTGAAGGCAACAACATGAGTCTTGAGCAATTTCAGGTGGCGTTGAGTGAGGACGGTATCAGTTATCGGGAATTTCGCGAAGATATTCGTACTGAGATGATGATTTCTAGACTGCAGCGGGGCTTAGTTAATCGCCGTGTGTCCATCAGCGACCAAGATGTGCAAGGGTTGTTGAATTCACCCTACTATCAACAACTGTTTTCAGATGAATTTCGTGTCGGACACATCATGCTTACGCTAGAAGATAGAGCGTCTGATGCGGTGATTGATAAGGCGATGGCCCAGGCTAAGAGCATTGTCAAAGAGCTGCGTGGTGGAGCCGATTTTGCGCAAATGGCCGTTGCGAAGTCATCCAGTCGCACCGCGTTAGAAGGTGGGGACTTAGGTTGGCGACGCGCTGGGGCCTTGCCCACGATTTTTTCAGAAGATGTGTTGAGTTTGCAGGTGGGCGAAATAGCAGAGCCCATTCTGAAACCGGGTTCAATCCACATCGTCAAGTTATTGGAGCAGCGCGGAGCGGGTACCCAGAGTATCTTGCAAACCTTGGTTCGGCATATTTTGGTGCGGCCATCGGAAATTCGTAGTCCGGAGGAAACGGCGGCGTTGATCAGGAAGCTCAAAGGTGAGCTTGATGAAGGTGCAGACTTTGAAGCCTTGGCGATAGAGCATTCCGAAGATCCAGCCAGTGCGCTAAATGGCGGTAAGCTAGGTTGGTCAACGCCCAATCAATTTGTTGGCCAGTTTGGCGAAATCATGGAAGGCATGCAGAAGGGCGGCATAAGCGAGCCGTTTCTAACTCAATATGGCTGGCATATTCTGCAAGTATTAGATCGACGTGAAGAAGACATGAGCGATGAAGCACGAGAAAATATGGCTATGGACATATTGCATAAAAGGCGTTTCGAAGAAGAGCAGCAAGAATGGCTGAAAGAAATACGTGATGAAGCCTTTGTGGAGGTTCGCCTCTAACGTCGAGCATAACCGAGTATTCCTTCAGCGTGATTATGCCGGGATCAGAGCCACCAGGAAGATCCAAGACTAGACGCAGTCTGCAGGAAATGGCTGGTCCTTTTCAAGGGCTGCAACGCCGTATTGGATCTTCCTGGTCGCTCCCACACGGCTCGCTGAACCCGGCATAATCACGCTGAAGGAGTACTAGATGATTGTTGTTACCCCCGGTGAGCCGGCTGGAATTGGACCAGATCTGGTGCTCATGCTTTGCAGCCAAGAAAAACAGATACCTTGGCTTGTGATAGGCGATTTGAAGATGCTCTCAGAGCGGGCGCAAACACTCGGGCTAAATATACGTTTTAACCAATCGGTAGAGCAACCCACCACACAAACAGGTTCTCTCACTGTAATTCCTGAGCCTCTTGCCGTTCCGGTAATGCCTGGTGTGCTAGATGTAGCCAATGTGCCTGGGGTATTGGCTAGTCTTGATCAGGCCATAGAAGGATGTATGTCAGGGCGTTTTACTGCGCTTGTCACGGGCCCTGTGCAAAAGTCTATTGTTATTGATGCGGGCATTGAGTTTACTGGGCACACTGAATATCTCTGCAGCGTCAGTGGTGCAGACGATGTAGTCATGTTGTTGGTCGCTGGTAATTTGCGTGTGGCGCTGGCCACCACTCACCTACCTCTGCGCGACGTGTCTGCCAATCTAACATCTTCGTTGTTGCTTCGTCGTCTTAAAATATTTCATGCAGGTTTACGGCAACAATTTGCGATTGATCGGCCGAGAATTTTAGTTGCGGGGCTCAATCCCCATGCCGGAGAATCAGGGCATTTAGGTGACGAAGAGATCAAAACTATTACGCCGGTGTGTGAGCAGCTTCGGGCCAACGGTATAGATGTGGTTGGTCCTCTTCCCGCAGACACAATATTCACGCAGCAGCGACTCGCCAATGCACACGGAGTGTTTGTCATGTATCACGATCAAGGATTACCTGTCCTCAAGTACGCTGGTTTTGGTGAGGCTGTCAATGTCACGCTAGGCTTGCCCTTCGTGCGGACGTCGGTAGATCATGGAACAGCGTTGGATATTGCTGGTTCCGGGGCTGCTGATACTGGCAGCTTGGCAGCGGCAATTTCGCTTGCTGCCTCGCTGGCCAGCTAGAGGTTTCCCAGGGAACCTCTGTCTAAGTCTCAAAAGCTCAGAGGAACTGGCTCGCAGGCTGGCAAGGAGCAGCTTGCAGGCAATGTAGGCCACCTTGTCAAAAGCGGCAACGCCGTCAGCGTGCGAGGCCAGTTCCTCCCGCAGGGCGTTTCACACGGGCTCTGTGGGCTTCGTTGCACTACTTGCCAAGGTGGCCTACATTGCCTGCGCAGTGCGTCTCGCCACAGAACCCGTGTGACACGCTGAGCACATGAGACTTAATCAGAGGTTCCCTAAATATGCGTGCACGAAAGAGGTTTGGCCAACACTACTTAACCGACCAAGGTGTCCTGGACAGGATTGTTAGTGCGGTTGCGTTACGTGAGAAAGACTCCGCTTTAGAAATTGGGCCGGGCCAAGGCGCTTTAACCCAATACCTCACCGATATTCCTTGTCGTTACGTGGGTATTGAGATTGATCGAGATTTGATCCCTATGCTCGAAAGGCGATTTACCACTGCGCAGTTCATCAACCAAGACATTCTCAATACAGATTTTCTCGCCTTGTTTGGTGAAACCAAAGGCTGGCGCGTGATTGGGAATTTGCCCTACAACATTTCTTCGCCCCTCATCATGGCGTTGTGTAATATAGTGCGGGAAGATGTTGGCGCTATTGGTGATTGTCATTTTATGCTGCAGAAAGAAATGGCGCAACGGCTGGCTGCGAATCCGGGCTCGAAGGCTTGGGGCCGTCTCAGTATCATGGCGCAAATTGTCTTTAACATAGAAATGCTGTTCAGCGTGTCACCAGACAGTTTCAAGCCACCACCTAAGGTGTGGTCTAGTGTGTTGCGGCTAACGCCTATCTTAGACGATCGGTTCAAGGTTGATGTGTCTCGATTAGACAAAGTGCTAAAAATGGCGTTTTCAGCTAGACGCAAGCGTTTGGCTAATGCACTTAAGCCACTTAACATCGACTGGCAGGCAACGGATATTGACCCCGACGTTCGAGCCGACAATGTGACGATTGATCAGTTTGTCCTGCTGAGTAATATTGCTGGTGAAGTCATGTCAGAGAAACATTGAGTGGAGATGTAATGGCCCAGGATAGTGAAGTTAGCGGCTTAAGCGATATACGCATTGAAGTTGTAACAGAGTATTTGAACAATCAATCCCAACCTGAGACGGAGCGGTTTGTATTTGCCTACACCATTAAAATAACCAATCACGGACCACAAACCAGCCAGCTGTTAAATCGCCATTGGATTATCACAGATGCTAATGGCAGTGTGGAAGAGGTTCGGGGAGAGGGGGTTATTGGTAAACAACCTCGCTTAGGGGTAGGTGAGTCCTTTCAGTACACTAGTGGCGCCATCCTTAAAACACCCGTTGGTGCTATGCAAGGTAGCTATGAATTTTGTGCCGATGAAGGCGGTTTGTTTGAGGTAGCTATCCCGGTGTTCACTTTGTCGCAACCTAACTTAGTCCACTGAGCGGCATGGCTACTTATGCCATTGGTGATATTCAGGGCTGTTTTGCGCAACTAAATGACTTATTAGAAAAGGTAGCGTTCTCGTCTGAAGACAAGTTATGGTTGTTAGGAGATCTGATTAACCGCGGCCCCGACTCGCTCGATACCCTGCTGAAAATTCATGATATGCAAGACCAGTGTACAATTGTGCTGGGCAATCACGACCTGCATTTTTTGGCCATCTACTTTGGTGGGCATAATCCTAGTTCGGCTGATACGTTTGATGAGCTGCTGGCTTCGGCCCATGCCCACGAGCTTGCACATTGGCTGCGTGGACAAAAATTATTCCACTACGATGATTCCCTTGGCTACGCCATGTCTCATGCAGGCATACCACATATATGGACACTCGCTGAAGTAGCCGCCTATGCAAAGGAAGTAGAGGCGGTGATTTCAGGTGCAGATAGCAAGATGAGCTACACGACCTTTTTTCAGCAAATGTATGGAAATGAACCCCCTTGCTGGGTAGATGATTTAGTGGGCATGGCGCGAGTGCGGTCTATAACAAATTATCTAACCCGTATGCGGCTGATACGTCCAGATGGAACCTTGGAGTTCTCTTATAAGGGGGCTTTGGATCAAATCCCTGCGGGGTGGAAACCTTGGTTTGAGTTGTCGAAGGAACAATTTGTAGGCCTAAAGCTGATATTCGGCCACTGGGCTGCAATTGATGGTGTTACTGGCGTTGCAGACATTATCGCGCTAGATACCGGGGTTGTGTGGGGAAGATACTTGACAGCAATGACCCTGGAAACTGGAGTGAAAACTACGACCTCTGTCACATAATAACCTGTAAATTTGAACTTTAATGGGACCGTTCTAGTCTAAAACTAGGAGCCAAATTTGTGGACCAAGTTTGGTTACTAAACCCTCACGCAGGGTGAGGGTCCTTTCACGGAGGATTGGTTATGGGTGTTTTTGAACATTTCCAGGAACGTTACGACGCTGTCCAACAGGAGGAGATGGCCCTCGATGACTTCCTCGTGTTGTGTCGGGAGGAGCCTCGAACGTACGCTACCTCAGCCGAACGCTTGCTGCTTGCGATTGGCGAACCCGAGTTTGTCGACACATCTAAAGACTCGCGACTCTCTCGAATATTCTCAAACAAAATTATTAAGCGGTATCCAGCGTTTGATGAATTCTACGGTATGGAAGAAGCCATAGAGCAAATTGTGTCGTTCTTTCGGCATGCTGCTCAAGGCCTGGAAGAGCGCAAACAAATTTTGTATCTACTAGGACCTGTAGGTGGTGGTAAGTCTTCTTTAGCAGAAAAGCTCAAATCCTTGATGCAGAGAGAGCCTTTCTACGCGTTGAAGGGTTCGCCAGTTAACGAAAGCCCACTGAATCTGTTCGATGCCGCAGAAGACGGACAGCTATTGTTGGACGAATACCATATTCCGCGCCGTTACCTAGGCGGGGTGATGTCGCCTTGGGCAACCAAGCGTCTTAAAGAGCATGGAGGAGATATATCGCAGTTTAGAGTGGTTAAACTCTATCCATCGATTCTCGATCAAATTGCAGTGGCGAAAACAGAGCCCGGTGATGACAACAACCAAGACATATCGGCCCTCGTGGGTAAGGTTGATATCCGTCGTCTCGAAGACTTCGCCCAAAATGACCCGGACGCGTATAGTTATTCCGGTGGATTATGTAAGGCCAATCAGGGGTTGCTTGAGTTTGTAGAGATGTTCAAGGCGCCAATAAAGGTCTTGCACCCACTGCTTACAGCTACCCAGGAAGGCAACTATAACGGCACCGAAGCAATTGGTGGCATTCCTTTCGACGGGGTGGTATTGGCACACTCGAATGAATCTGAATGGCAAAATTTCCGCAATAATCGTAATAATGAAGCCTTTATCGATCGAGTTTATATCGTAAAGGTACCGTACTGCTTGCGTGTTTCTGAAGAAATGAAAATATATAACAAGTTGGTCAGCGACAGCTCGTTACGAGAGGCACCTTGCGCACCTGACACGCTCAAAATGCTCGCTCAATTTATTGTTTTATCCCGCCTACGTGAACCCGAGAACTCTAATGTGTTTTCCAAGATGCGTGTATATGACGGTAAGAACTTAAAAGACACCGACCCGAAAGCTAAAACCATGCAGGAGTATCGGGACCTTGCCGGTGTCGAAGAAGGCATGGATGGTCTGTCGACAAGATTTGCGTTCAAGATTTTGTCAAAAGTATTTAACTTTGACCCAACTGAAGTGGCGGCCAACCCAGTTCACTTGATGTACGTGCTTGAACAACAAATAGAAAGGGAAAACTATCCCCAGGAAGTACGTGACCGTTACGTGGGCTACATTAAAGAGT
>JAADHW010000121.1 GCA_013151695.1 Gammaproteobacteria bacterium
AGTTTGTCCCGCACGAACATGGCCAGCCAACCTTAGCAAAGTAAATACCTGGCCCTGATCACCGATTGCGATGATTGAATGGTTGAGCTGTTTGGCTTGTTGGAACTGTCTTGCATAGTTGTCTGGCACTTGTATTCGAACCTCGAAGCTACTTGCATCTGCAATTTCAACCAATACCACACTCAGGTTGCTGTGGTCGCCTGGAGCTGTGTGTACAGCAAGGACCGGCCCTGCAAACGGCGCTACAATAACCGTTTTTGCTAGGTCGAGTTCGGCTTGCTCAAGTAGAGCCTGCGCCTTGGCAACTTGTGCTTCATGGGCGGAAATTTGGTTGGGAAGAATGGTTAGCTCGCGTACATGATTGCGATACTCGATGCTTGCTTGGTTGCTTTGGCTAACAACTTCGTCGAGTAGCGACTTGGAAATCAAGCGCTTTTCCATTAAGTCCCTATGCCTCGTCAACTTTGCTTGAGCAACCTCAAAGCGAGACTGGAAATGTTGCGTACTTTGTTGTTCAAGTTCTAATTGAGATCGCATCGAGGATAGGTTGGCGGTATGTTGTTTTAGGTCTGCTTGTCGTTCTAACACCACCAATTGGCTTTCTCGATTGTTTAGCTCTACTAGGGTATCGCCCTGATTCACCCAATCTCCTTCGTGGACATACACTGCGCTGACTTGTGCAACAAGATCAGAGCGTAAGCGTGCGATGCGACTAGCCTCGAGTTTGCCGAAAACAGAAACGGAAGGGTGGAGTTCCTGTAACTTGGCACTTGTCACTGATACCGGCCATGCTTTTTCAGCATCTTTGGCGGGGCTGGCGTTAGGTCCGGTAGCAAAAATGGACGCGCTAGTGAGTAAGGCAACACCGATGATCGTTGCAGCAAAAAATAGCTGCCTGTTTCTAGGTTGCGTTGGAATCATGCTGTGTAATTTATTTTTGAAGTTCATGTCCGTGTCCGGTGAGTAACATTAGTTGTTGTGATAGCTTGAGCTTGATTTGCTCTAACAAGAGGATGAGGGCAGGAATGACGATCAGTACCAGCAAGGTAGAAAAAGTGAGTCCAAAGCAAATGGTTACGGCGATAGGAGCTACATACATGCTCAGGGAAGAGGTTTCGAACATGAGAGGCATCAACCCCGCGACAGTGGTCAAGGAGGTGAGGATGACGGCGCGAAACCTGGCTTGGGTGGCTTCGACAAGGGCGTGTTTTAGCGGCATGCCTTTGTCGACATGGCGGCGAAGAAAACTGATCAATACTATTGAGTCGTTTACCACGATGCCGGTGAGAGAGAAGAAAGCAAGCAGCGACATGGCGCCTATGTCCCAGCCTGTGACCCAATGGCCGAAGATCGCGCCAGCAAAACCAAATGGAATAGCCATCATAATCGCAAGGGGCCAGAGGTACGATGAAAACACCCATGCCAGAATCAGATAAATAAAGCCCAAGGTTAATAAGCCACCTAAAGCCATAGTTTGTAGAATGATCTGGTCCTGTTGCGTTTGCCCACCTAATCCAAAGGTCAACTCATGCCGGTTTAATATGGGCTCTAGTTGGTTGTTCTCGATATCACTCACTACAGATATAGCGTTGTTCACCGCCTCATCAATATCTGCCGAAATGGCGACCGCAAGATAAGTGTCTGAATGACGAATCACGTCGATGCCACGTCGGTTGTATAAGGTGGCGACGTTAGCCAAAGGTACAAAACTGTTGTTGGCGGTGCGGATGGGGAATTTCTGCAAAGAGGCGAGGCTGTCTCGTTCGGCATCTGGCAGCATAACGCGAACTTCGAGTTCGTTATCTTGTTCATTGAATATTTGGACCCGAGAACCGGAATATGCAGCCCGTAACTGGGAACCGATGGATTCTGCGGTTAAACCCAACGCACGTCCGCGCGGTGTGATCTCGAAAATGACTTGTTCTTTTCCATAAGGTAGGTTGTCTACGATGTTTGTGATACCCGGGTAGCTGGCCAACAGGGTCGATAGTTCATCTGCTCCGGCTTTAAGTTTGTCTATCGATTTTCCTCGCAACACCAACGTGATATCCGGATTACCATTATTTGCACCGCCATCGACACCAATGGTGAGCTGTTCGACGTAACCTGGTTTGGTCACACCTGCTAACCATCTTTGGGCAAATTCCTGGGGTGCTAAGTTACGATCCTCTTCGTAAGCGTACTGAGCTGACAAGGCAGCGTATTGCTCACCTTGCATGCGGTCGTTATTTAACTTTGCACGATTGTACTTGGCAACCCAGCCGATCAAATTTTCCTCACCGGTTTGTTGGTGGTTTTCAACTAACACATGTTCCAAGTGAGCAATGAATTCTGTTTTTTGCTTCTCAGTCGCGGTGCTAGAAAATTCGATATTGGCCTCTATAGATTCCAGATCGAAGCCAACGATGAGGTTCACCCCTACATGTTGAGAAACAACCAGCGAAACAGCCACCAACAGTGTACAGACGGCAGCGAGCAAGGTTGTGAAGGGATGGTTGAGGGCTTTGTCAACCAAGGGGCCAAATTTTTCGCGTTTGAAACGAAGGAAGCCGTCGTCGAAACGCCGCCGCCAACCGTTTTCTAGGGTTGGCTTGGATTTTTCCAAAGATATGCGCAAGTGACCGGGTAATACCCAGAAGCATTCAATCAGCGAAGCGGCGATCACACATAAAAGTACAGTGGGTAAGGCAAGGATGACAGCCCCCAGTTCGCCACCCATAATCAACAAAGGAACAAAGGCCGCCATGGTGGTTAGGGAAGATGTTAGGACCGGGACCCACATACGACGCGCACCAGCAACCGCAGCTGCGGCTGGCGATAACCCGTTCTCATGGTGGGTGACAATGTCTTCGCCGACAACGATGGCATCATCAACAACGATACCCAAGGCCATAATTAAACCGATCAAGGCGATGATGCTGATGCCGTAGCCAAACAGGGCATAAAAGAATGCCAGACCAAGCAGGAAGCTAACCGGGATGCCAATAGTCACCCAAAAGCCCGCGCGTCCATTAAGGAATAAAAATAGCACCAGGATGACCAGCACTAGTCCTGATAGTCCATTCGTAACAATCATGTTGAGTTGTGTGCCGAGCAATCGCCAAACATTGGCGATCTCCTTAATTTCAACGCCACTGGGTAGTGTGGGTTGCACTTGTGCCAGCCAGTTTTTGACTAGCCTTTCCGCCGCGTAAGCATCAGCGCTAGTGTTTCGCCACAACATCATCTCTATGGCTGGTTTTCCGTCGGCGGTCATGACCGGCTCGCCGCGTTGGGGTCTACGCACCACCTGGGCGAAGTCTTTTAGACGTATCAGTTGGCCGTTTGATTCTAGGTGAAGTTGTTCGAATGCGAGCGAGTCACGGCGCTGGTCTAAGCTGCGCAGTTGACGCGATCCTTGGCTTCGACCCACGGCTCCTGCGGGTGTGTTTTGACTCACCCGGGCAACCTCTCTGGCAACTTCGTCCAAGGTCATTCCCAGTTCCTGTAAGCGGGTGCCAGGCACCAGCAAGGCAAGTTCTTCTGTTGGAAAACCATCAAATACAATGCCTTCAACACCTCGCCTTAGGAGCTCTTTTTCCATCATCCTAGCCAAAGGAAATAGCTCGCTTAGTTCGCCTTCGCCACTCAGCAGCAACACTGTTATCGGTTCGATATCTATGGGGCGTCGAATAACAGGTGGTTCTATTTCTGGTGGTAGATTGCGAATGTTGGTAACGCGTTGCTTAACTTGGTCCAAGGCCAAGGTCATGTTCGCATCATAGTTGAAGACCGCCCTGATGTAGGTATGGCCATTGGTGGTTCGCGAAGTGAGTTCGTGTAAATCAGCGACGGTTTGAAGTTGTTGTTCTATGGGCGTGGTGACCAATGTCTCTATGTCTTCTGCTGCGGCTCCGAGCCAAGATATTTCAATAATGACAACGGGAAAATTCGAAGGTGGATCGAGCATGGTAGGCATGCTTCGCACCGCCCAAACCCCCGCCAAGACCATCATGATCATGACTAAGTTTGCAGCAACGCGATGTTTTGCAAATTTTTCTATCACCCAACTTTCTCCGCCAGCGACTGGCTGAATTTCTCGCCTTTACATAAGTGCTGTACACAATTCGTGCCAACTCAAATGTCGCCACAAGTCGCTATTAAGTTTGGCGGTTTGTCACTTCATTGCGAAATTGGTTGAAAGGTAAGTGGCTGAAACAGCCACTTATTGGCTAGAACTCAATTTGTGTGTCGGGATTTAGGGCAGTGTGAGGGCTATTATTCGAGCGTCTTGCGCCATGCCTATGGCCATGGCGAGATACTGCTTGCCATTGACCATGTAAGACATGGGTGTGCCCGCGGGGGCGAGGGGCAAATTGATTTGCGCCACTACCCGGCCGGTGGTTTTATCGAATGCGCGTAAGACGTTGTGTTTACCGTCGGCTTGAGCCAGGAACAGGAGCGTTTTGGTTAACACCGGTCCGGTACCGCCTGCGCCCAGTGGGCCGGGATCAGCAATACCTAAATCGATGACTTTTTGCCGGGGACCGTCTCCGTGAGGCACCATCCACACATGTTCTCCGGTACCCATGTTAATGGCGGTAATGCGTCCGTAGGGTGGTTTGGTGATGGGCAAACCTTGCGGACCCTGCAGGCTCGTAACGCTATTACTGCGGAGGTACTTGAAGTTAGTTTCGTGCGGGTTTCCTGCTCGAAGTTTCACTACCACAGGTCTTGTTGTAGAAGGCACGTACAACATTTGCGTATCGGGATCGAATGCTGCCCCTGACCAATTTGCCCCGCCACTCCAACCAGGTACATTGATGGTGCCTTTTAGTGTTGGTGGCGTGAACAACGGGCCATGTTCAAATTGGCTGACTATCTTAAGCGCTGCAGATCGAAGCTGTGGGGTGAAATCGATAAGATCGTCTTCTGCGAGACCCTGTCGGTCAAACGCTGCAGGTTTTGATGGGAATGGTTGTGTCGGTGAAGTTCGCTCGCCGGGCACGGTAGATGCCCGCACCGGTCGTTCCTCGATAGGCCATATGGGTTCGCCGGTGAGTCGGTCAAAGGCATACACAAAAGCCTGCTTCGTTACCTGGGCGACTGCTTTGATTGATTTACCATCTACCACCAAGTTCATCAGGGTAGGTGCTGCAGGAAGATCATAGTCCCACAAGCCGTGATGAATCATTTGGAAGTGCCAAATGCGCTCGCCTGTTTTTGCGTTCAAACACACTAAGCTCTCGGCGAATAAATTGTCCCCCAAGCGATGGCCACCGTACCAATCGTTGGTTGGTGTGCCGGTAGGTACATAGACATAGCCAGCTTCTAAGTCGGCACTCAGTCCTGTCCAAACGTTTGTGTTACCCGAATATTTCCACGCATCGCCTTCCCAGGTGTCGACGCCGAATTCTTTTGCTTGTGGAATGGTATGGAAAATCCATTCTTGTTCACCGCTGCGTATGTTGAAACCGCGCACGTGGCCTGGTGGCATTTCCTTGTTGGGAGGACCGTCTAGTATGGAAGATCCAACCACCAAGATATTGCCAACCACGATAGGTGCCGATATGACCGAGTATTGTTTGCGATTGATCGAGCGGCCCAAACCTACTGTTAGATCCACACGCCCATTGTTGCCGAAAGTGTCGAGGGGCTTGCCTGTTTTGGCATCCAATGCCCAAAGATAGGCATTGTTGGTGGGCATCAAAATTCGCTCGTTGTTGCCATCTGTCCAATACGCAACGCCACGATGATTAAAGCCCAAATTGGTAGGGCGGCCATCTGCGTAGGTTTTGGTATCAAAGGTCCAAATGGTCTTACCCGTTGTGGCTTCAATCGCAGCAACAAAACCCAATGAAGTTGAGACATACAAGGTTTCACCAATTTTTAATGGTGTGACCTTGTAATTCCAAGGGGTTAGCCGAGGATCTTGTTTAACAATGGCATTGTCTGGGGATGCCCAGGACCAGGCGATTTCTAATTTTGCGACGTTACTGGCGTCGATTTGCGCCAAAGGGGTGTATTTAGAAGTGCCAGGGTTGTTGCCATAGGTGGGCCAGTCTTGAGCGGTGATGTTGGGTGAATAGAGTGTGCTTAGAGTGAACAGAGCAATCACAGCGAGAAAACTATTCATCTTAAAAATCCATAGGCGTGAGTTCAATTTATTTTTGTAGCCGCTGTGCGGCCCATGGTTACCACTTGCAGCGTGGGTGAATTATCGCTTTGAGAATCATTGTTGAGGGTGGTTACTGAACAATTGTCAGGCGCGAACACGCGCATTAAATCACTGTCTTGAGCAGCACCCACAGCAGCGTTGATCGCCACATAGTGGCTAAACATGACGCAGTCTTCATCTATATCGAGTAAGCATCTTACTAAGGAATTGCGCCAATTTTGAAACGGCACACCTAACTCCTCCCATGTGCCCGCCATGGCCTGACTAAGCCAGACTGCGCGCTGCGCCAAATCCTGAGTCGGCGAGGGGACTTCTGCAATCCTTGGTTCGAGTATGATCTGGCCTTGCCACAACTTAGCCAGGGGTTGTGCGGTTTCAAACGCGCGAGCGAGAGGGCTTGAGTATATTTTCAGCGGAGCCTGGTCGGATAATAGTTCTACTAACATCTGTGCTACTGTGTTTGCTTGGCGATTACCAAGCTCATCTAGACCAGGGTCTTTGTGCGCACCAAAGCCTGCCGCAGCTTTACCGTGCCTTACCATGTGAATCATTGCCATTTCTTATACTTTTCCTGCTGCTTTTTGCTCATACATCCTTACAATAGTCGGCTTGCCCAAAATTAGAGTAAAGGGAGCATTTGTGACTGACCAGACGGCCACCAATCTACTACAGGCTTCAAGCCCCGACACCACCATCAGTGTGCGCGAAGCATTCGGAATTGATCAAGACTTAAAGGTACCCGCATATAGCGAGCGTAACGACCACGTGCCTATGATAGACGAAGATTATCGTTTTGACCGAGATACGACGCTGGCAATTCTGGCGGGCTTTACACATAACCGTCGGGTAATGATCCAGGGATATCACGGTACTGGAAAGTCTACGCACATCGAACAAGTTGCTGCTCGGCTAAATTGGGCTTGCGTGCGGATTAATTTGGACAGTCACATTAGCCGCATCGATCTGATCGGGAAAGACGCTATCGTCTTGAAAGACGGCAAGCAAATTACGGAATTCAGAGAAGGCATGTTGCCCTGGGCACTGCAACACCCGGTGGCGTTGGTGTTTGACGAGTATGACGCAGGTCGGCCCGACGTGATGTTTGTGATTCAACGTGTGTTGGAGGTGGAGGGTAAGCTGACGCTGCTTGATCAAAACAAAGTGATTACACCGCATCCGTTTTTCAGGTTGTTTTCAACCACCAACACAGTGGGGTTAGGTGACACCACTGGGTTGTATCATGGCACTCAACAAATTAACCAGGGTCAAATGGACCGTTGGAGCGTGGTCGCCACACTTAATTACTTAGAACACGAAGCAGAATGTGAAATTATTTTGGGTAAGGCGAAATCCTATGGGCAGACTGATGCCGGACGGCGCGTCATAGGCAATATGGTGAGCGTTGCAGATTTGACACGCAAAGGCTTTGTTAATGGCGATGTTTCCACGGTGATGTCGCCCCGAACGGTGCTCACGTGGGCGCAGAATGCCGAAATTTTTGGTGATGTTGGTTTTGCCTTTCGGGTCACGTTCTTAAATAAATGTGACGAACTGGAACGTCCCATAGTTGCCGAGTATTATCAACGTTGTATGGGTGAAGACCTTGGCGACGCCACCGCAGGCATTACTTTAAAAATAGCCTAAACAACTTAGCGTTATGAGTGATATAGAAAACCCATTAGAGCCATTCAAACGTGCGATGACCGCCACCATGCGCGCGATTGCACAAGACCATGAATTAGAGGTTAGTTTTGGACCGGGCGCGCCTTCTGCGCGCGGCAACCGGATGCGCGTGCCATTACCCAGTGTCGGTTGTGCACAAGCAGAGATCAATTCGGTTCGTGGTGTGGGTGATCAGTTTGCACTGAAGCTTCGGCATCATGACGAAAAGTTACACGCGAGTTATGCGCCGCGAGGAGGCCCCGCTCATGAGATGTTTGAGTGGATCGAAGATGCGCGCATCGCCTCCATCGGTAGTTTGCGCATGGAAGGTGTTGCACAAAATTTAGACGCACGCTTAGAAGTGCAGTGTCAGCAGGCAGCTTTTGACACCATTACCGCAGAAACCGAAGCACCTTTGTCAGTTGCGGTTGGTTTACTAGTCAGACAAGCCTTAACGGGTCGTGAGTTGCCTCCAAGCGCAGAAAACGTAGTGCGGTTTTGGCGCGAGCATGTGGAAGCCCATGCCGGAGAGCACATCCGAGCACTGCGTCCCCATGTCGGCGACCAAGCCCAATTTGCCACCATGTGCCGCAGTATCATTGCCGATCTAGGCATGGCTGCCGATCTGAATGACCCGCCAGATGGTGAGCAGAATCAAGATGAAATTGAGACTATGGATGAGAACCAGGATGCAGATTCTGATTTTAGTCCTGAAGATGTGATGCTCGATGACGAATCCATGGGTGATGAGAATGCCGACGGCGATGCCGCCATGATGGAAATGGATGCCGACATGGGTTTGGATGAGTCAGGCGCGCAGGCTGATGCAGATGAAGCCCCGGTGCCCATGCCAGATGAGGCGGGTCGAATCGCGGTAGATACAAACTATCAATGTTATACCGAAGCGTTCGATGAAACGATTCGCGCTGAGGAGTTGTGTGAAAGCGACGAGCTGACACGACTACGCCAACTGCTCGATCAACAACTGGTTTCTTTGCAGCACACCACCTCGAAGTTGGCCAATAGACTCCAACGTCGCTTGATGGCTAAGCAAAATCGTACCTGGGAATTTGATTTAGAAGAAGGTGTACTCGATGCTTCACGCCTCACTCAAATTGTCATCGACCCGATGAATCCGTTAGCGTTTAAGCAAGAAAAAGAAATGAAGTTCCGCGATACCGTGGTCACGCTGTTGATTGACAGTTCTGGCTCGATGCGTGGTCGTTCTATCACCATTGCAGCAATGTGTGCGGATATTCTTGGCCGAACATTAGAGCGCTGTTCGGTGAAAGTTGAGATTCTAGGATTCACCACCCGAGCTTGGCGGGGTGGCCAGTCGAGAGAGCAGTGGATTAATGCTGGGAAGCCTTCGAACCCGGGTCGCTTGAACGATGTACGGCATATCATCTATAAGGCTGCTGATGACACCTGGGGTCGCACACGGCGTAATTTAGGCTTGATGATGCGCGAAGAGTTGCTGAAGGAAAACATCGATGGTGAAGCACTCATATGGGCACACAATCGGATGGTGACGCGCTTAGAGCAACGCAAGATATTGATGGTTATTTCTGACGGTTTACCGGTAGATAACTCCACACTTTTGGTTAATCCGAGCAACTATCTAGAGCAGCATTTGAAATATGCCATCGACATGATCGAGACTCATTCTGCAGTTGAATTGGTCGCAGTTGGCATTGGCCATGACGTCACCCATCACTACAAACGTGCGGTCACCATTACCGATGCTGAGCAACTCGGCGGCGCCATGACCGAGCAACTTGCAGAGCTATTTGAGATTAAGAACTAGC
>JAADHW010000174.1 GCA_013151695.1 Gammaproteobacteria bacterium
AAATAGATCGTGCCACTTACCGGTCGTCCAAAATAAAATCTATGCGCACCGAGAAAACCCAATATCCACAGAATGTAGCCTACCAAAAGGCTATGTGTGTCGCCTGATTCATGCCTTTTCATACCAGTTACGTTGTGATGTTCCTAAATAGTCTTCCCAGAATGAAGTTTACCTGTAACTTTACCGTGATAACCTATATTTCGACATGAACTCGATCCCTATAAAATCCATACCTGCTGGCGATTTTTCAACCTGGCTCGGTGATACCAGACTCGCCTTAAAAAACCGCACCGCTGCTGATGTAGCCTGTGGTACATGTAATGGATGCTGTAAATCATCTTATTTTATTCAGATTGAGCCCGACGAGGCCACCGCCCTTGCTGCTATTCCCAGTGACTTGCTTTTCCCGGTGCCTGGTGGGGCGAAAGGTCACATGCTCATGGGCTACAACGAACAGGGCACCTGTCCTATGTTGGTGGACAACCAATGTTCAATCTACGAGCAGCGGCCAAGAACCTGTCGTCAATACGATTGTCGCGTATTTGCTGCCTGCGAAATAGACGCGGGAGGAGGTGAGAAAGCCGAGGTCAACCAACGCGTTAAACAATGGTCGTTTAGTTATGCAGATGAAACTGCCAAGGCTACCCAAGCTGCACTGACCTCTACTGCGATATTCCTGCAAACCCACCCACAATGTTTCAGCGACGGGAATGTACCTGTACCCACACAAGTGGCATTAATCGCGATTAAACTGCACACGACATTTTTACGTAGCGAGGGCTCAGAAAGTGAACGGGTTGAGGAAATGAAGTTAGCGATTCACTACCTTGTGAATAATGGGCCTTCAGTAGCGGGCATTCAGTAGCGGGCATTCAGTAGCGGGCATTCATGGGATCATAGCCCCAATAGTGTAGGCTCCTACAAAAGTTCTTCGGCCAAAAATTCCAAAGTATCTGGGTCAGCATTACCAACATTCAATTGGGTAACCGGACTATCCTTCCACACTTGTAGCCTTTCACGAATGCGCGCTTTTGGGCCACACAGAGCAATCTCGTCCACTAACTCATCAGGTACCGCAGCGATGGCTTGATCTCGTTTTCCAGACATGAACAAGTCTTGAATCTGTTGCGCCGCATCTGCATAGCCAAATCGGCTGATGTGATCTTTGTGCACGTTAAAAGACTTAGCACCCATACCACCCACATAGAAACCAACATTCTGTTTCACCTGCTCGCGCGCACGGTCAACGTCGTCGTCGATCACAACTGGGATGGCGGCAGCAATTTCGAAGTCTGGGCGACGTCGGGCCATGGCATCTTTGTACACATCCATCATGCGATACGGAGAGATAAACAAGGGAATCCAGCCATCGCAAATTTCCGCACTAAGGGCAACATTTTTGGGCCCCTCGGCGCCTAGATATACCGGGATAGATTCGCGTATTGGATGTTGGATAAGCTTCAAGGGCTTACCCAATCCCAGCCCACCTTGCAACGGCAGTTGATAATGTTGACCGTTAAAGCTAACCGGCTTATCTCGCGCAACAATCTGCCGAAATATTTGCATCCATTCTCGCGTTCTCGCTAGTGGCTTCGGATACGGTTGCCCATACCACCCTTCTACCACTTGAGGCCCAGAAACCCCGATGCCTAATATCAGACGCCCATTGGATAAATAGTCCATGGCAACAGCGTGCATGGCAGCACTGGCCGGAGTACGCGCTGAGATTTGCATGATTGACGTACCCAGCTTGATCTTAGTGGTGTGAGCACCAATCCACGCCAATGGGGTAAAACAATCGGCACCATATATTTCTGGACACCAAATTGTGTCGTATCCCAACGATTCAGCATGCTGGGCAAGTTTAATGATTTTGTCACCACCAGGTGCTCCTAGTGAACCAACGCTTAAACCCAATTTCATACTTTCACTCTCTTCACAGCCCTTATTACCACCGCTTCTAAGATAGTATTGTACCTATCGTAACTATGAACCAGGAAAACTAATGTCCTTCCCCAAGCCACAAATGATTGCCGTCAACCAGGTTGAACTAGAAGTCTTCAGTGCTGGTAGTGGTCGCCCGCTGGTGTTGTGTCATGGTTGGCCAGAGCACGCTTACTCCTGGCGCCATCAGATCGAGCCGCTCGTGGAGGCAGGTTATCACGTCATTGTGCCGAATCAACGCGGCTATGGTCACTCTACAAAACCCGACCAAGTCACCGACTACGACATCACCCACTTAACCGGAGATTTGGTCGGCTTACTGGACCACTATGGTTATCAAGACGCTGTGTTTGTGGGCCACGACTGGGGTGCCATCATTGTTTGGAACTTAGCCATGATGCACGCCGATAGGGTCTGTGGTGTCATCAATATGAGTGTACCCTTCATGCAGCGGGGGGAAACGGAATGGGTAGGATTTTGGGAAACTCATCTCGGCGGTGATTTCTACATCGTACATTTTAATCGCCAACCAGGTGTAGCCGATACTGTATTTGCCGACAACTGCGAAAACTTTCTACGCAATATGTACCGCACAAACCAATGGGATCACCCGCCAGTTGCGCTCCAAGGCATGCCTATGTTGGCCATGGCACAAGCTGATGTGATGCCAGGAGATCCATTGATGGAAGATGCAGACTTAAAAGTATTTGTTGATGCCTTCAATCACGCTGGCTTTACGCCAGGATTAAACTGGTATCGGAATTTTTCCAGAAACTGGGACATCATTGGCGAGTACCCACAAAAAATAACCCAGCCAACCCTCATGCTTTATGGTGACTACGATATGGTACCTAAGGCCGATAATCTTTCGGACTTCGTCGCCAACGTCGAAATACACTCGTTTCCATGTGGACATTGGATTCAACAAGAGCGTCCACAAGAAACAAACGCAGCCATATTGCACTGGCTAAAATCAAACTATCCGGCATAAGTACCATTGGGTAGAGGTGGCATTAGCTCAGACCCACCCGCAGTGCACCGACAATAGTCGCGATCACCAACGTGACATTAGCAAGCATGGTGAGGATCATGCCGCCGGCGCGCTTGGCGGGTGTGGAAATATAGGCGCGAAAGTACCATGCTCGCCCCACCAAAAATGTAACCCCAGCAGCAACTGCCAAGAGTTCATGCACGTAGTATGCCGCACCGAACATTGCGGGTATAAATACCACCAGTTGCTCTAGGGTATTTTGATGCGCGCGATAAAAACGTTCAAACAATTCGTTCCCAGATACCGCAGGAGCAGCTACACCGTGACGCCCCCGAGCGCCACCAACGGCAACTCCAAAATACAGGTACTCAACCAATGCAAGCATTACGATGACTGTTACATAAGCCATATGGTCTCCTTATAATTACTAAATTTCACCAACGGCAAGCATAAATGATCCCGTGGCTTCGGCATAAACAAAGCCATCTGCCGCCCTTAACACCTTGCCTTGCATTAACGCCAGACGACTCTTACGCTTCAAACACCGTCCTTCCAATCGAACCAGGGTGCCAATGGGCAATTGTGCGCGGTAGCGAATGTCAGCCTTTGCAGTAAAACATTGTTGACCTTGTAGCCATATCCAATTTGCCATGACGTCATCTAGGAGGCTAAAGATAATGCCACCATGAGTCACCTGGTCGTAACCCATGTGCTGCTCTAATGGCGTAAACTCGGCCAAGCAGACTTCATTTTCTAGATGAAACTGTACGCCCAAACCAATGGGATTGGATGGACCACATACAAAACAGTGATTACCTTGCGAACGTAATCCCGCAGTGCGCTGTTGTATTAATTTTTCATTCACTTTTCGATCACTTACTCATCATCCTCGCTAGCAGGTATGATGCATGTTTTTCGAAGAACAAGCATCGGTGTTTACGTTACCCCATATCCGCTCAGTGTTATCTGGCTACGATCCGCAGTTGGTCATCCCAAAAGCCAATACTCGCCAGGCGGCCGTGGCTATTATCATGCGTGATTCGGCAGATGGCGAAGAAATGCTGTTTATTAAACGAGCAGACAAAGAAGGCGACCCTTGGTCTGGCCATATGGCTTTTCCGGGTGGACACAAAGAACCCGAAGACAACTCTCTACAATCTGCCGCTCGGCGGGAAACCCTCGAAGAGATTGGTCTCGATCTGTCCCAAGCACACTACTATGGCGCGTTAGACCACCAACATGCTCAGCCACGTGGGCGTACGTTAGATATGCTCATAGCACCACATGTATTTCACATTGAAGGCGACCCAAAATTTGCACCGAATTACGAAGTGGCAGAAGTTGTCTGGACCAAGCTCGCACCCATGGTATTGAATCTAATTCACGATACCGAAACCAAACCCATGCAAGGTACACCTACTGTCTTTAACGGCTATCGGCTCGAACAGGGTCATTTCGTGTGGGGATTGACCTACCGCATTCTGCAGACGTTTTTCACCACCATAGATCCTGATTGGCAAGGTCCGCAAGAACGTTAGTTACCAACCGTGAAAACTCGCCACCGCCAGACCCGCAGCAACACTGGTAAAAGGATCATGTTCTACCACTCTATCGGGAAACTGAGATTCCAGTAAATTTCGAACCGCCGGAATCAGGCTCGAACCCCCAGTACGTAAAACAATGTCGATATCAGATATTTTCATAGACGCTTTGTTCAAGGTGGTTTCTATTGATTGGCTGACATCCGCAAGGGGCGATTGAATCAGCGAATCAAACTGGTGGCGAGTCATGGGGACGTTCACATCAATTTCAGGAATGTCTAATACCGCATTTTCACTAACGGACAACGCTGCCTTAAACTCCTTGATTCGTGCAAATAGCAAATAGCTCATATTGTGTTTGATCACTTCCCTCAGGCGTTCAAACTTTCGCTTCCCCGGGCTACCCCCTTCGATACATTCCATCACCGGCGTCGTGAATCTATTTTGATTAAGCGTATAACTGATGGCCCAATTCAGTAGAAGATCTTCAAATTCATCAAATGGAAATTGTGTCTCAATCTCTTTGTCGATACCCCTCCTGCGCCAAGTTTCCCCCTTACCTAACATCGGAAAGAGCAACTGGCGAAACAAAAGTTGGTCTATATGATCTCCACCCAGACCGACACCATGGGTCGCAATGACATCAAAACGCTGGCCTTGACGCTTTAACACACACAAATCTAAGGTACCGCCACCAAAATCTACCGTCAGCAAAGTCTCACCAGCGACATCTGGATTTTGGTGTAAATAGCTCGCCGCTGCCGCGATCGGTTCTGGATAAAAACTCTGTTTGCTTACTCCGGCATAACGATATGCCTCGCTGAGCCTAGACAGGGCCAGCTTGTTGCGGAACTGATCTCGACCTTCAAAATTCACCGGGTGACCCAGATGAGCATAGTCAAATTCGCCATGGCAGCGATTGATGACACTCTGCATCCTCAATAACAGCGGCGTGATCAAGGCGACCAATCGGAAGGGGTGGTCAAACACCATCAGACGACGAATGCGCTCGTCTCCCAACAATCTTTTAGTGCCACGAAACAAGCGTCCCTGCAAACCGCTATCTGTGATCGGCGCGCCGTAAATTTTTTGCGTAACGGCTTGCACTGGCGCCAAACTATCGCCACCCCCGCCATCAACAAACTGACTGACCTCGCCCACAACTTCAGGTATAAGCTCCACCGTGCGGCCAGTGTTGTCAGCAATGTATCGTTCAATAGCATTCTGGCCTGTCTTAGTTTGCAGCCGCTGATCTATATAGGTTGCGGAGGGCATGATGACAGCATCGCGCTCAAGTCGAACTAAGGTGATTTGTTCTCCATCGAAAACTGCTGCGGCAGAGTTTGTGGTGCCAAAATCTATGCCTATACCTAACTTCCTCGAATTCACGTGGCGGCGCTACTCAGGGAGTTTTTGCACAAGTACATCTTGCCAAGCAGAGATTTCTTGGGGACTTAAGTTTAACCAGTCTGCCAGTACAGTTTGGTTGTGTTCACCTAGATGCGGGGCTCCGCCTTGAACTTTCGCTTGCGCGTGAGTGAAACGATAAGGTGACTGAGGGATGGGCCTTACCCCGCCTGCACGATCATCCACTTGGGCAATTGTTCCTCGGGCTTTCACACTCGCCAACTGCGATGCTTGTGATGTGTCCCTGACATCACCCCAGGCGATGTTCATTTTGTCTAATGCAGCAAGCACTTCTTCACGGCTACTCAAAGTTTCATTCAAGTATGTCTTCACCGCCGCCCGGCGCGCAATAATTTTTTCCTGTAGCGACGCATCGCTACCCAAACCGTCTGCAACACCGCACAAGGTATGCAGCCGATGCCAAATAAAGCGGAAATCGCCAGCCAACATTAAATAACCAGCAGCCGTTTCGTGCACCTCATTAGGCATCGGCCGACCCACATCATCTAACACGAAATTCATACCGTCATTAGTGACGATGGTGGCGTCAACCATGGCGAGGTCAATATGCTCGCCACCGCCGCTTGATTTTCGTGCATACAATGCTGCCAATAGCGCCACTAAGCCATGCAAGGATGCATTAGTGTCCGCCAAAGCACACGCAATGTCCGCCGGAAATGCATCACTGATCGTCATTTGCCGATCAACCAAGCCGGTTTCAGCATGCACTATGGGTGCATACGCTGCTCTTTGACTATCAGCGTTATTCGCACCAAAGCCAGAAATAGACAGCATGATCAAGCGCGGATTAACCTCAGCTAACGTAGCGTAGTCGAGACCCAGTCTAGCCATTACATCGGGACGAAAGTTTTCAATCAAAACATCCGCTTGGGCAACCAAAGCCTTAACCAGCTCTGCCCCCCTGGCATTGGACAAATCTACCGATATGTCTCGCTTACCCGCATTTTGTTGGTGAAAGTAACCTGCAACGCCACCCACTTTGCGCCCCCATAACCGAGTTATGTCGCCTTCCGGAGGCTCAAGTTTAACCACGTCTGCACCTAGGTCGCACAACATCCGGCCGGCAAATGGCCCCGCTAACACGCGAGACATGTCTAACACCTTTATTCCTGTCAATGGAAATGCCACAGCTACCCCTTTACTTGTAAATGCTCAATGTATTGCGGCAGTATAATATCTGCCCGTAAATTTTCGCTCGCAATCGGCGTCAGCGCAGTTTTTCTTAACGGTATTTCGCCTGCCCAAACCTCGCTATCAAGATCGCCTTCATCGTCTACCGGATCACCGGCACGAATTTTTGCAGACATCTCATCCAGCGGTATTCGCGCGACGGCAGTGGCTGCAAGTTCTTGGGATGTAGGCTCGCGTACAACTTTTTCATGCCCAGGAATAAGTACCGCAACAAAATCATCTAGTGCCTTTCTATGCGCTGGCCCGGTGACCCCTTCACCCTTACCAAATAAGGTTACGGAGCGGTAATTCATGGAACAATGAAAACCACTTCGAGCCACCACAATGCCATCCACCAACATGACGTTGATACACACCTCACCACCTTGGGACATATGGCGTAACAATGCACTTTGCCGATTGCCGTGAAGGTACATGTGCGTGTCGTCACAGAAATACAAAGTGGCTATCTGACGGGGTTCGCCTTGGTGAACATAGGCCACCGTGCATATTTGCTGACTCGCCAATACCTCACGCAGAACGTCCTTATCGTATTGTGCCCTTACTGCGTTTCGTTTCAACGTTGCCCGCGAAGACGGCGCTTGCTTAGAAGAGGTCATATTTGCTGCCCGTGCAAAAAAGACAGACGAGTTTATACCGCTATCGCTGAATTGGGTAGAATAGCAACATGGACAAACCCACTAACCTTGAAAAATTTCGCAAACACAAGCAACAAAGGCGAGCACAAGCCCACACCCTGTGTAAGAGTGGCTTTCACAAATGGCAATTCGACGACAAAAAACAGTTTGATGTGCAACAAGGCAAGTTGGTCAGCATTGAACACTGTATTCGCTGTGGCAAGCTTCGCACTCGAATGAGCTAGGGAACCCCACAACTCACACCTGTCCCACCCAGCCCACAATATCCGTTAGGTACTTTGGCAAGGTACTGTTGGTGGTAGTGTTCTGCATAAAACATCTCTACCTGCGCTGCTATCTCTGTACTGATCAGACCATAACCCGCTGCACCCAAAGCTTCTTGAAAGGATGTCTTGGAATGCACAGCAGCCTGGCGTTGCTCGTCATTAGAGACATATATGGCAGAGCGATACTGGGTACCCATATCATTACCCTGGCGCATACCCTGAGTCGGATCATGACCTTCCCAAAACAACCGCAATATTTCTGTAAAGGCAACTATGTGCGCATCAAACGCCACCAAAACGACCTCTGTATGTCCTGTACCGCCACTGCAGACCTCCTCGTAGGTAGGATTGGCGGTATACCCACCGGCATAGCCTACCGCGGTGGTATAAACCCCATTAGTTTGCCAAAATATTCGCTCTGCACCCCAAAAACAGCCCATGCCAAATTGCACCGTTTCTAAGGTTTTTGGAAATGGCGGCTGTAGCGGGCGACCTAATACAAAATGCTGGGCAGGAACCGGCACGTTATCTTCTCTACCCGGAAGCGCACTTTCAGCGCTAGGCATTTCAAGCTTTGCTGCAAACCCCATTGGTAACTCCACAAAAACATCTGCATACAGTGTAATCAGATCATTAGCGGCATCAAGGGGTGGGCCAAGATGGGTTAGATCAAATTAGTAGAACAAGGGAGCCGCTTTGTGGTCCAAACGTTTGTTCCCTCCGACAGAGGATGCTATAACGCACCTATGCGAAATTTGCTTTTAACTTGCCTACTCAGTTTAGGGTTGGGCGGATATGCCTTTGCTCAATCAGATGCTCAATCGGATGCTCAACCGAATGCTCCATCGAACGAAGAGATATCCCCTCGGCTTCAAACACCGGAATCATTACGAGAGATTTTTGTACAGGAGGCGGATCTCAGCACACGGCTACAACGCCTACTAGAGCTCGAGCAGCAAGCCCTACAAATTGCAGAAGATGAACCATTGAAGCTCGGCAGCCTTGGGGCCGCCATTCTAGACATTTACTACGGCAGCCAGACTGGGCACTTTGCCATGAGCCTATTTTATGCCCACGTGGAATCTGCTGATGCTAAAGCACCACATGATGCTTGGCTTACAAAGCTACAAACTCATATGTTGGCTTCTGGCAACGGTACGCGCACCAACCCCTATACCGTTATGACGATATACGATGCCCATACTTATGCACGCACTGAGAAAACATCGCCGGTAGGTTCGATATATCAAAGCAGCGAAGACACCCATTTTGGGTTCATGCTAGTGGCCAGACCGACCAAGGGTACGCTACGGCAAATGTATTTTGACCTCAGCCATATCCTCAAGGGCTTTGCGCTAGAGGGAAAAGAAGCACCAACCAACCCCTGGCCGTTTATGCGATTGTTAGCCTCAAAAATGGACAACGCTGCACAAACCGCAATAGGTGCTTACCTCACAAGTATCAAGAAGTATGAACAAGCCATTAGCTGGCTTAAGGTCGCATCAAGAACCGGCAACATATTAGCCAACACTTTGTTAGCGCGAATTTACTGGACCCAAGCCGAAGACACGCAAGACGATAACCTTCGCGAACAGCTTCGCGAACGGGCGTTAGAAAATCATATGCATGCCATCGCCTTGGGCTCCACCGATTCTATGTACACGCTCGCCAACCTTTATTTGAACGACTACTACGGCGAAGAAAATCGAGATGCTGGCATACCTTTGTTAAGCCAGGCTGGTGATCTCGACCACGCCGAAGCCCTTCTATATTTGGGGCATTTATACAACGCAGGGCTCCATGTAGAACAAGATTCAAGCCTCGCCAACAACTACTTTCTTCGTGCCGCGAAACTGAACAACCCACAAGCTATACTGAGTTACGGTCGATTTTTATCTAGCCAGAAAGATAACCAGGAGGCTAACCCAGGCGCAAAAGGCGAGGATAAAATTTATCTTTGGCTAGAAGACCTGGCAAAAAACAACAACTCGGAAGCGATGATCGTGCTAGGCAACCTTTATGCGCGAGGGGTAGGCGAAAAGTCTTCCATAAGAAAAGCCATTCGATGGTACAAACGGGCTGTTAAAATTGCTCGAGACGATGGCGACATTGTGAACGAGGTCGCTTGGACCTTAACGGTATCGGATGTATCAGGTTTAAAGCGAGAAAAGTACGCTCAGAAAATTATGAACCACCTCATGGCAAACAATATTGATGCAAATACACGACCAGAATACTTAGACACATGGGCTGCAACCTTCGCGGCACGCGGCGATTTTGATCAAGCCATTGAACTGCAACAAAAAGCCATCAGTGTAGCCGAAGACCAACAACGTGATGACGTCTTAGAAATACTTAGGAAACATCTTGAGCAATTCAAATCTGGCATCGTTATCTCTGAACGCGCGCCTTAACACCAACTCTCTGCAAAATATTATTAGGCA
>JAADHW010000385.1 GCA_013151695.1 Gammaproteobacteria bacterium
GATTAAATGTTCTCATCATGCCTCGGAAAACATGTAATTGGTCGCGTACAGCGGCCGCTAGCGCATCGCCCAAGGCAAGGCGGAACCAACTTTTAATGCTGTTAGCGGTGTCTTTGTCCAAACCTTTTTTAACCGCATCTGCTCGTTTGATGCCACTTTTGTCTTCTCTTAAGCTGGCATCGAAAATCGGACGGATACGTTCTTGGGTGAGCTTGTTGAAAGCTTGCGCACGTTGTGTAGCGTCGCGATTGCCGGCCAATACATCGGCCAAAAGGTGTGCGTGCAGAATGCCGATACTACAGCCGCGGCCATACAACGGATTGGTTCGGGCGGAAGAGTCTCCTACTGCAAAAAAATTTAGTACATCGGGTTTGTCTTGAGATACCCAGTCTCTCCATACCGCGTGAATTTCGCCTATGCCAAAAGTATCGGTGGTGGCGTGGGATACCTGCTCGTTGACCCAAGGCTGAAGACCTGGAATGGTGCGACAAATAGAATCGAAGTAATCGCCATTCTTAACCGCAGCACGTAGCTCGGTTTCTGCATTTGGTAAACAGATGATGATGGCGAAGTGTCCGCCATCGCCAGGGAACACGCCATATTTGAGATAACCTAAATCGCCAGCCGCAGGTTCGTTGTCATGGCGAGAAGGCTCTGCTGTACCTTCGTTTAACTTGTAGTGGCGCGTGTAGTAGACAATTTCAGCATCATCGTGCTGCTCTGAAATATCGACACCTATTGCACCAAGCCACTGACTAAACTTGCTCGTTCTGCCGGAAGCGTCAATATAGGCATCTGCTTGATAAACAGATTTGGCGTTATTGTCGAGCCGGTCTGTGAGTTCTAACCCGGAGACGGCAACTGTACCATTGTCTCTCTTCGTTTGGATGCCGGTTACGTAAGTTGTATTTTTAATTTGAATGCAGGGTTGTTTGTCAACATAGCGGCGCAGTACAGTTTCCATGGTTGCGCGTCGACACATTAATAACCAAAGTTTTTCATCGCCAGGTTGTTCTTGGTATTGCGATAACAAAGCAGGTGGCACCATGTCTGTGAAATTGAGTCTGCGCGCCCCGGCTGTAAAAAAGTCTTCTAGTAGTTCAGGATAATTTTCCTCCAGCAGGTTACACATCAAACCTAAGAACGCATGGGGATGGCGAAATTGTGCCGCACCTCGTCGTTGCCACGCAAAGAATGCCTGGTCAGGATCGCCTTGGGGTGGGGGCGTGTCACGTTCAAACAGAATGACATTGAAATTTTTGCGCGCCAGCGCTAGCGCAGTGCACATGCCTGCGATACCTGCGCCGACAACGGCGATGTTTTGGGTCATAGATTTCTTATGTAGAGACTACAGCTTCGCGGCTTTTAGCTTACCACCTTAGACGCTTTCACGGAGGTCTTTCTGTATGACACCTAGCTGTGCGAATTCTTCTTCATGGCTGGGCTCACGAAATGTCTCCTTCAGTGCCGCGTCGGTCCATGCCCGCATACCTTGGGTGGAAAGTAAATGGTGTGCGTAAGCTTGTGCGCGAGGTGCATGAGGCAATGCATAGGTTTGCAACCGATATGCCACGGGTGCGAAAAATGCATCTACGGCGGTGAAAGTGGGGCCACCCAGGAAGGGGCCGCCAAAACGATCCAAACCTTGTTGCCATAGTTCGTCCAAACGCGTGAGATCTTGTTGTAAAGGAGCTGAAACTTCATGTAGCTTAATGCGTAATCCTACTGACATTGGGCATTGATTACGTATGGCTGAAAAGCCAGCGTGCATTTCTGCGGTGGCCGAGCGTGCCCATGCTCGCGCGGTCTTATCTTCAGGCCAAACGGCAGAGTATTGTTCTGCCAGATACTCGACGATAGCTAACGATTCCCAGACTTGAATGTCGCCGTCGAAGAGGCACGGTACAAGCCCGGTGGGTGAGAATTTGCGAAATTTTTCCCAACTATTGCCATCATCGAAAGGTATGAGTTTTTCTTCGAAGTCAATATCGAGCTCGGTCAGCAGTAGCCAAGGTCGAAGTGACCAAGATGAGTAGTTTTTATTGCCAATGTACAGTGAAAACATAGAACTGCCGTTCGATAATGGCTAGCTACTGTAGCAAATGTAAATGAGTTTGGAAAAACTGTGGTCCAACCGTCACGGGTTAGGCGTCTTAAACGCGATCCAGTGTAGTTTCTCAGTACCATAAAACTTAATATAGAAGCCTAAAGTCGGACGGAACAAAGAGACTACACATGTTGAAACCGGTACAACTTGGTAATAGTGGGCTGCGCGCATCACAATTATGTCTGGGCACGATGAATTTTGGTATCCCAGGTAAGGGCCATCAAGGCGATTGGACCCTGGGGTTGGATGACGCGCGACCTATCTTTAAAGCAGCCATAGATAAGGGCCTGTTCTACTTTGATTGTGCCGATATATACGGCGTTGGCGCTTGCGAAGAAGTTGTGGGTGCGTTGTTGCGGGAAATGTTGCCTAGAGATGAGTACGTGTTGGCTACTAAAATATCCCTGCCTATGGGGCGCGGGGCGAATCAGGGAGGATTGTCACGCAAGCATATCATGGAAGGTGTGGATGCTTGTTTGCAACGCCTAGGGTTAGATTACATTGACCATCTTGTCATCCATCGTCATCCCCACGGTATTCCTGGTTCGGTACAGGCGCCCATAGAAGAGTCTTTGGAGGCGTTGCACGATGTAGTGAAGTCTGGAAAGGTACATTATCTTGGGGCGTCATCAATGTTTGCTTGGCAATTTGCCGAGTTGCAGCTCACTGCAAAAATTAATGGATGGACCCAATTTATCTCAATGCAGAATCACTACAACCTTGTGTACCGAGAAGAAGAAAGAGAGATGATTCCCTACTGTGTCAACAGTAATATTGCGGTAATGCCATGGTCTCCACTGGCGCGTGGTATTTTGGCTGGTGCATATCAAGGCGGGTTTGCTGGGGGTAGCACCAGTCGTTCCCAGGGCGTTGATCGCAAGCGAACGGAGAGCCTGTACCATGGTGAACATGTGTTTGGGATTGCCGAGAGAGTGATGCAGATGGCTGATAAATATGGCAAAAAACCGGCGCAAATTTCGATAGCTTGGATGTTGAACAAGCCACACATACATGCCCCTATTGTTGGCGTGTCGCGCATAGAGCAATTAGATCAATTGGTAGAAGCTACAGAGATTGTCTTGGAAGCACACGACATGGCTTACTTGGAAGAACTTTATCAGCCTGTGCAAAATTTGCTCAGTACTGGTACTTCATAGCCTACTCTTCGGCACTTGGCAGCGTTTTAGTGGGTATGTAGTGGGCAGGCGTAGTGCCGCCTTGCGCACGTCGGTGTTTTGCTTGGCTTAAAGTTTCCACAATACGCGCGCGCGCCACGGCATCTTTATGATTGATGGGTACGGGTTTAGTCGCATCTGGGGCGGGCATGTCCTTGGCATGGTAATAGCCCACTGGTGATTTAGCGCCAGAGGTGCTGGCTTGTAGGTTTAAATCGCGTTCATTTGTGCCCTTTGGCGTGTGTACAACACCATCAACAATTTCGAGATCCATCCACCATCGCTTTATCGGGTTGCGCTTTCCGTAGCCTAGCTTATCGTCAAGATAAACGGCTAGGGGGACTAGTAAAGGTTTTAGCCATCGGACATTAACACCCAACCAGGTGCCAAGCCGGTGTACCAATGCGCCATCTGCGGTGACTACTTTGTTTAAAGGACAGGTTTTCATGCAACGCCCACAAGCCGAGCCCTTAGGGTTGGTTACGCGGTAGCGGGTACATCGCTCAACGTCGGGCTTCCAGATCTCGTAGCCGTTGAAGATGATTTTTTCACCGAACGAGATGGCGTTCACGGGGCACTCGCGGGCACATTTTAAACAACGCCCACAGAAGTCTTGCAGCCCGAAATCTATGGGTTGGTCTACTATTAGGGGTAAGTTTGTGCTGAGTACAACAGATTTGAATCGTGGGCCGACATATGGGTTGAGTACCAGCTCACCGATACGACTGAGTTCTCCTAAGCCGGCGAGTAGAACAAGAGGAATGTGTAATACATGGCTGTCGGCATTGGTTTGGGGTCTTGAATCGACACCCTGACTGCGCAGGAATTCAGCCATGATACCGGCTATTTCTGCACCTCGAATATAGCCGCGCATAGATTGGCACCCAGATATCCAGTCATCTCCGCTAGCGCCTTCCATGGTGTCGTAGCCTTGATCAATGAGCATCACCACTGCGTACTTATGGCGAATTGGAATTTCTTTGCCATCGGGTCCATGGCTATACCACGCAAAGTCTGGAATTTCACATATGCCCGTAAGATCAGCGCCAAGATGGTAACTCAGAGATTTAATTGCTTGGGTATTGGCGCTGGCGTCACTAAAACCAGGCGCGAGGGCTGAGTTGACCTCGCCGTCTTGGTGGGGGACTAAGGCGCGCAGCGGATGCATCATGCCGTCAGTGAGAGGGTGTTTAAATGCAAAACGTTTAACTTCTTGTTGTGCCTTGGCGCCGAGATCACCCATGCGTGCTCGTTGAAAAAATTCAGCACGTTTGGGGACACGTGGAATCTCGTCAGCAAATATGGCTGTGGTAGGTTTGTTTACCCTAGTCACCTGTTCCATGGGGTAGCGGCTCATGTGCGAGGCTCGCTGGCGCCGGCGTTGCACCTCCCTGCCCGATCTGGCGCCGTTAATGCCAAAATAGTGGCGAATCGGGTTAACGCGGGTGTTGTGGGCTAAGGGTGTGTCGGTGGCTAGCACATAGTCAGTGGCGATGACCAATTGAGCGTATCTGTCGCCGATAAACGGATTTAGACCGGTTGTGGCTTGGGTGACACCGGCAAGAATTGCTAAGCCGTCCAAGTGGAGCTGGGTATGTTCTGGGTAGTGACACTGTGCATTAAATCCCAGAGCACGAACGTGCCCCATGATCGACACCCCAATTTCAAGTGCTCGCATTTGCGCTACGTCGTATTCTGCTCCACGTAGCCATTGCTGAGCAAGATTGTTCGCCTCTATGCTGCGGCCAAATTCCACCAAAATAACAATGGCATGTGTCAGCGGTTGCTGCTGTTGTAACCAAGCTTTTTGAGGTATTTCACAGATACCAGTTTGCGCCGCATCTAAATAATATGCAGCGCCTTTGATCTCTCGAGTGCGGGCGACTAGGTCAGCGTTGATTTCTGCTCTTTGCGCGGGTGGACTATTTGAGCATTGAGCAAGTATGTTCGCGTATTTACGAACGGCTGTGGCCAGTGGGGTATCTACTTTTATAGCCGCCGTATGTTGCGGAATTACAGCCCCAACAAATGGATTGACACTAGCATCTGTTGTCAACGACTCCAGTGGATATGGCCCTGCCTCGACACCTCGCAGATGGGCGCGGTCGCGAAACAACATATTGCTAGGCAAGTCCGGCGATGGCGAACAACCCTGCTAACGTTCCGATTATGGTGGCCTGTTTGAAGTCGGCTTTGGAGATTGCATTGACGCGAGTTTCCGGGTCTGCGCCAGCCCATGTGTCCCTTACAATGTGGTATTCAATAATGCTTGCGAACGCCACGAAACCGAACACTGCGCCGACTAGAGCGATTCGCCCAAGCGAATCTAACGGTAACGCAATCAAAAGAAGAATCAGCAGAGACCAATGCATAACATGTCCGCCGCCAGTCATCCAATGGAATTGTTTGTGGTCGTTCTTGGCATATTCAAAGTTAAACCGAAAAAAAGATAATCCACTGCTGCTTACACGAGAGGACTTTGCTTTAGCAAATTGCGCGCCCGCATAGTGGCCCCATTCATGAAACAGTGCCGCCAGGATGAGGCCAACAACAATTGCGTCACCAATAGAGACAATCTGCGCCAGCCACAAACCGCTAACTTCATACCAAGTATCTGCAGCCGCCCATAATGACAATGCGGCAAATACCACGGCAATGTCTTTGGCCAGCATGCCCAGCAGAGCGGGTTCTGAATTTTGGGCAGCTTGCGGCTTTTCTTCTTGTGCGCTCTCAGGTTCCGCAGACGCTTGCGATTGTATTGCTTCTTCTGCCTTTTCGATTGTGTCTGTCACATTGATTCTCAATTAGTACGAGTGCTGGATTTCAGATGGTAATCAATCATTGCAAGTTTATCTCTACATTTCCGATGCCTAGGCTAAATGTGCCTTGGTATGTCCCCGCGGCGAATGGGGTTTTGCCATAGGCTCCGGTAATCACAAATTGGCCGGGTTCCAATGCATAACCATACTGCGCCATGGTATTGGCCAAGGTTGCTAAAGATTCATAATGGTCGTCTATGTGGCCATCGCTAGCAACTTGCTCTATCAATTCAGAATCGCCATACAATGAAACTGTTAAGCTGTGCAGGCTATCTTGTGGTGGTACCGGCTCGCCTACCACAATTCCCCAGTTGCTCAAATTGTCTGCTACCCGAATACCCGGGGTTGCGCCAGCAATAAGTCTTTTCTGGTTAATCTCAAATGCGGGCACGATGCCGGCAACCGCCAGACGTGCTTGTGGTGCGGTGGTGCCAGCGCCAAGCGGTGAGCCCATCAGGAAACACAGTTCGTTTTCCATTTGGCCGCGATGTAAGTCTGATAGTTCTAGCAAGCTGTTGCTAGGAATGATGCGACTTTTAAGAACATAGCCAAACGGGCGAATACCATCACCCATGGCATTTCGTGATGCGCCCGAGGTCATGCCAATTTTCCAACCACCAACTTGTTCGCCTTGTTGTAACCAGCGATTAAGTAACTGGGATTGAAGCTGTTGTCCTTGGTGTAAAGACAGCTCAATGCCTTCCAATTGTGATTCATAACCTGCTCCGGGTGCGTTGTGAATTTGCCAGAGGGTGTCAACAATATTGGTCATAGGCACTCGATCTTCTGAGAGGATGGGTAGGACTGTAGCAGGGATTAAATTGGAAGATCTACTCGCTGAAGGATTAAGTGGCGTGGTCAAGCTGTTAGAAAAGCGGTAAGTTATACGGTTCATCAACTGAGGGCCATTCCATGGCGTATGCACCCGCTGACCGACCATTTTATGACGCCGATAGTCATATCATGGAGTTGCCAAATTTTATCACATCCTATGTTGACCCAGACATAAGGGATGAAATTCCAGAGGTGAGTTATAGCGCATCCATAGTGACAGATGACGAGGTTGCTGTGATTATGGATCAAGGCGGTAAACACAGTGCGCAGCACGTGCAAGCCCAGCTAGACATGGGTGATGGGCTGATTGAAAAATCCAAAGAAATTCAAGCGCTTGGAGCTTTTAATTCAGAAGATAGGACAACTGCTATGGACCTGTTGGGTTTTAAAAAGCAGTTGGTTTTTGCCACCCACAGTGTCGCCTTCCCGTTCCACCCAAGTTCTAAAAAGCCCAGCAAACTCCGTTATGGTGCTACGCGCGGACATAATCGCCATATGGCAGAGTTTTGTGCACATGATGACCGTTTGATGGGGGTGGGAATTGTGCCCCTGGACGATCCTGAACCTGCAATCAGGGAACTTGAATGGGCGTTGGAAAATGGCTTGGAAGCTATTTGGATTCCCCATCGAGCACCTATTGGGCGTGCTCCTGGGCATGTCGAATTTGAAGGCTTTTGGGCGCGCCTGGCCGAAGCCGGTGTACCCTTTGTATTGCATGTAGGTGGCGCACCACTACAAGTTCATAAGGCTTGGGGTAATAATGGCCGTGCTGCAACTAAAGATTGGCTGGGAGGCGGTGAAAACGTAAGAACCAAAGATGCTGCCGTGTTGCACCAGGCGCCAGAAATGTTTATCAGCATGATGATTATGGATGGCATTTTCGATAGGCATCCGAAGCTACGCGGCGCTGCCGTAGAGCTGGGCGCAGGTTGGGTACCGCAGATGCTGCATCGCTTAGATGACATTTGTCGCATTTTTTCTCGAGCAGATGAGTCGGTTCGATTTGACCGCAAACCATCTGAGCAACTTCGTGAGCAAATGGGCTTCACGCCGATGCCAAATGAAGACGTGGGACGTTTAATTGGTGAATCGAATGAAGACCTGTACTTGTTCTCTAGTGACTATCCTCACATTGAAGGAACCAAGGATCCTATCGGTCGTTTTGAACGAACTGTTGGCGATGCTCCGGAACAGGTAAAGACCAAATTCTACAGCGAGAACTTTTTACGCTTGTGGCCTGAAGCCAGAGTGGCCTGATGCGTTGAGAAGCGTCAACCTATAATTAGGCAGAGCAAGTGCCTCAAGGGTCAAAGCCCGCATACGGTACCGCTGTATTTCTGGGTTCGACCGCCTTTGTCTTTCTAAATTTTGGGCTACCAATTCGTGCCGACGACCTCGGCATGAGTGCGGTTGCCATAGGCGGCATGTATACCGTCTTTACCGGCACGATGTTGCTGGTTCGTCCGTTGGTGGGTTACTACCTCGACCGAGTTGGTCGTCGGTGGTTTTTCACCAGTGCTTTCTTCTTCTACAGTATTGCAATGGGTGTATTTGCAGGCAGCTCCGATGAAATGGATTTCTATCTGGCGCGCTTCCTCCAAGGTATTGGCGCTTCGCTCATGTGGGTTTCAGCTCGCACCATAGTGGCGGATACAAACGACCAAAGCAGCCGTGGAGTGGCCATGGGGCGCCTAACTACAACATCAGTGCGCGGTAGCATGATGGGCGCGTTTTATGGTTTCACACTGCTTGGGTTTATGCCGTTACCTCTAGCGTGGGTGTGGGCTTTCTGCGGATATGCACTAATGGCAGGGGCTGCCTTGATATGGTCGCTGTTGCGGGTGGAGGAAACGTGGGTTCGACAAGAATCTAGCAACACAAATGAGGGTTTACTTGTTGGCGTGAGTGGCTTTATGTCGCCAGACTTAAGACGTGTGTTTGTTGTTGTGTTGCTTTCGGCCTTCGCTAGTGCCCTCATCGAGCCGATCTATTTGCTCTATTTGAAAAACAAATTTGCGGTGGGTATGCAAGGGTTGGCACTTGCATTTTTGCCCGCTGGGATTGTGTTTGCCGTCTTGCCGAGGTATTCAGGCCAATGGTCCGACAGATGGGGTCGCGCGCCGGTGATTGCGATTGGAGTGCTTTTTGCTGGGTTGGTTTCCCTGGCGTTGCCTTTTTGGCCCAACTTAGCCTTGGTATCAGTTTCTTATATTTTGTTTTCAGTAGGGTGGGCTATGGCCAGTCCTGCTGAAGATGCCTTAGTTGCAGACCTTGCACCTGCGCATCTACGAGGTACCGTAATGGGTAGTAAGGAAGCTGCTGCTGGGATTGGTGCTGCATTGGGGCCCCTTGCCGGGGGTTATATCTATGAATACATTTCCCCCACTACAACCTTTGTGCTGAACGGTAGCCTACTGTTACTCACTTCATTGCTTGCCTGGTTTTGGTTTAGGCGATTCAACCGATAAGCCACCCTAACGATCCCGGTGGTGGGTTGGCACTCATCCCCCATAAACTTTAATCAATATGCCCTCAACCCATCGATTCGGTAAGAACCCCATTAATCGAACCAGGAATGTTTGAAGCCACTTCCCTTCTCGATAAACCAACCCCGGGCGCTTCATCTCAACAATT
>JAADHW010000281.1 GCA_013151695.1 Gammaproteobacteria bacterium
ACAATGTGAAGCTGAAGGTTTTCGCACCATCACCTACTATCAAGATCGTCCAGACGTGTTAGCAAAATTCTCAACCACCATTACTGCAGATGCTCATCGTTTTCCAACTCTTTTGTCTAACGGCAACCTCGTATCGACGCAAATTCTTGAGGGTGGGCGTAAAACTGTAACCTGGGAAGACCCGTTCCCCAAGCCAAGTTACCTATTTGCTCTTGTCGCAGGCAACCTAGATATGATTGAAGATACCTTTACGACCATGAGTGGCCGTGAGGTGACACTGCAGATATTTTCCGAGGCGCACAACATCAATCAATGTGGTTATGCGATGGATGTATTGAAGCGATCGATGGCATGGGATGAGGAACGCTTCGGTCGGGAATACGATTTAGACATATTTATGATTGTAGCGGTTGAAGATTTCAACATGGGCGCCATGGAAAACAAGGGGCTTAACATTTTCAACACATCTTGTGTGCTGGCTAGCCCCGATACTGCGACGGATGCTGCGTATCAGCGAGTTGAAGCAGTGGTTGCGCATGAGTACTTTCATAATTGGTCAGGAAACCGGGTGACTTGTCGAGACTGGTTCCAGCTTAGCTTGAAAGAAGGCTTTACAGTTTTTCGGGATGCCGAATTTTCTTCTGATATGAACTCCAGAGCAGTGAAGCGAATCGAAGATGTGAGTTTCCTAAGGTCGGTGCAGTTTGCGGAAGATGCGGGTCCTCTTGCTCATGCAGTACGACCACAGTCATATCTTGAAATTTCAAACTTCTATACCACGACGATTTACGAAAAGGGTGCTGAGGTTGTGCGCATGTACAAAACAATGCTTGGTGACAGCAAGTTTCGTGCTGCCTGCGATTTGTATTTTTCTAGATATGACGGCTCGGCCGTAACCACAGATGATTTTGCCGCGGTAATGGCAGAAGTGGGTGGCCTAGACTTTAGTCAATTTAAACTTTGGTATGAACAGGCTGGAACTCCGCATCTACAGATAACAGAGCATTTTGATGACGGTGAACTAAAGCTTGAAATTCGACAAAGTTGCCCAGCAACACCGCAACAAGAAGATAAGCAAGCGTTCCACATGCCAGTTGCCTTAGGCTTGTTAAATTCCCAAGGTGAAAGCTTGTCGCTATACGATCTTATGGTTGATGCTCCAGCAGGATCCCAACTCACAGATCAAGGCAGCACCTTAGTGGTGTCTCTGCGTGAGGCACAATGCACAATTAAAATTAGCCATTGTGAAGAGAAACCCACAGTTAGTTTTCTGCGTGGTTTTTCTGCGCCAGTGAAAGTGAGTTATCCAAGGCCCGATTCGGAGTTGTCGTTTTTAGCTAAACATGACCAAGATGGGTTTGTACGGTGGGATGCGTTGCAGTCGTTATGGGTGAAGTATTTTGAGGGTGTGGAGCTTGAGCATGTTGATTTAGTACAAACCATCACTGATCTGGCGAGCCAGGCGTTGAGCATGGAAGGTAATATCGATGCGCAGTTGCTTGCAGCTAAAATGCTGGTGGTGCCGGATGAGAATTATCTGTTTGAACAACTGTCGCGCTTTGAAGTTGATGCGCTGTTAGACGAGCGTGAAGAGGTGCTAAACAAGCTAGCCCAACAAGATATATGGCGGCCACTTTACGACAAGTATACAACCACAGGCGAGTACTCGCCGAATGCCCAAAGTATGGCGAATAGAGCGTTGGCTAACATCGCTTTTGCTTATGAGGCCAGGCGCCTGGATGGTAGTGCCTTAGTCGATTTTGTTGCCAGTCATTATCGTTGCGCGGATAACTTAACAGATCGCCGTGCAGCCCTAGATGTGATTTGCCGCCATCCTGCTTATGACCGTGAGGCAGGAGAAAAATTAATGAACGACTTTTTTGACAAGTGGCGTAAAGAGGCGTTAGTTATAGATTTGTGGTTTTCTCTGCAAGCGCAAAGCCCGCGAACAACAGTTGATGAGATGCAACGTCTAGAGGCGTTGCCGCAGTTTGATCAAACTAACCCGAATCGTGCACGTTCTCTATATTCTGTTTTCGGCATGTTAAATCATCGTAGGTTTCATGCTATGGATGGTTCTGGATACAGTTATTTGGCGGACGCGATTGGCCAGATAGATGCAAAAAATCCGCAGTTAGCTGCTCGGCTAACAACGCCATTGAGCCGCTGGCAACGCTACGACAGTTCGCGGCAGGAGTTAATGCGCGAACGATTGCACCGTTTGTCGCAACTTCCTGATCTTTCAAAAGATCTTTTCGAAATTGTGAGTAAGAGTCTAGGGAGCCTCTGAGCATTTTCGGCTTAATCAGGGCGCTAGCTGTATTCATAAAGCGGGGGCAGGGTATCCTTGCTGGGCCCCGCTTTGTCCTGGATGGCTTCTTCTAGCGCGTCAACTGCCTGGCGCAACTGCAATCGAGTATCTTTCCCTAAGGGATTTTGGTCATCTGAAAATTTGCAAGCGTTGAGTGCTGACACTGATTCTGCAGCCAGTGCAGAGTGTTGGCTAAACTCACGCAATGTTACATGTGGCGATACCTTTAATTTGTGAGCAAGGTATTCACGTAATGCTGCTTCGATGGTCTCTAGGTCTCCGTTTTTCAGCTTGTTATACAGGTTTCTTTTTAGTCGGGTGGTACTGGGTGAGATTGTCGGCAGTTTAACCAGGTGGTGCTTGAATTGCGCAATTAGGACAAATACCACCAGTGTTGTTAGCCCAAGTGCAAGCCATAATGGGTGAGCACGCAGCCATGTTTTGGCTTGCTCGAACATGTCGGCAACTACGTATGCTGATTGGTCAGGCTGTTTTTGCGCCGGGCTGGGCACTGGTTCGGGGACAATTGGCGCGTCTAAAGGGGTTACCCCTGTGCCGCCGATGTTCAATTCGATGGCTGGAACTTGCGCAAGTTGTTGTTGGTCGGTATTAACATCCCACCACACAACTTGGTGGCTTGGAATAGACCGGTTGCCAGGTTGCATCGGCACAATGGAGGTGGTTTGTAATCTTGAACCGACAACACTGTGTTGGCTGGTGTCGTCATTGATAACGGGGTTTTGCGGGTAGGTACGAAAGTTGGCGCTGTCTAGGTTTAGTGGTTCAGGTGCTGAAATCGACCCTATGTTGCCATCAATATGGATGAGCAGTTCGTGAGTGAGGGTGTCTCCGACCTTTACATTTTTGTTGGGGGTGAGTACTTGATGTAGGGTCACATTATGGGCTGGCAACCACACTTCATTTGCGGGGTAACTCTTAGGCACCGCCATGACAGTGATCTGTTCTGCTTGTGTGCTCACACGAACACCCTTACGCGACACGCGCCTGCCTTCTTGAAGGCGCACACTCGCTGTCACACTGACTTGGGGTATGGTCAAAGTGCCACTGCTCTCGGGAAATATGGCGTAACGTTGTTCCACAACGCCGTAGAGCTTGCCGTTGCGCTGAGTAGTACTAGAAGCTGTTTCGCCTAACGTAAGTACCACCGCGTCCTTTATCTGTGGCTCAGCGGGCAGGTCAGTGTAAAGTTGTACGCCATTGGAATACAGTAGCCTGCGAGTCAATACCAACTCACTTTGTACGTATATCTTAGCAGCAGAAACCTGTTGTTCGAAAAACACCAGCTCATTGATGGTTTGGCGGGTGCTGTTGGACAATGGTCGGACCCTGAGACTTAGCGTTGGTGTGGCGTCCGGACCCACAGTGATTGTAGGAATGGTGAGGGTGCCGGTACGTTTAGGTTGCAGGGTGATTTGATAGTCCACCCAGCTTTGTTGACGGCCGTTGACGGATCTATATTGGCTACTTGTGTTGTTTCCCATGACATGGAAGTCGGTTTCGAGTGCGCTTAAATCAAGCTTCTGGGTTTGGCGAGATCCCGTTGATCGGATGATTAGCCGTACAGTTTCTAACTCGTCTATGTCCTGGGAAGAGAGTTGAGCGGTAACCGCCGCGTTCAATACGGTAGGAAGTAAAGTGCTCACCATTGTGACCGTGAATATCGCTAAGAAGAGTATGTAACTACGCCAGTGATGGCGGGTATGTCGAGCTACCACAACTTCTCCCCTTGACGATTTTCGTACTCACCACGGCGCAGACGTTGCTTGGTTTCGTGGGAAAATTTACGGCGAATTAAACCGCCTGGGTCATCAGGTACCCGGCGCAACCATTGTTCAAGCGCATCTTGTTTTTCGTCTCGAGTCTCGTCGTCCTGTTCCGCTTGTGCTGTTTGCTGATCACCTTGTTGCTCATTCTGTTGCTCTTGCTCGGAGGACTGCTCTTTTTGTTGTTCTGGGTTGGTGCCTTGTTCGTCCTGTTCGGATTGATCTTGGGAATCTTGTTGGTTGTTCTGTTGTGATTCGCTGTCTTCGTTGTTGGCCTGACTTTGTTGTTCTTGGTTCTGTTGCTGTTGTTGGTTCTGTTGTTCCTCAAGTAGACGTTCTACCAGTTCTTTGTTGAACAGCGCGTCTTCGTGGCTAGGATCGATGGCAAGGACTTGTTTGTATAGGTCGAGGGCTACTTGATACTCTGCCAGTCTAGCCTGGCTATTAGCCTGATTGTAGCGTCCGGTCACGGAGTCGTCTTGATCAAAGCCTTTTAGTGCGGCAGCGTAATCTCCACTACGGTATTGAGCGATGGCCGCCCACTTCGAATCGTCAAATAGCGAAATGGCTTTTTCAGGTTGTCCATGGCGCAAGGCTTTGTGGGCACGTTGATTGTCTCGCAACCACAACGCCTCCCAGGTGTCACTTAACACGCCGGCTTGCGCGGGCGGGGCAGGTAGAATGCTAGAGAACACGATGAGCGTACAAACCAACACCCCTTTACGAAACAGTAAGAGCATCAGCGGCAGTAGTATCAAGGTAACCCAGTGACCTTGGTCAAACCATGTGTCGAATTCTCGCTCTACCTCAATGGTATCGTCTTCCCCCGGAAGAGGCTGAGTGAGGGCAAAATTGATATCTGCGTCTCCAAATTGCGCTGCGGCGTAACGGCCGTGGGTAAGTGCTGCGACCTGAGCAAGGCGTGTCTGGTCTAATAAAGCGACTATTTGATTGCCTTCTTGGGTTTGTAGGTAGCGGCCAGGTTGACGCACTAGGTCAAGGGGTATCGGCCCACCAGCTTCTGTGCCGATGCCTAAAATGGAAATAGGAAAGGCACGGTCGGCGTGTCTGGACACCGAGCTAATGTCGTCGATACCATCGGTGATGAGAATCATGCGGCCTTGTTGTAGAGAACTATTTTCGAATAGTTCTGCAGCTAAGCTCAGCGCATGATTGGGGTTGCTACCGTATACCGGCATCATTTCAGGGCTCAAAGAAGTGAGTAGATTCGTGATGGTTGATGTGTCATCTGTCAACGGTACCACTACATGAGCATCTCCAGCGTAGGCGACTAAGGCAGTTTGGCCTTCCTGGCGAAGACGTAAGATGTCCGTCACTTCCTGTCGGGCACGTTCGATGCGCGAGGGTTTAGTGTCTTGTGCGAGCATGGAAAGTGATAAATCTAATAGTATTATTAGCGCATCATTTTTTTGTTCTACACTTTGCGGGAGCTTTTCCCATGTGGGCCCGGCAAGCCCGATACAGGCTGCGGTGATAGCCACTAATAACAAGGTGCCTAACAAACGACCTGAACGAATGTGACTTGCGTCAATGAGGACTGACAGCAATTGGCTGTCGATAGCAGACTCCCAGCCAGAGCCACGCTGAGTTTTCTTAATCCAAAGCCAGACCCAATACAGCAGCGGTAAAATGCTCAGCAGCCACCAAGGCCGAAGAAAATGGAAATCTTCAATGTTCATAACGTGCTCGGATATCGAATCCCAGTAAAATGCTGAAGAGGATCAGTGCTGCGGCAAGTGGCCAGTGATACAAAGCCTGCACCGGCCGGTAGGTTTCTGGGTCTTGATCTATGGGTTCTAGTTCATCGATAACGGCGTATATTTGTGCCAGGGTGTTGGTGTCTCTAGCGCGAAAATAGCGACCACCTGTAACCTGTGCTACGCGGGTGAGTGTTTCTTCATCTAAGTCTGCGGATGGATTAGTAATTCTGCTGAGAGTGCCGAACAGGCTTGGCATGCGCATTTCATCTGCGCCGACACCGATAGTGTAGATCTTGATCTTGTCGTACGCTGCCAGCTCTGCTGCTTTTTCGGGTTCGACTTCGCCAACGTTGTTGGCGCCATCCGTGAGTAAAATGACTATCTTTTCTTCGTGTGGGCGTAACCTCAGACGCTTCACTGCTAAGCCGATCGCATCGCCAATGGCAGTTTTACCTCCAGCTATGCCCACCGGAGCTTCTATCAATAGTCGGTTCACACTGGTGAGGTCAAATGTTAAAGGTGCTTGTAGGTAGGCGTTGGTTCCAAACAAAATTAATCCAATGCGATCACCTACGCGCGCTTCTACAAAAGAGCTCACCACGGACTTTACCACAGTAAGGCGGTCGATAAGACGGCCCTGAATCTCCATATCCTCTGTAGCCATGCTGCCTGAGATGTCCACAGCCAACATCAAGTCGCGCCCACTTGTAGGTAACGTTATGGGGTCGCCAGTCCATTGTGGGCGCGCAGCCGCGACCAGGAGCAAGCTCCAAACGACCCATAACAGTCCGAGACGCCAAAAGTGCCCACGATGTTCTACTTTTGATGAACTAGACGCGTGCTTAAAAGTTTGCAGCGACGGCACGCTTAATGCGGCTTGTCCTCGTTCGCGCGTGGACCAAGCCCAACGCAATAGCAGAGGTAGCGGGGCTGCCAGCATGATCCATGGCCACAGCCATTCAATCACGATACTGCCTCCGACGTTTGAGTTCTCGAGACTTTTGTCCCAGATGCTTGGGTTTGCGTTAGCGTGTGTTCTACTGCTTGCAAAATCAAAGGGTGGAGTTTTTTAACGTCCACGTCGAGGTTTTTGCTAAAGCGGGTGTCGCCTAATGCTCGTCCTGGTCCCATCGAAAATTCTGTGGTCATGGCCAATCTATCTAATTCCTGTAGCCAGGCTTCTCCGGTCAGATGGGCATATTGGCTTTGACCATAGGCGCGTACCAGTAGCCGCTTGATCAGTTCATTAGCTTGATGAGTATAGTTGTGAGCGCTGATACGTTGAGTGTCGAACTCCTGCAGCAACGTATCCATGCGTTTACGCATTTCTCGAATGGGTGCTCGGTATCGCCATGCCCGCAGTGCTCGTAACATACCCCAGGCTACTAACCAGATCAGTAAGCCGACGAGCAACCACCAACCGATAGCTGGAGGCCACCAGCTCGGGTCTGCAGGTAAGTGAACGTCCTTTAGCTGTTGTAATGGATCTGTTTCCATCTAAGTCCACGCCAAAGAATCAAGGGTGTCGTCGCTGGTACTGATGTTTAGGTACCGCATTGAGTCGTGTGCACATAGTTCTTGTATGGCTTGGCAATGTTGCCGAAAACGAGTTTGGTAGCGTTGGCGCAGTGTTTTATCGCCGGTGAAGAACTGCAATCGGTTGGTGCCATCGGTAACCACATAGTCATTTGCAGGGGGGAGATGTTCTTCGATCGGGTCGTGAATATGAATTACCACAACTTGGTTTCGGCGCGCCAACTGGTGCAGGTGCTCTGTCCATTTTTCCAAGCTGCTAGAAAAATCGCTGATAATAATGATGCGGTAGTTGCTGTTGGTCAGCCGCCTCACTTGTAGCATGCCTTGATTCAGGCTCTCGCTGTGATGCGCATCTTTGTGGTGTAAGGCTGGGCGGTGCAAGGCTAAGTTGTACTGTGCGATGTCGTTTAAAAACCGCGCTACAGACTTGCTGGTACGAAACGGACGATGCAAACGTTGGTCTTTGTTGCCTATGACCACGCCGCCAACACGGTCTCCGACGGCCAGAGTTTGCCAGGCACAGCGCGCTGCGACTTCTGCTGCTGCAACACTCTTTAGGCGCAACTTGGAGCCAAAAAACATACTTTGAGATTGATCAACAACAACTAAGGTTGGGCGCTCGCGCTCTTCGCGAAATACCTTGGTGTGTGGTTTGTTTTTACGCGCCGTGACCCTCCAGTCGATACTGCGTATGTCATCTCCTGGTTGGTAGGCTCGAACTTCTGCGAAATCGACGCCTCGACCTTTTATGTTTGACAGTTTATTGCCAGCACGATGACCAACCACATTAGCTTTCGACAATGTTGCAGGTGAGGGTAAATGACGTAGGGCCAACAGTTGATCGATATCAACATAGGCTCCGGGAATAACCCCATGGTTGCCAAAGCGGACACGTCTCATAGCGGTCCTTAAGGAACAGGCACTTGTTCGATGAGCTGGTCTATCACGTGGTCGGTTGTAATTCCCTGAGCGTCTGCTTCGAAGGTGAGAATAAGTCTGTGACGCAGAACGTCATGAGCGATAGCTTGCACGTCTTGTGGCGTGACAAATTCGCGGTTGTTTAGCCACGCCAATGCGCGCGAGCAAATGTCGAGGGCGATGGTGCCACGTGGGCTGGCCCCGTACTCAATCCATTTCGACAGGTCTTTGCCAGGTTCTCTTGTAGCCATAATTAACGCCACTATATACCGTTCCACTGGTTCAGCCATGTGCAGTTTTAATAGTGCTTGCCTTGCAGCAAATATAGACTGTTGGGAAAGAGGCAAAACGGAGTCGGTTGTTTGATTTTTCTGTGCCTCGGCGCGGACCAAATTCAAAATTTTTCGCTCGGATTCGCTGTCTGGATAGTCAACTACAACATGCATCAAGAAGCGGTCTAGCTGAGCTTCAGGCAGCGGGTATGTGCCTTCTTGTTCAATTGGGTTTTGAGTTGCCATGACCAAAAACAGTTCCGGTAACGCGAAGGTATCGCTGCCGACGCTCACTTGGTGTTCTGCCATGGCTTCCAACAAAGCCGATTGAACTTTCGCCGGAGCTCGATTTATTTCATCGGCCAAAATAAGGTTATGAAAAATAGGACCCTTTTGGAATTTGAATGTACCGTCTTCTGGTCGAAAAATTTCCGTCCCGGTTACGTCGCTGGGTAATAGATCGGGGGTAAATTGGATGCGGTGGAACTCGCCCTCAACAACTTCGGCCAATTCTTTTATCGCTCGCGTTTTGGCTAAGCCTGGTGCGCCTTCGACAAGTAAGTGTCCGCCGCACAACAGAGCCATTATGAGACGCTGTACTAGGCTCTCCTGGCCGATGATTTTGCTTTCGAGCCAACGGCTGACATCATGGATAGCGCTGAAGGTAGATTCAGTAGAAACGGTATTCATTTAGTCCAGAATATCCAATAGAAATGGGAAGGCTGTATTGTAGCGGTCCGCGGTGCTACGTCTAGGGAACCTCTGAATAATTATCGTTTTCTCAGAGCTTCTCGCGCTTGCCAGCACCAGGCGCGCGCCGCAGGTGATATCGAGTATATTGGCAAGGTGCGCAACGCCGTGGTAGTAAGCGCGAGAGGCTC
>JAADHW010000391.1 GCA_013151695.1 Gammaproteobacteria bacterium
GCACCCAGCCCAACAATAAAACGACCGCCAGAAAGCTCTGCCAAGCTCATAGCCGTCATGGCTGCCATAGCAGGCGAGCGAGCCGGCATTTGCATGATCGCAGTGCCCACTTTGATCTTGCTGGTTTGTGCCAGTATCCAGGCCGCTGGCGTTACAGCATCTGAGCCATAAGCTTCAGCTGTCCATATAGACTCGTAACCCATAGACTCAGCCTGCTTAATTGCCTCAATCGGAATACTCATTTTGCGGCCAGAATAGCCAGCTATCAGTCCCAGTTTCATATGATGTTCTCAAATGCCGCTTAGGCAATGTTTCGATGTAAGAATGTTACCATTACGCTGTATCACGGAGTAAATACAATAAGCGATCATCAACCACCCAATCACCTTCCCATCAACCCTCTATCGATACAGGCCGCCAGCTTGGTGCGCTCCATAGACGCGCTATCAAATATCTTTTGGGTGTGCTTCTTGGGTTTTTTCTTAAGTATCTTCTTTGCTGGTTTGGTGCAGTTAGAAGGCAACGCCTACACAGACTACATATTCTTAGGCGAATACCAAATTCCCAAATCTATTCTGCCGTTAGCCAGCTTGTCGTTTGCAGTGTTCACTCTCTGGTTGGTCTCCAATCGTCTAAATATGCTCAGCCATGTGATCGTGAGCACCTCACTAGACCCAGCAATGGTGCATGACATATTCAATTTGAACCCACCGGTGTTGCATGTATTTGATAAAAACAATACATCACCCTGGTCACCCTTCGCCGGTATCACTGTGTTCATTTTTATTTGGGCGGTATTTTTTGGCAACGCGATCGCCTTGATATACTCCGGTGCGATTCAACAAGGCGCCACCAGTGCTGAATTCGATCCCTTGTTACTCGGCGTTTATGCAGGCGCGATCTTGTTCGTGATCGTCTTCGGCAGCCTTTCGATAGTGCCACCACTGCGCGCTATTTTAAATACCCTGCACGGCACACCGTTTAAAATTGGCTTACCTCGCCACGCCATGGCTCTCGCGGTCACCGTTTTAACTTTTTCTATCAACAATTCTGAGCAACTCTTCTCTCTGACCAGCCAAGACAACAACTTATTGGGCCCCACCTATGCCAATGCCATCGACGGGGAAACCCTCTTTATGAGCGGGCTAGAAGTGAGTTTATTCGGCATAGATGCCGTGGAACGAGATCAGATTTGCCAGAACAGCAACGGCAAAAATTACTCCTGTGGGCAGATTGCAACCCAAGCACTGCAAACCTTAGTACAAGACACCAAGGTTATTTGCTTTCCCATCGTGAATGTTAACGAACGTAGATTGCTGGCCCTCTGCGAGCTTGCCGTTGCCGATCAAGCGCTGCCAAATTCCCCCACAGAGTTTATCGAGGGTTATCGCCCAGACAACTTATCTAGGCTGATGATTGTTAACGGACACGCCATCAGCATAGGTCTGGGTGTAGATGTGTTTAAAGACGAACAAGACCAGGCGCAGCGCCTGCGCGAAGGCATTTGGCAAGGCTCTTTTTTGCCACCGCGCCTATGGCGTAGCGAGTCAAAAGCCGAATCGGCGCGCTAAATACGCCATGATATCTGCAGATTCAAACATCCACTCCACCTCATCACCGCGTTGAATACGCAGGCAAGGTACAGTGGTGCGGCCACCGTATTGTAACAATTCACGAAACGCATCCGGGTCTCGACTGACATCTCGCAATGGAATATCGATATTATGCTGGCTAAGAAACCAGCGCACCCGATGACAAAATCCACATATATCGGTTTTGAACAATTGATATTCCTCGACCACTTCAATCGTCTCGACACCCATATGCTTCACCTAAATATTTTGCGCAGCGTATCTCTGCTAGAACCCCACCGTCAAATAGGTAGAATTGGACTACCAATTTCAGAATGAACAGATATGGCGACCGGTAATTCACGAAAAGATCGCAAGGTTCTCAAGGCGCGCAACACTATTATTGCCTTCATATCACTGTTGGTCATACTAATTCTCGCTTTCGGCACCTATGTTTCAACCAACCTGTCCAGAACCACAGTGGTTGAGGCGGGTGAAGACTATCAAGAAGTAGAAAACTCCCGTGCTCGCCGTAGTGGCGACCCTATCGAGGTGATTGAGTTCTTTTCCTACGCCTGTGTACATTGCAAAACATTTGATCCAGTGATTGACGAATGGGCGGCACAACAAGCTGATGATATTGAGTTTCGCCGCATGCCCGCTTCCTTTGGTCCAATACAAACCGTGTTAGCGCAAGCCTATGTCACATTCGAAGGCAACAACATGCTTGAGGACAACCACAGTCGAATGTTTCGCGCCATACACGNNTGCTCGTCGACAGTTTTTGACACCAGAAATGGTGGCCGACTACGTCGATGGTCGGGGATTGAGCGGGGACGATTTTTTACGCGAATTCAGATCACCAAAATCGCGGCGAGCCATGCGTGAAGCAGAAAAAGTTCAACGAGAGTTTGTCATCGCCTCAACACCGAGCTTGGTTGTGGCCGGTAAATATGTCGTGAGCATGAAGGGTGGTCAGCGTCACGCGCTGGACGTTGTTGATCTGCTAATCAGCAAAGAAAGAGCTGCGGACACTGCACTACAAGCCACAAGTAAGTAAGCAATGGTATACTGCTAAATGAGGTGGCTGAGTTAACTGTTATGCACAACGCGCAAATGGACCCTGCCCGCTCTTGAATGAGCAGTTACAATAATATAGCGGCGTTTGTTAGTTTTTTTAACGACATTGAATACCTTGGGATGTACAGATGATGAAGAGAATGGTTGCTACTTTATTGGTATTAACGATTTTGGGAGGCTGCCAAAAACAAGTTGATACTCGGCCTAATATCTTACTGGTTGTTGTCGATGATTTAGGTTATACCGATCTTGGTGCGTTTGGTGGTGAAATCGACACCCCAAATCTTGATGCGCTGGCTCAGCAGGGACTTAGGCTGACCAACTTTCATGCTGGGCCAAGTTGTGCGCCCACTCGCGCCATGCTCATGACGGGTACCGACAACCATATCGCTGGTATGGGCTCACAAGGAGGTCTAGAAACCGAGGCACAAAAAGGCAGCGAGGCTTATCGAAATGTTCTATTGCCTAACGTCCCTACCATTGCTGAGCACATGTCTGAGGAGGGTTACCATACCATTGCAGTGGCGAAGTGGCATCTTGGAGACAAACCCCAGGAACGACCTGGACAACGGGGTTTTGATCGAAGTTTTGTTTTGTTGGAGGGTGGCAGCGGGCACTTTGATGATACCCCGTTATTAGAGCATTATGAGAAAGCAAACTGGTTAGAAGATGATCAGCCCACCGTTCTGCCTGAAGATTTTTACTCCACTGATTTTATGACCGATAAACTTTTGGAATATCTCTCTGAAGTTGAAGACCAGCCTTTTTTTGCTTACCTGGGTTATACCGCGCCACATTGGCCATTGCAGGCTCATCCTCAGGACATCCAAAAATATCGTGGTAAATATGATGAGGGCTGGGATGTGTTACGCGGGCGGCGTCATGCTGGCGCCATAAAACAGGGAGTGGTGGCGCCTTCTGCGCAAGCTGTAGACTTTGAAGCCGGCATGAAACCTTGGGATACTCTGTCGGATCAAGACAAGGTATCGGCTCGCATACGCATGGAAGTGTATGCTGCAATGGTGGATAGCGTAGATCAGAACATCGGCCGGGTATTGACGCAGTTGCAGCGTCTTAACAAACTCGACAACACGGTCATCGTGTTTATGTCAGACAATGGTGCTGAAGCTCACCCTATCGAAATTTTTGCGAATCGTAACGGCTGGGTGGACCGCAATTTTGACAACCGCGATGAAAATATTGGTACTCGTAGTTCGTATGCCACCTTAGGAACCGGATGGGCGCGCGCAACCTCTGCGCCCTTTCGTGCCTCGAAAAGTAAAATGTCGGAGGGTGGCATAAGAGTGCCCGCCTTTGTGGTGCTGTCAGAGCGTGACGCTGATATCGACGGTTCTTATATGCGGGTCATGGACCTGGCACCAACTTTTTTGGATATTGCGGGTTCCAAAACACCCACAACCATGATGGGTCGTTCTCTGCTTGAGCGTTGGCAGGGTGGCCCCAAGGCGTATGCAGACGATGAAGTGGTTGCCATGGAAACTTTTGGGCGGCGTGCGGCGCTGCGTGGTTCTTGGAAAGTGTTGCTTCAAGAAGCCCCTTTCGGAACTGGAGAGTGGCAGTTGTATAACTTGGCCGAGGATCAGGGTGAACAAAACGATTTAAGCGCGGAATTTCCGCACATTCGTGCCGAATTGATACAGGCGTGGCAAGCTTATGCTGACGACGTGGGGGTCATTCTTCCTGAACATCCAATTCCCTATTAGCCGCAGCCACAACACGTTGTTAGGCCGTTACGCACAACTTCGCCGTACGAGAGGTGCGTCATGACACCTCTAAATAGTCTTTCCTTTGAGTTTCTATAACTAGACGCTATAAATTAACTTCAACCGAAATGCCAACCCGACGTGGTTCACCCAGTTGAGTGAAAGAGCGGGCTGTGTAGCCATCGGTGGGGTCGTTGCCAAAGAAAAACCCGCGCACAAAATAGTCTTCGTTACCTAAGTTACGGCCCCACAAACGCACACTCCAGTTGTCTGCCTGATAACCCAAGCTTGCATGGAGCAGTTCAAAGGAATCAGATTTCGCGTCGTGACTGGCGGAAAAGAAATAATCGTCCTTACCCTCAATCTCTACACGCAACCACCAACCTTGGCCCAGTTGGTATTCAGCACCGGCGAAGAATTGATACCTGGGTGCCTGAGCTTGGTCACGCCCATCAAGATCATCACCATTTTCGTTGATATAGTCATCGAACTGCGCGTCTAACAAACCTAAGTTAGCGAATAGTTTGAGGGACTCAGTAGCATAGTACTCAACCTCAACTTCAACCCCTTGGTTAACGCCTGCGGATTCGTTGCCGGTAAATTCTATAAACTCAACCGCCTCGGTTTGTGCAATGGGTCTGGTGGTGGAACTCGAAACGTGCATATCTTTTCGCTGCATCCGAAAAATTGTTGCCCGCAAAGACAGCAAATCATCGAGCAACCAAGTTTTGTACCCAACTTCCACATTCCACAGTGTTTCCGGATCAAATCGACGCAAGTCTGCTGGTAACGAACCATCTTGATTAAAACCCCCAGATTTATAACCCTGAGTTATGCCAGCATAAACCAAACTGTTGTCACCCAAATTTTGCTCTAACAGTATCCGCCCACCAATTAGATTGTCATCAGGATCAAAACTAACGCCGTTAGAGTCATCGTACTGCGCACCGTGGCGCTCTAAACGTGCACCCAAGGTCAGTCGTAAATTTTCTAACAAGTCACGCGACACTTCCCCATACACCGCGAAGCGTCTAGTATCAAAGGCACTTTCGAACGAGCCGGCGAATGTATGCGTACGCATGAGCTCAACATCTTGGTACAAACCAAATACACCAAATACCCAGTCCCAACGATCCTCGAACAATCCAGCACCTGGCTTCGACAACCAACGGCCTTCAATAGTGGTGGTATCACGCTGACGGGCATAGAGATCCGTAGAAACATATCCATTCGGGTCAAACCCGTCGAAGGTCCAATCTTCGTCATACCCATAGACAATGTCTGATTCGGCGTAACTCAACGCCCCTTCAAACACCACCGAGTTGGTCATATCCCATGTAAATTTAGCCGCTGCATAATTTGTTTGTTGCTGATCGACACCCGGTTGATCTGACAAAGTGGTGCGGTTGTTGCGCAAAGAAAATGCATCGTAGCCATTATCGATATCGATTCTACCCAAGCTAATTTGTCCGTCTACAGAATCACCGTGCCAAACAAATTTCGCCCTATAAGTTGCCTCTTGGCGGTTGTTGGTATTTTCTCGATTCAGAAAGTCGTTTTTGATAAAACCATCGTCCCGATACTGATGCACACTCACGCGATACCCAGTGTTGTCACTCATAGGACCCGAAACCACACCACCTATGCCAAAACCGTTGTAGTCTGCTGCATCCAAACGAATTGAAGCAGTGTGGTCACCAGTGGGACCTGGAGTCACAATATTAATCAGCCCTGCCAACGCATTTGCACCATACAAAGTGCCTTGAGGGCCCCGCAAAATCTCTATCTGTTGTACGTCAAACAAAGTAGCAGCCGCGCCGATACCACTGAGATCAACACCATCAACGATCAAGCCAACGGAAGAATTTAGCGGTTCTGCAAACTGGCCACGCTCTCCAATGCCACGAATCTGTATGAACCGGGCTCTAGATGCGCCATTGGAAAAGTTCACATTTGCTGCCTGTCCAAGCACTTCTTCGAGATGATTGACCACGCTGCTACTATCATTGGGGTGTATCACTGTGACACTGGCAGGCAACTTAGAAACAGTGGCGTCGCGAAATTCTGCTGTAACCACTACTTCTTCGATCACATAGTCTGTCGATGTTTCCTGCGCCAACACGCTGGTAACAGAAATAGTGACAAAACCGACGGCAATTTGAAAAATGCGGCGCGACAAGAAGGACGATGCCACAGAGAAACGATACATTTGATAGGCCTCCTTCGGAAAAAATTTGCCTAAGGAGTGCTAAAGACTCACCTATTCCTACACCGGTACTAGCCGGATCAGGTTCAAAGGGTCTGTTCTACAACATCTCAGGCTTACGCCACCCCTTAGGTCCGCGAGGATTAAACCCAAACTATGTTAGTTTGTCGAGGGACATTCAGGTTAGGTTCAATATAAATCTGCTATTGTGCTTCAACCAAACCGAGAGTTACGGTAGAAAATGGAAGAATATCAAGCGCTTATACAAGTCATCGCCCTTACCATGGGGGCGGCGTGGGCCAGTGGTATCAACCTATATGCTACGGTTGCAATCCTGGGCTTGGCGGGCACATCAGGTTATGTCGAGTTGCCATCTACCCTAGAAATTGTTCAAGACCCATTGGTAATTTTAGCTGCCGGGTTTATGTATTGTGTCGAGTTTTTTGCCGACAAGACCCCCGGTGTAGACAGCGGCTGGGATGCCCTACACACGTTTATCCGCATTCCCGCAGGTGCCATGTTAGCAGCCGGCGCGGTAGGCGACGTCAGTTCAGCCATGGCGATTGCTGCAGGTCTACTCGGCGGTGGTGTTACTGCCGCAACCCATGCCACCAAGGCGGGTAGTCGATTGTTGATCAATACATCACCAGAGCCTTTCAGTAATTGGACCGCTTCAATTGCAGAAGACATTGCTGTATTCGCCGGGTTATGGGCGGTATTCAACCATCCCATACTGTTCTTGTTCGCGTTCGTGTTATTCCTCGTACTCATCATTTGGTTGATGCCAAAGCTATGGCGAGGTATCCGAGCCATCGGTCGAAAAATCGCTGGATGGTTTGGTTCAAACCGCTCTGCCACCAGTGAAACAGCCAGGACATAGCCAATTTTCCTCCATTAGTTTTTCAACACATCCCACCTTTATGATGGCACAGTAAGCATCCCTTAGCCCCGCACAGTACTTTGGCCACCAAGAAAAGAAAACGCACTCCTCGTGCAAAGAAAAGTAAACGTACCTGGTTCAAATCGCTCATTAAATTTGGACTGTTTGTCGGCGTACTGATTGGTGTTGCGGCTTTTCTTATTCAAGTTGATCGAACCATTACTAAAACCTTTGAAGGCCGCCGATGGTCTGTGCCAGCACAAGTATTCGCACAACCTCTGGAACTTCACCAAGGCGCAAAAATAAGTCGTGCAGAGTTACAAGTAGAACTGCAACGTTTGGGTTATCACCAAGATGCTAACTTGCCCACACCAGGTACTTTCAAGACGCACAACCAAGAACTACAAATCTACCTTCGAGCTTTCCACTTCATGGAACGAGCACGTCAATCACAACGCCTAGACATCCAGTTTCGCAATAATCAAATCTCTAGCATTAGCAATAGCCAAGGTGATGTTCCACTCATTCGCCTCGATCCAGCAACCATAGGTAGCTTCTTTCCCAGCCACGGTGAAGATCGTTTGATACTGACGCCCGAATCTGTACCTCCATTACTATCAGAGGGTTTAAAGGCTGTCGAAGACAGAAAGTTCGACCAGCATGTCGGCTTTAGTTTGCGCGGCATGCTTCGTGCGCTACTCGTGAACTTGCGCACTGGCGAGCGCCAACAAGGCGGCAGTACCCTCACCCAACAACTGGTCAAAAGTTACTTCTTAGACAATCGCCGCACCATTGAGCGCAAGCTTAAAGAAGTGGCCATGGCCGTAATTCTTGAACTACGTTTCACTAAAGAAGACTTACTCACAGCCTATATCAACGAAATATTCTTAGGCCAAAACGGCAATCGCGCCATTCATGGTTTCGGTCTGGGTGCTCAGTTCTATTTCAACAAGCCCATATCCGAACTCGATGCCAGCGAGATTGCGACAATGATCTCAATAATTCGTGGCCCCTCTTACTACAACCCTTTCCGACATCCTAAACGAGCCTTAGAACGTCGCGACAGAATACTAAACACATTTCATCGTGATGGGCTAATCGACAAGCAAAGCTTAGATTTCGCCTTAGCACAACAGTTAAATGTGGTAGCAAGCCCAACCAGTGGCGGCGCCTACTACCCAGCCTTCATGGACAAGGTTCGCGCAGAACTCAAAGACCAATACGAAATTGCTGCCCTTAGCTCACAAGGGCTACGTATATTCACCACCATCAAACCCAGATTTCAAGAATCTGCCCAACAAGCGGTATCCAACACCCTTCTCCAAATCGAACAAGACCGACGCATCGAGGCAGGGGTTCTACAGGCAGCAGCCATAGTCGCAGACACGCAGACCGGAGAAATTTTAGCCTTGGTGGGCGGCCGCAAAGGACGCGTAGACGGGTTTAACAGAGCACTTAACGCTCAACGTCCAGTCGGATCGCTGATCAAACCGATAATATTCTTAACCGCTATCGAATCAGGCATGACCTTAGCCGATCTCATTGTTGATGAACCCATCACCATTCAACCCCAGCACGGTGAGCCATGGTCGCCAAAAAACTTTGACAACAAATACCGCGGCGAGTTACCGCTGATTCGAGCCCTGGCAGAATCACTTAATCTCGCCACAGTAAACTTAGGTACCCAGGTGGGATTACCTACTATTCAAGCACGCTTTAAATCTTTCGTTGGACACAAGCCCAACAATCGCTACCCATCATTTTTTCTTGGCGCAGAATCATTGGCGCCGATTAAAATGCTTGAGCTCTACGGCAACTTCGCAAGCGGTGGTTTTCGCACACCGCCAAAGGCGGTCATAGCTGTGCTTGACGAATTCGGCACGCCCATCACCCACCACCCCTTTGAGCTTCAACAAACCATTCAGTCTGATCACGCAGCAACCATCAATCGCGCGTTAGAAATTGTCATGGCAAAGGGCACAGGACGCTCCTCACCTTTCTCCAAAAGCGGAGTGGCGGGTAAAACAGGTACTTCCAATGATAATCGTGACAGTTGGTTCGCTGGTTTCGACAACAGACACGTATCCGTGGTGTGGGTGGGACGTGATGACAACGCAATAACCGGGTTGACCGGCAGTTCGGGCGCATTACGTATTTGGAACGCCATGGCACGCAGTCAAAGCATCGACCCGTTGGTACACATGCCATCTGAAGATTTGGTGGAAATCGAATTCATGACCGGTATGCGTGCAACTCAGAATTGCGCTGACGTCGTACTTATTCCCGTAGCAGATGCATACAATCTACCCATCAAGCCCGGCTGCAATATTCGCACAACTGTCGGTGAGCGCATCAAACGATGGTTTGGTGACTAGCCAACGGCTATCATGTCGCCTCATACAAACCCTGGTTTTGCCATGTCACACCACCTAAACCGGCGACTATACTGTCTTCTCAGTTGCACGCTGCTGCTCACCGCGTGCACCTCCACTACGCAAAACCTACCACCCGTAATGGACAGGGAAGGTCCACCACCTATAGAGCGCGACACCTCGCAAACCGATACAGAGGTCGGCCAAGACACCCAGAATTCAAATGCTGCAACAAATACACTTCTCGCCGCAGCCACCAAAGCCTCGCAGAATAACGAGCACAACAACGCAGTAGTTTATTTAGAGCGAGCTATTCGCATTGACCCGCGCAATGCTGCACTTTGGCTACGGCTAAGCGCAACGCACCTTGCCAACCACGATTTGGCCGCAGCAAATCAACACGCACGTAAAGCCATTGCCCTAGCCGGATCAAAGACCGGATCAAAGACCGGGTCAAACAGTGAACTCACGCGTTCAGCCTGGTTTCAAATGGCAGACATTAAGGAAGCAGAAGGAAAGCGAGCCGAGGCAGACTCAATCAGGCGCCGATATCGACGTTATCGCGGTTAGGCATATTAACTCAGCTGGCCGAACTACCCTGGCTCCTGCTTATCAGTAGCCAGATGTTAGAATTCTAAGATGAAAGCCCAGCCCTTAATCGTTCCAGTTCTCACCACCGAGCGCCTTACGTTAGAACCCATATCTCTACTCCACTCCAAGGGCATGTTTGAATTATGGTCTGATACCGATGTCTGCAAATATTCTGGTACCGTTGCAGACTATCACGGTAATGCCATAGAGATGCCCGCTACATCATGTGCCAACAGCAACCTAATAATAGATTTTTGGTTGCAGGCAGCAACAGATAATTGGGGGTTTCGCTGGGCAATTCTAAAAATGGATTCAGAAAGTTTTGTTGGAACTATTGGCTTTAATTCGCCTTCTGTTGCGTTTAGGAATGGCAACGAGCAATGAGCTTTTTGAAGGAACCCAAAGATATTGCTTGCGTGTTTAAGGGGCAACTTATTGCTGGAGCTAGTTGTTAGATATTTAGCTAATACTTGCGTTATATTTTTATAAACGATTTAACTTTTGGGACATCAAGGGTGTGTTTTTCCCATTTTCTATTTTCATTCAACTCCATATACTCACTGAAAACAAAAGGAAGGACTTTTGCGCTTAAGGGGTTATCCATTTGGTCAAATATATTGATATGCAAATGAGGCATTGTTGAATTTCCTGAATTACCGATACTGCCAACTACATCGCCTGATTTAATTTGTTGGCCTTCATCCACTTTTGTTGTGGCGTTTCTTAAGTGCGCTAGCAATACCACATAACCTTCGTCTGCTTGAATCATGACGTAGTTTCCTACATTTGGCCTTATGTCTAACCTCCCATCTATTTCTTTTGGTTTAAACTTATAAGTTGCGTTGTACCACAGGGAAATCGTTTGCCAAATATTGGTTTTTTCGTGGTCTTTCCATCCGCGTCCAACTTGTAATACCGTACCGTCGATTGGCGAATAAATAGGGGCTTCCCAACAATAGTATTGATTAGCAGGAATATGACTGAGAAATAATTTGGCCTTACTGTTATTGGAATATTTCTTTCTGTTAGCGTCAGTTTTTACAAAATCAAAGGCAAAAGGATGGTGCCCTGGTGGGCACAAAAATTGCCATTCGCCTTTAAGAGGAAAGTCTATCTCTATTTGATTTTCACAATTCATAAAACACACTCAGTCATGGAACAGCTTGTTAAAGAAACTAATTCACTACGCCATAATACAACCCATTTAAAAACGAAGCTAATTCGCGTTCAAAAGATACGACATCTGTTAGAGCAATAGGAAATAAAGTAAAAGTAACCAGCAATAAACCTACCGCCAGCATTTGAAAAGCACCCATTGCTTGCTTCCAACTTCTGATCGATTTTCGATCATTCTTATTTGGCGCAATGTTTGCGGTATCTGCTGCGCTACCGCAGCGTAAACGGAAAGGTCACAGCCAAAACTTTCGCCAACAACCACATTGAGCATCCCAATTTTATAGGCTGGTCCAATTCTGAGCGCCAGCAAAACCGATGTCATCGCTTAGAACACACGGGTGCTAATTGTTATGCATTTCTCACCTGCGCCCAGACTACTTTATATCCAACATCTAGAGTTATCGAATCAAGTATAGAACTGTTATTTCGTGCCCAGACCCCACTGGCGAGGTCTTCTTTCAATTTCTGTAACCCATCCGCGAGATTGTTAATTTTGGAGAAAGGTGAGATCGATTGACGAACATCGTGACTCAAATAGGCTTCTGGTTTTTTCCAAAAGGCGGCAAGAAAACCATCTATGCAATCGCTTGGTATCGGCAACGGGCGCATGCCAACCTCATCGAAATGTTCACTCAACTCATCTAGTTTGGGGAAAATACGCTTATCCAGTTCATAGATTTCTGGAAAGTAATCTCGGGTAAGCCAAAAGGGATCAGATTCTGGATCCCATGTAATAGCAACAAATTTTTCCGTCACAACTCTATTGATTTCTCTGAACGCAAGCTCGCGATTTTCCCAATGGTGCATAGACAACACGGTCATGGCGTGGGAGAAGCTATTATTTTCAAAGGGGAGTTCTTCAGCAAAAGCCTTCTCAACTTTGTGAGATCCCATTTTCCGTTGAGCAATCATTTTGGATGATGGTTCTACCGCTACTAACTCTATGTTCTCCGGTTCATATGACCCGGTTCCGGCACCAATATTTACGATCCGAGTAGCTTCTTTGAGTTCGGAAAATAGCTGACTCGCTATACGGGGATCAGTGTGGCGTTGCACCGAATAGTTGATACCAATATTGTCATATATCGTGCGCATAATTTCTGTGGTCTTATTCAGTGATGGTTGTTAATAACTACTCCATGACCTCAGTCACCTTATCCGCAATGGCTTTTCCAAACAAATGATGCTGCTTCTTATCGAGGTGTACTCCGTCTATCTCGCTCGATGAGGTTGCTGACGCCGAGTCAAAAAATGAACAATCTAATTCATTAGCAACAATCATATACTCTCTTGCAACACCGACACACTTAACCTCACCACCTATAAATTTTGGCGCAATTGGCCCCTTTGGTTTTTGTATTGGAGGTGGTGCCACAACCAATATTTTTGGTTGGGGCATTCCAGGTTCGATTGGAGCCTGACGAATAGATGTTATTAATGACCGAATACCCTGCGCTGAATGCCACGCACTGTGCGAATGCATTGACTGGAAATCATTTGTTCCCAGCATTAGAATTATCAATTCAAGTGGTGAATGCATTTCAACTACTTGCTCTATCCCTTCCAGACCGTTCCTTCCGGGTTTAAACGGATCACCCCAAACAGTTCTGCGGCCATTTAGACAATTCTCGATAACTCTAAATGTGTGCCCATCGGTATTTAGCAGATTTTCCATGACACCGGGCCAGCGATCACCAAACTGTAATCGCTGTCTTGTCGAGGGAATAATCCCCCACGTCAAAGAATCTGAATAGACTAAAATTTGTTTCATAGATTTATGCCAATTTTTTCTTTGGACCCGCGCCTAAACACATATTTCCCGGTAATTTTGAGGAATCTAACACCGGGCTGAGTGGCGCATTAGCGATGTCGAACGACTTCAACCACGATGTTGGCGTTTACTTAATTTTTATCATATTCCATAAGTTCAACTGGTGCACCATTCACTTCAATGAATGCAACTTTTAATCCTTTGCTTGGTGAATTGGGTTCTATAATAATTTTTTTGCCTTCTAATTCAGCGTTAAGATCATCAACTTCAAATGCAACATGTGGAACTGTTTTAACAAGTTCTGGATAAGGGGCATTATCCCAATATCGCTGCCACTGAATTCCGTAGGGATTATTTTCGTGATCTGAGACTGTCATCTTCAAACGAGGCAAATCAATTTCCCCTTCAAAATTTCCTGTAACTGGAATTCCTATATGACTAAATTTCATCCGATACTCCTAGACAGTTCTGAAATTGTTCGCTGAAACATAACAAGGCTGTAGAAAAATGCAGCTTAAGCTACATGTTACGATTTGACCGGCAATTGCATGATGAAATTCGGATCGCCAGATCTTGTGAAGTTACCGGTAACTGCAAAGCCAAACTTTAGATTTAGTTCTATCATTGCAGTATTGCCTTGCCTGACGTGCGTTTCCACAATTGTGTACTCCGAATTTCGTATCCAATCATGTTGTTCTTTCATCAGTAGGGATGCAATACCATTTCTGTGGAAATCAGGGTGGACGCCTCCTAGCCAACTGTAATAACGATTTTTAGTGATCGCATATCCTGCTTTGAAACCAACCGGTACGTCTCCCTTTAAAGCAAAGAACAGCAACGACTTGATCATCTAGTTGACCTTTGTACAACTGAACTTGAAATTGCATACGCGAGGCAGTCACTTCGAAACGTTACTCGGGAAGTAGTTCGCCAGTGATTTCAAATTGAACGGTGCCGCATAAACAGCTGCCTTTGTAGATCGCCTCTTTCATCCCTTGATCCTATGAGAGAAACTGGATGGTAGCGCATAACACCCAAGTTAAGCCGCCGACAGAAGTGGCGGCCAATTTGCGTATGCGGGTTGGATGACATTTACAGCTGCCCAAAGGAGCGAGAACAACCGGCTTCAACCACATACTAAGTGTCTCCTATAAGCCTGTAGATTAAGAGCAGCCACATTGCAATTAGGACAATCCATCCCGAGAAGTACGCAGCTATTCGAGGTTGCAATTTGTTTTTCCCAATATGGACTGTGGCGTGTATCAATCGAAGCGTCACATATAGCCAGGCAAACACCTGAAACAAGCCAAATGACAAGTGTGTCGAAAGCCCAGAAAGGCACACGACATAGAATAGAATTGGTGCCTCAAAGAGATTAGCAAAATGACGTGCAAGTTTTCTAGACTGTTCGGGTTCACTCTGCCCAGTGTAGGTTTTAAAGAAGCCTGCAGATAAACTGCCGTTTTTAACTGCGGAAAGCCGCGAGAGAAATAACATGACAAGTACAACAAAAGTCAGAAGCGCCAGTGCGGCCATGGGAAATACTATGTATTGATACTTGAGTATTTCCATAGTCTCCTTCGGTGCCTAATGCCAAGTTAACAGGCACAGTAACCGGGAACGTAATGTTGTGCAATAATGAGCGAAGCGAATGCACATAAACGAACTGGAAGTTACTGTGTCGTTGTTGAGCTTTTGGTTGTGTGGGTATTCATTTGTTAATAACAGCTATGGCTTCAATTTCTATTAATAACTCTTTTGTTGCCAAACCTAAGACCCGAACCCATGTTGATGATGGAGCACTACCTTTAGGAAAAAACCGCTTTAGTTCACTTGATATATGATGATCATTCTCATAATTTTCACCTACAATGTAAATCCTCAGGGAAACAACATCCGACAATGAGCCTCCAGCTTTAGTCATTGCGATTTCAATATTCTTGAGCGTTTGACTTGTTTGAGAGCTGAAGTCTGAAGAACCGGGAAATTGTTGATTCTCATCCCAACCTACTTGGCCGGACAAAAACACCAATTTTCCTGATTCGCTAGTCGTTATTTGTGAAAATCCATATTGCTGGCTGGGAAATAATTCTTCTGGATTGATGTATTTTTTTGTCAAAATTTACTTCCCTGATTGTGATGATAGGCCTAAATATCTGTGGATACACATAACAGCCATTTAAGTAGCACTTGATGACAGCTAAACAAAATACCGGTCAATGCGTCCAAGCAAGTGTAGAATGCAACTTGATCTGTATGTTAGAGAATCAACACCCTCTTTCGCCAAAGACAGTCGAGCTGATAGTGGTGCATAACGCACGCACTCGCAGCCGGCAGTACCCCAGTCTGGCGCTGCGGGTGCACAGTGCATCGCCTTGTTAAACCGGTGTTATTCATCTACTAGTGTTGCTTCTACAAAATAGTCATACTTCTTAAGATTGATTACGTGTTGAATAGATTTTTGTAGTATTTGGACGTGCTGTTCTTTGATCTCCCAGCAATCGTACATTGGGTCTTCTGTTGCTACTTGGAATAATTGTTGCAGTGAGTTTAGCTCTATACCTACTATAGTTTCATCAGCTATAAACTCATCACCTTTCTTTGCGTACCAGCTTATGTGTCTCCGTATGTCCTTTTTTTTCACAATTTTTTGTGCCTAACACAGGCTAAGTGGCTGACAGAAGTGACAGCGATTAGCTTAAACTTCAGGTGATACAAATGCTTTATCACTACAGTTCCCCATCGAAAATGTACACGGAATTCTTGGTGAGACCCAGTGATTCGTATAGTTTGTTCGCAGGTTCATTGTCTGGTTCAGTTACAATCCATACTTGTTTGCAGCCTCTTTGCCTACCAATTTCAATTATTCCCCTTACGAGAAGAGATGCAACTCCCTGGCGAAGATAGTTGTCTGCGACAGCCAAATCATCGATGTATAGCTCGGTGTGCTTGTCTATGTGTTTGTGCACATTGCCGAGTACTTGGCCAATCACACTACCTTCATTTATAGCGAGTAACATGATGTGCCCCCGGTCTTTCACAACTTCCTTAACAAGTTGAAGCCTTACATCCTCATCAAATAGTTCTGGATCCACTCCATCCAGTAAATCCAAGTTAGTTTCATCAAGGTGCGTAATCTCAATCATGCAATTTGCCTTTCTATCCGATATATCTGTACAACATCCAGTTAAGTGGCGCTTTACGGCGACGGCTGCTTGGTACCAAAACCTGAGTTATTGATTTTTTGGTACACTAGACCGGTCCGCGCCTGCGTACTGAATAGCCACAACAATTTGTGGCATCCGCTGTTTCACTTTGTTAGGTCTTTTTCTCGCTGTCCCTACCTTCTGAATATTGGGGTAAATCATCGCGAATCGTGCTCCAATTTGCTTTTGACCCCACAAATATATGCGCATCAGGGCGATTCGGTATTTCACTATCTAATGCCCCGATAGAAATTTCTATTAAACCTTCAGGGTTGCTCGATGGGCTAAAGGTAAGACTTGAACCACATAGTTTGCAAAATTGTCTGGTTGTTCC
>JAADHW010000268.1 GCA_013151695.1 Gammaproteobacteria bacterium
ACAGCATTTTATGTTCACCGTCAAAGGTTTCGCCCAACGAGACATCTGGGTCGGCAATCATCACGGTAGGTTCGCTGGAGAAGAGGTGTGGTGTTCGGCCAATTTCTGCCACATCATCATATCGAGTCAGTGCCCAGAAGCCGGGACCGTTTTTTTCTTCATGCCAATACACCGGTGCGTTTTCTTGCAGCCAGGCATATTGTTCTAGCGGGTGACCGTGGCTAAAGGAAGCCGGGTCTAGCAAATCTATCTTCACTAAGCGTTAGCTCTCCCAGTACGGCTGACGAACAACACGACGTTGTATTTTACCTGCAGCTGTGCGTGGCAACTCCGCGACGTAGTCGATGGACCGAGGGCATTTAAAATTCGCTAACCGCTCTCGCGCCCAGGTGATCAACTCATCACTCAGTGTTGTGGAGGCAGTTATACCCGGTTGCAGTTGCACGATAGATTTTACCTCCTCGCCCCATTCGTCATTAGGCACCCCAATGGTGCACACATCGTAGACGGCTTCGTGTTTGATGATTTCGCTGTCAACCTCTTGGGGGTAAATGTTTACACCGCCAGATATAATCAGCTCCGCACTGCGGCCGGTGAGAAATAAATAACCGTCTTCGTCAAAATACCCCATATCACCAAGGGTGAAATAGTCGCCTTTGTACGACTTGTCAGTTTTTGCGTTGTCTTTGTAGTATTCAAATCGACCATTTTCCGGTGCCAGCATGTAAATGGTGCCTATCTCTCCAACACCTACTTGATCACCTTCTTCGTTTAATATCTTGTTATCAAACTCAGGACCCGGTCGTCCCACTGTGCCAGGTTTGGTCAACCATTCTTCGGAGCCAACTAAGAATCCACCACCGCCTTCGGTGGCGGCATAATATTCCCAGACCACCGGGCCAAACCACTCAATCATGTCTTGTTTAACATGAACGGGGCAAGGTGCTGCGCCATGGATAAGAAATTTCATCGACGATATATCGTATTTAGCCTTTGTTTCCTCTGGCAAACTTAACAAGCGGTGAAACATGGTCGCAACCATGTGAGTGTGGGTGATCTTGTATTCATCTATGAGGCTTAGGGCTTGTTCTGCATCCCAGCGGTCCATCATGACAATGCCAACGCCAGACCAAAGTGCTTGCACAATGTCGATCAGTAGCGGGGCAGCGTGATAGGCGGGCCCAGTGACGAGTTCTCGATCCTTTCCGGCCGTATAGCCTGCCGGTGTATCGTTCCAGATAGGTGCTTCGGGGATGCGTTGTTTGCGGTACACCCCCTTGGGCCGACCTGTCGTGCCCGAGGTATACAACATGCGCGAGCCCAAAGAAGGGTTGTCGATATCGCTGCCGTCAAAGGTGGCGATCGCGGCTGCTAAATCGATGAATCCTGAGGCTTCACCGCCGACACACAGTTTAAGTTTGGCATTGGGTGCGTGTTCAGCGGCTTCTACTACAACATCCCCCAATGAGGTATCCACAATGAATGCGCTGGCGTCACAATTATCGACAATGTAACCAATCTCTTCGCCCCGTAAATGAAAGTTGATGGGTGTGAATCGAATGCCACTGCGTGTGGTTGCGACCAGGATCTCGATAAATTCTGGACGATTCTTACAAACGATAGCCACAGAATCTCCGCTACCGATACCATGCTGGGCCAGCAAGCGTACCAGTCGATTTGCATTGGCGTTTAATTCGCTGAAGGTGCGATCACCATATTCGGTGACTACCGCTGACACGTCACCCTGATGTTGTGCATGGTAGGCAATCAGCATGCCATTGTGCACCGCCTGTTCGAGCTCTACTTCAGACATCGCGCTTTATCCCCTAGTGTTTTCCCATTGTTTTGTATAACGCACTGCAAGCAGCGGATGCAAGTAATCTGTATGAAAATCGGCGCAAAAGCCCTGCCGATTGGACAGGGCTTTGATCATGCAAAGTTTACATGCGGTAAGTCATGCTTGCGTAAAAGCGTCGGCCTCGCTGATCAAACACCGTGAGATCGACGCCGCGAGAGTCGCGCACGTTGGGTAAATCTGCATCCAGCAGGTCGATGGCACCCAGCGTCAGTAGCAGTTGCCCACTTGCTTCGAAATCCAATGTGTAGGTGTAGGAGAAATCAAATGCGTAGTAAGGATCGAATGATCGTTCCAACACGATGGCTGCGTTGTCGGTATAAGAGCCGATATAACGCATCCCCAAGCGAGCGATATGATCGTCATAAAGCCACGTTAGGCTCGCACTGCCTTTGAGGTCAGGCATTGAGCTGGCCAAACGTCGGGTTGGGCTGCGGTTGGTAAAACCGGCGGCATCAAAATCGGGTTGTCCGACAGGGAAGTCTTTGACATCAAATTTCTCGATCCAATTTAAACGACTGTCGAAAACAAACTGTCCATAGTCAGTAGATCTGACATAGCCGAGGTGCAAATCAATGCCGGAGGTTTCAACCTTACCGGTGTTGATCGCATTGCTGGCGATGATTTGCAAGTCTCGAGAATTGTCCGTTCGGCGGGTGATGTTGCCATCAAAGGAAGAATTGGCCGCAGATATAGCATACGCACTTGGGTTCACTTGGCATGACTCAGACTGCGCCGCGCCAGGATCAAAGATCGCATTGGTCGGGTCACATGACGTGCCAATATTGCCTAGGGTCGGGTTCACGATGACAAAGTCACCTGCTGCCAGTGCTTGTTGAAACAACACAACTTCTTCAGTCAAAAACGCCTGGGTGGGTACGTCGATAATTTTGTCTTCGAAGTTAATATTATAATAGTCAACACCCACTGTGAGTCCGGCGAGAGGGCCTTCTTGAGGCGACCAGATCGCCCCGATGTTCCAAGACACCGCTGTTTCGGGCTCTAGGTCTGGAGAAGGTCGGCCCTGCTTCACGATGATAATTGTCGGCGCTAGTGTTGGGTCTAAGATTTCGCAACGCCCTGTGCGTACACAATTATCACCTTCGGGTCGAGACTGTTCTCCCAACACATCGCGTACGCCAAATTCTAGGCTGAAGCCAGTGCCTTCTTCGATTTGGGCTAACGCTGGTCCGCGGAAAGAGCTGGAGGCTGCTGCGCGCAGAACCAGCGAGTCGGTAGTTTGCCATCTCACGCCAATTTTGGGATCAAAGGTAGAGCCAATAGCAGAACCATAATCTTCGTAGCGAGCAGCTAACTGTATGTCGATGTCGTCGGTGAGCGGCAATGCCAGCTCAGCGAACACTGCATAGATATCGCGGTCGGCATCGAAGTTCAGATTTTCAGACAATCCACCAACAGATTCACCGCCAGCCATTTGTCCGAAGCTATTCACTGACCCGGTAATTTGTCGATGTACAGCGGTTTCTCTGCCTTCCTCGCGATACTGGGCGCCGACCGCTAGGCTGGCGATGTTGCCGTTTAACTCAAACAGCTCGCCGCTAAAGACCACGTCGAATGAGGTTAGATAAGTGTCTGTTTGTTGCGCTTTAACGGGCACTTCCATCCAACGCAGCAGTTCGTCAGAGTTTGCAAGGGTCGGATTATTTTGCCGTGAAAGAAAGGGATTATAGAAGTAACACCCCTGGCTGTGATCACCGTTATTGTTACTGGTCATACCCAACACCAAATTGTCGGGATTAATAAAGGGGAAGTTGGGCACCGTGCCCATTAGCGCCAGCATGGTAGATTCTAACGGACCGACGGCGCCAGGCGCGGTCGCGAGGTCGTTAAACATCCCGTCGGTGCCGGATAACAAAAAACGAGCCGTGGCGGCGCGTGGGTCTGCTGGGTTTAAAGTACCGTTGGGTGTGCAGGTGGGTCCACCTAGGCCGTACATGGCAAGTTCTAAGCGGTCCTTATCGATGGCCAAACCGAAGGTGCTGAATTGGTTGGTGCCGTGAGTTAAAGAGACGTCATAACTCCAAGGCTTCTCTGCAAAGTCAAAATCTCCTCGGGCGCCGAGTTGGAAACGCCAAGTGTCGCTTTCGTTACGAGCGTTGAACTTGCGTTGTGGGTCTAGACCGGGAACACGCAGCTGAAAATCTGCGATCTCTAGGGGTAAGGGTACTACCATCGGAATCGGCGCTGCCGGTAGTGGACCGCCATTGGGGATAGTAGATGGGTCGTTGGGCGCACCGCCGGTAAAGGGATCGGGTATGAAGGGTGCAGCCGAAGTTAGCCCCAGCAAAGAGGGCATGAAAAATTTCGGCTCGATAGGACCGGATTGCACATTGCGCGAAGAACCAGAATTGCCGTTCGCATATGATATTTGGCCATACAGCTCAAAGGACTCGCTAAAAGTATGGTAGGCGGTGGCCATGATGCTAGTACGTTGCTGCTCTGGAATCATTTCTTCGGTGTCGGCGCCTACTCGTTGGCAGACAAAGGGGTCTGAATTGGTATCGTTGTCTGAAAAAAGCCCAAGACCAGTATTTAAGCAGTTTGGATCTAGCCCGGTGAAGCTAAACCGATTAACGATTTCTCCGCCTTGTCTGGGAAATAAGTCTCTGCGTAAATCATATCGGTCCGAAGCATCCATGCTCGAGCGATCAAAGTATTCACCACCGATGACAAAATGAGTTTTCCCTTCGTCGGAACCCCAACCAAATACCGCGCCAAAGGTTGCATCGTCCTGGTCACCTTGATCTACGCTTTGAAACTTGCCAGAGACTTCGAAGCCTTCGAAGTCTCTACGGGTGATGAAGTTGACAACCCCTGCAATAGCATCGGAGCCATACGTGGCGGAAGCACCATTTTTAAGTACTTCAACTCGTTCGATCATGGTGATCGGAATCGCGTTAATATCGACAAAACGATCTCCGTTAGAGATTTTTTGCCCAGCGTACGGCAGGCGTTTACCATCTAGCAGAACCAATGTGGAAGTGGGTCCTAGGCCACGCAAATTGATATTGGCTAAGCCTGAACCGGCGCTGCCATTAAATCGTGTATTATCTGAAGGGGCGGTGTCTGATCCAGAGGCAATTTCTAAATTGCGTATGAGTTCGGCGACGTCGGAAACGCCACTGGCAACAATATCTTGCCGCCGAATAGTCTGAACCGGCGAGGGCGTGTCACCTGGTGTGCCCTTGATATAGGATCCTGTAACAACAATCTCTTCAATCACGCCTTCTTCGGCTTGGACTACTGCTGTCAGTGAGAGTCCTAGAAAAGTCAGGGGTAGAAAAGACAAATATTGTCTTGCAGCTTTAGTCATGTTTATCCCCAGTTGCGCATGCGTGCGCTGTTATGCTTCGGTTCTATTTTTTGCTATTTCCTTGTCCTATCTGCTCGCCTTATCTGCGCTCTAAGCTCCCAAGATAGTCACCGATCTACGCCAGCTACAAAAGTAAAATATGCTAGGTGTAACTGAGAAGCAACAACTTGTGGCTGCTGAGAGTCTGCAGCCTAGAATTACGCTAGCGGGGAAGGGTTTCATTGGCAATGCGTTTTACCTGGCTGTTACAGTTAATGTGATGATTCTCAATGCAATGTATGCGAAAGTGCGTAGGTAACTTCTCACGCCAACTATTTTTTAATATTGTGCCAATGCAACTCAATTCGCTAAATCAGCACGCTTGGTTTCTAGTCGCGAACCGAGATCGCCTCAGTATTAAAATTAACCAATCGATCACCTTTGGTGAGTCGCAGGATGGCGTGCTTGCGATCGAATCACGTATTCCGCAAGAGCGCTGGTTAACACTCAGTGTTGATCCTGGCGGCTTCCTCAATGTAACTGATCTCTTATCGGGGTGTGTTTTAGAGTCTCCGAAAAATTGGAGCGTGGGTAAACCAGGCGCGATATTTCCTTCAGGCACGGTTTTGGCATTACCCAACAATGAGTTGTTTATCAGCCAAGATTTACAACGTGGGAAAATGGTTCAAAGAGTCTTAGTGACCTGGCAAGAAGATGTCATCGTGGTGGAAGAAGCAGTGCCGGTGTTACAAGATCCATTGGCAGAGCCAATGTTAACGGACATCGTGAGCCCTTCGGTAAAACCAAATAGCCCAAATGGAGATGACACGAGCTTAGCCAACCCCACCAGTTTGGCAGCATCTTCGGGAAGGGGCATAAGTGTCCTTCAAACACAGCCAGCAGTCATCGCGATATTGATGGTTGCGCTGGCACTCCTAGCTTTTGCATTGCGCGGAAGCTACATTGAAGACATCGATACGCCGATGACTGCAGTACTGGTTGAGTACCACGGCAAAAACTTACCAACACAAAATCTAAAAACGCAACGCCAACAGGAAGATACCCAGAACGTGACGGCGAGTGTCGCCACGCAATCGTTTGCTTTCGCTTCAGACACGTCCACCCCAGTGGGTGTGGAGGAGGTTGTGGCCGAGGTTGAACAGGCCCCTACCGTTGAACAGCAGCTTATTAAGGCGCAACGCCTTATGGACGCAGGTTTTATTCATTGGCCGGGTGATGAAAATGCCGCTGGTATTTTAGGCACACTATTGGTGCAGTACCCTGGCAATAGCCAAGCTTTGGCCATGCTGGATGAAGCCGCAGCAACCACTTTGGCTGGGGCTTTAGTTGCGTATGAAGATGGGTTCCATGACAGCGCAATCCGTGAACTTGAAGAGATCATGATTTTTCATCCGAATTACTATCCAGCAGTAGTCCAACACCTCGATTGGATGCAAACTCGCACGTCCACCACCGACAAATACTAGTAAACCCCGATACTTTAAGTATGATGGCTGACCGCATTACGCTAGGCGCGTAGCTCAGTTGGTTAGAGCGCTGCCTTGACATGGCAGAGGTCACCAGTTCGAATCTGGTCGTGCCTACCACTTTATTAGTGACAAAAACGTGAACGATAATTCAGAGCAAAACGTGGATCTTGGCGGCGCATCGACCGGCCCACTTCAGGGTGTTCGCATCATCGATTTTACTGCCGTGTACTCAGGTCCCATTGCGGCGTCGATTCTTGGTGATCAAGGCGCTGAAGTGATCAAGATAGAGTCGCACAGCGGCGACCTCATGCGCAGAGGTATCCCCAGGCACAATGATGTAGGCAGTCCATTTCTAGTGATGAATCGCAACAAGAAATCAGTCTGCATAGATTTACAAACAGATGAGGGTAAGGACCTTGCCCGTAAGCTTGTTGCAACTGCTGATGTAGTGATGGAGAATTTTCGACCGGGTGTGATGGACCGACTGGGTTTAGGTTATGACCAGTTCAAGTCTGCGCAACCTAAACTGGTTTATGTATCTATCAGTGGCGTAGGTCCCGTTGGACCCTATGCTAAAAGGCGTGTTTACGATGCTGTCATTCAAGCCATCTCTGGGTTTGCTTCGCTTAAGCCTAACGCCGAGCCTGCCTTGGTTAACAGCTTGGTCTGCGATAAGGTCACTTCCCTCACCGCTTCACAAGCGGTCACTGCTGCGCTGTTTAGTGCGGAACGTACCGGGCAAGGGCAACACGTAGAGTTGTCGATGTTGGATGCAAGTCTGTTCTTTTTGTGGCCAGATGTGATGGCGAATTTTACCTTTATGGAAGAGGGCGCAGAAACCGTCCCCTATATGGACATGAGCCTATTCATGCGTAAAACCAAGGATGGTTGGGTCGCGTCTATGCCGGTTCAGCAAGCTGAAGTAGAGGGTGCTTTTCGCGCCCTGGGCATCGAAAACTTGTTAACAGATGAACGCTTTACCACGTTTGAAGCGCGTGCGCGCAACCGTGGGCTGCTGCGAGAGCTCTTGGATGAGGCTTATGTTCAATATACAACCGAGGAGATTTGCGCACGCCTCGAAGCGAATGATGTGCCGTATTCAAAGGTCAACGATCGTGAAGAAGTTGTTGAAGACCCGCAAATTCAAGCCATGCATGCGCTTTGGACATATGAACATCCCCAGGCAGGGTTGGTGCGAATGCCACGCCCTCCGGCGCAATTTTCGCGTACCCCGTCTAACATTCACGCACACACGCCAAGTCTGGGCGAACATAACCAGTCTGTTCTTGCAGAATTAGGTATGGAGGTTTCTGAAATCGACAAGCTTTACGAAAGTGGTGTCTTATTTTCCGCTTCACTCGCTAGTTAGTTTTCCGGTTGTACGATTCACGCACGATTCGCAAGGACCATCCTGATTGGTTTCAGCGTGCCTTTAATATTCCCCGAGAAGAAGGCTATGTGGACTGCGATGGTGTGCAGATTCATTATTTTCGATGGGGTGATGCATCGCTACCGGGCGTGGTCCTCACACATGGATTTATGGCCCATGCGCGTTGCTGGGCCTTTATAGCCCCTTTTCTTGCCCAACGTTTTTGTTTAGTTGCTTACGACATGTCCGGCATGGGTGATTCAGGTTGGCGAGAGAGTTACAGCGTTGAACAAAGAGCGAGTGAAGCTCGTGCGGTAGCAACCGCACTAGGAATGGATGCGCATGATACGGCGCCGGCGCTGGTTTGTCATAGTTACGGTGGTTCAGTCGGCCTGGCTGCGGTTCAAATGGATGAAGGGTTTTGGTCAGCTCTTATCATTTGTGACATGAAACTATTGGCTCCGAGCGAAGATTCGGACTTTGAAGACCTGATGAATCAGCGGATGAAACGGGGGCTTCGTCCTCATCGAATCTATCCTGACTATGAGCAAGCTGCTGCTCGTTTTCGGCTAGCGCCAGACCAGCCCTGTGAAAATGACTTTCTAATGGAGTACATGGCGTATCACTCCCTAAAGCAAGTTGACGAAGGGTGGGTGTGGAAATTCGATCCGGCCATTTTAAGTCCGGACAATGATCGAAACTCAGAATGGTGGCAGGCCATTGGACCGCTACTCATTAAGCTCAATTTACCCCGGGCGATTATATATGGAGAGCACTCTGCGATGATGAGTGCTCAAGCACTACAGTATCTAACGGATGAAAGTGGCGGCGACATTCCTATCATTCAACTGCGCGATGCGCATCACCATCTAATGCTTGATCAACCGCTGGCTTTTATCGCCAGCATTGATGCGTTACTCCAGTCTATTGAGCACTGATACGGTATTGTAATGGCAGTTCTAAATCGAAAAACCCTTGCCAGTTACTCAGGTATCAGCGCTCCCATGGCAGCGATGGGCATGCCTATTGCTGTGTACTTACCCGCTTTTTATGCGGAGACGATGTCGTTAGATTTGGCCACCGTTGGTTTGGTCTTCACCTTGGTTCGGATCTGGGATTTTGCCACCGACCCAATCATGGGCCTGGCGATAGACAGATTTGATACTCGTTGGGGAAGGCGAAAACATTGGATTGCTATTTCTGTCCCCATCCTCATGGTGTCCGT
>JAADHW010000318.1:0-12100 GCA_013151695.1 Gammaproteobacteria bacterium
ATTGTGCTCCGTCTTTGTCTTGTTTTCCCAACGACACACCTGTGACTCGTAAGAATAGATATTCTAGCGCGAGGAATGTAACGATCAAGAAGGCAAACATCAGCATGGCACCGGTGATCGAAGTGCCTCCTATGCCGGTAGACATACCTGCTCCGAATTCAGTCCAATTCAGTGCAAAGGAGAAATACAGCAACAAGGTCACCAGTGTAAAAGCAAAACGTCGACGTGTTGTGCGCTTTATCAGCGCCAACTTATCCTGCTTATCTGACCTAGCCATAAACCCTCACCTTCCTAGTTTCGAATAGTAAAAAGGCGCGACCGGGCGCGCCTTTTTTCGTTGAGGCCTACATCTAATTACATAGAGTACGTAGCGGTCAATCCCATTGTTCTAGGCGGGCCCCAGACACCGATGACACCAGGTCCAATCACATAGGCGTGGGCAATGTATTCATCGTCTTTGAGGTTTTTACCCCACAGAGACAATTTCCACTTTTCATCACTAGAGCGCCAGGTCACATTCGCATCAAAAAGCTCTGTGCGATCGATCTTGGTAGCCTGGAATACGTAATCCATAAGCTGCTCATCTGTGTTGTGATAAGTCACGCTGAAGTCGAACGTACCCATTTGCGTCGCTAACTCATAGGCCAACACAAGGTTGGTTGAGTTTTCAGGTGCCTGCCGTAGTGGCGAACCTGAAGCATCAACAGGGCCACCTGTAGTTTCTAGCACTAGATCGTTCACTTCTGTATCGAGATAGGCGTAGTAGCCAGACAAACTTAAGTTGTCGGTCATCCACCATTCCCACTCTGCTTCAAACCCTGTCATTTCCGCTTCACCAATGTTTGCCGTAACAAAGGTACCAAACGCTGATCCGGCCACCGGACCAAATCTGACAATTTGCAAATCATCGTAGTCAGTACGAAAGCCGGTGAGGTTAAAGCGTAGCCGCGAATCAAAGAACGTACCTTTCATACCCAGCTCGAAATTTGTCGCCTCTTGTGGGTCAACTGGAATTGAGGCACTGGTCTCCACACCTTGAGATCCCGCAAACCCGCCGCTCTTGAATCCTTTAGAAATGGTTGCAAAGAACATGACATCATCGTTGGCGAAAAACTGTATAGATGCTTTGGGTGAAAAGTCTGTCCACTCATCATTCGCAGTGATGCTAAATGATTCTGAAATAATGCTAAGGCTTCCGCCCAGACCAGCACAGGGTACAAAATTTTCAAATGCAGTACCTGTGAGGTCATTTCCGCAATCGACTGAGGTAGCCCCATAATCCTTTTTATCTCGGGTGTATCGCCCACCTAGAGACACGTTCCACTGCTCTGATAATTCCCAGTCAGCATGAGCATAAACTGCCCAGCTTGTGGTTTCATTATTCGTTTCGGCATACTCGTTACCAATGATGTTTTGTGAGCCCACGTCAGTTACCCGGAAGGGGCTAGTGGGATCACCATACGTGCCTGCAGCAGTGATTTTAAACTGCTCTACCCGATCAGTATCCTCAACGAGATAAAACAGACCAACCACATAGTCAAAATTACCGTCTAAGTCCGAGGTCCACCGAAATTCTTGGGAGAAAGTGTCGATGTCTTCAACAATGTCATCTATAACTTCATCAAACGGCAAGCCCAGCGCGCCAAGGCCAGCGCCTACCGAAGCCATTTCCCAATCGGTTTCAACTTTACGCGTTGCGGTGATGCTGGTAAATGTGCCCGATCCGAAATCAATGTTGCCCTGCAAACTGATACCAAATGAATCTCTTTCTGAGAAACCATCTGAAGGAGAAGCCTGCTCACGAGCGCCATTGACACCATTTGCGGCCATGATCGCTGTCAGCGGTGCGCGATCGACTATACCGGTGCGACCCATGTCAGCACGATCGTCTTCCATAGTATCAACTGACAAAATCCATTCAGCGGCATCACCTTGCCAACGTAGTTGCGCGCGTATGGAAGTTTGGTCTTCATCTTGTAGCTCAGTATTCAACAACACGTTTTTGACAAAGCCATCATGCTCACGGTGGGTGAAGCTTATCTTGCCGTACAACTGTTCTGCTATTTGGCCACTAACCAACCCTTTGTAACGCAGAATACCTTCGTTACCAGCGGTAGCTCCCAGTTTGATCTGAGTTTCTTCGCTTGGCTTTGCGGTCACCGCACTAATAGCACCACCAATGGCATTTCGACCAAACAATGTACCTTGCGGGCCACGTAGCACTTCGATGCGTTCAAGATCAAACATCTCAAAGTTGATGCCTGCCCCACGACCGATGTATACACCATCTAAAAACAAACCCACTGAATTGTCTAAACCTGCACCATCATCAGCAGAGGTCACACCGCGCAAAGATATCAAGGCCTGACCCGGGGCAAATTCGCCGTAGCTCATGCCTGGCACGTTCTGGCTGATTGACGCCGCGTCTGAAATGTCTTTGTTTTCGAGTTCTTCTGCGCCGAGCGCAGTGACAGATATTGGAATATCTTGCACGTTCACAGCCCTATGCGTTGCGGTAACCACCATTTCTTCGATGACCCGCGCCTGCCCCCAAACTGTTTGTCCGAGCAGTACAGCAATACACAGCACAAGTAACTTATGCCAATTCATTTTCATTGGAATCCCCTCTCCTGATTGTGAACCCAGCAAACGATGCCCACTGAGCAGCTCAGATTTAATGATACATAGGAATGTAATACAAGACTTTTTTTGAATCATTTAAATCTAAAACGATTTTATTATGATTGAGCCTACACCATAATAATTAACTTTTTCAGGAGCTTAGACAGCTTTCTCAATTCGTATGTTATGAGTCATGTCGGACAAGAAATATCCTGCTTCTGTCTAATGTGGAAAACTAGGTTTCACCGCCATCGGGGATCGCAAGCTCACTCACCATGGTCAGGACATCATAAGATGCGCAAACATTGTCATCTTGATCAGTGATTTGAGTGTCCCAAGCCACTTCTCCGTAGCCCCGGCCTTGCCGAAACGACTTAGACTTACAGGTCAGACGTACCTTGATGCGAGTGCCTGGCTTCACAGGTTTAGTGAAACGTAGCGCGTCGATCCCGTAGTTAGCCAAAACTGGCCCGTAAGGTGGATCGACAAACAATCCCGCCGCTGCAGACACTAAGAAGTAGCCATGCGCAACACGACCACCGAATATCGGATTGCGTTTTGCCGACTCTTCATCCATATGAGCGTAGAAAATATCACCTGTTAGATGTGCGAAGGACTCGATGTCTGCAATGGTCACTTCACGTTCCGCGCTGAAGAACGTTGTTCCAATGGCGAGTTCATGAAACGGTATACGAAAAGGATGTACACCTGGTTCAATTATTTCTGCACCTTCTACCCAACGACCAGTAACGTTAGCGAGGGTTTGGGGTGAGCCCTGAATGGCGGTACGTTGCATGTAGTGTTTTACAGCACGCATACCACCCAATTCTTCTCCGTCGCCAGCTCGGCCGGGACCACCATGTAACAACGTGGGCAAGGGTGAACCATGACCAGTATGACTTTGGGCATTCTCACCATTCACAACCAGGATGCGCCCGTGATATGAAGCTATGTTGTTCACCAGGCTTGCTACGAATTCGTCATCGTTGCTGAAAATAGATCCAACTAACGCACCATCTCCAGCTTTGACAATACGCACAAGGTCGATGTTGTCGCTATAACCAATCAACGTGCACACGGGTCCGAATGCTTCTACATTGTTCACCACATCTGCGGTTGAAGAAGTTGCTTGCAACAGCGTTGGGCCTATAAATGCGCCACTCCTCTCTGCATCCACCAAATCATCAATAGTGCGACCGTCCAACACAACGTCACAAGACTGGACCAGTGCCTCGATGCAGCTAGCAACACGGTCTTTCGCAGCCAAGCTCACCAACGGACCCATTTGCACACGTTCATTTCTTGGATTGCCGGTTACGATACCTTGCAGTCGTATGCTTAAACTGGCAGACAACTCATCCATAATTTCCAAGGGGACCAGAATCCGGCGAATTGCGGTACATTTTTGGCCCGCCTTGGTGCTTATTTCCTTAACCACCTCATCGATCAGTAGGTTAAATTCATCGGAACCGCTTTTGGCATCCGGACCTAAGATAGTGGCGTTCACCGAATCTGTTTCAATACTAAGGCGCGGATTATGAGCGACTACTTGTGGGTGGGTACGAATAATTCGTGCGGTGCTGGTAGAGCCTGTGAAGGCAATCACATCCTGGCTTTGAACATGATCGAGAATGTCATGAGACTTTCCACACACCAATTGTAGAGCGCCCTCAGGCAGCACATCAGCATCGATCATCACCCGCACTAACGCCGCGGTGAGAAAGCCCGTTTGCTCAGCCGCTTTAACAATCACTGGCATGCCAGCGATGAAAGCAGGCGCGAACTTTTCTAACGTACCCCATATTGGGAAATTGAAGGCGTTGATTTGCAATGCTACACCTTGGCGAGGTGTGAAAACATGTTGGGCGACAAAGCTGCCGTCACGACTCAGTTTTTCAACATCTCCATCCACCACCACTTTCGCGTTCGGCAGCTCATTGGTTGCTCTACTGGCATAGGTGAAAAGTGTACCGAAGCCACCATCAATATCGATCCAGCTGTCTGCTTTGGTGGCGCCTGTTTGATAGGACACTTCATACAACGATTCTTTTGCATCACCTAGAATTTTCGCTAAGGCTTTGAGCATGCTGGCGCGCTGATGAATAGTGGTTGCTGCAAGATTGCTGCAACCTGTTGTTCGAGCATATTGAAACGCCTCAGCCAAATTCAGACCTTGAGTGCTAAACTGAGCAACTACGTCGCCGGTCGTGGGGTCGCAATAGGTTTCACCCTCACCACCGCCATCACACCAATCACCCTGCAAATAGCTCTCAACCCGCATAATGCTTTTGTCCTTTCACTGTTTGTTTAGGTCACGTCAAAATCAATGACAACTTTACCGCTGATGGGGTGTGACTGACATGTCAACACAAACCCCTGCTCTATTTCTTGAGCGGTCAACGCATGGTTTAAATCCATTTCTACTTTGCCTTCAATCACCTTGGCTTTGCAGGTTGCGCATACCCCACCCTTACAGGAGAACGGTAAATCAAGCCCGCTGTCCATCGCGCCATCTAGAATATTCTCGCCGTCTGCTGAAAGATCAAAGACCACTTCTCGTCCGCCAGAGCGCACCTGCACCTGGGTGGTGAGACCGGCATACTGGCGCGCGCGCGCATGATGTTTCTCAACAGCAAGACGGGCATCTTCAGCAGAAGCGAAAAACAGTTCGTAGTGGATGTGAGATTCATCAATACCCAGGCTGCGCAGGCCACGAGACACTTCAGAGGTCATACCTTCGGGACCACAGAGGAAAAACTCGTCATAACTTTGAATATCAATGAGGTGGCGGTTTAGCTCGCCACCTTTTTTGTTGTCTATACGACCGTTTAGTACGGGTGCACTTTGGGTTTCTTGGCTGAAGATATTGATCCATTGTAGCCGCTGCATGTATTGGTTTTTCAACCACAACAACTGATCACGAAAAATAATATTCCCAGAACGACGATTACCATACAGCAAGGTCACACAACTACCAGGCTCCCTCGCCAAAACGGTTTTAACAATGGATATGATCGGCGTAATGCCGCTTCCTGCCGCGATACACAAGTAGCGCTTAGACTGATCTTTGCAAACCGGCGTATGAAACTGACCATCTGGAGGCAGCGTTTGTACCATGAAGCCCGGTTTAAAATTGGCATGGGCATATTCGGAAAATAGCCCACCTTCAATTTTTTTTATGGCAACCGTTAACGGCTCGCCTACACCTGCACATATAGAGTAACTGCGCCGCACCTCCTCATCACCAATTTGTGCTGCAAAGGTCAAATACTGCCCTTGGATAAAACTGAACGTATCCGTTAGTTCGTCGGCTACAGCAAATTGGACTGACAAGGTGTCATTTGCTTCCTCGCGAACGCTTTCAACCATCAGTTCGTGTAATTTTGACATAGTTATATCGACTTAAAATGATCGAAGGGTTCTTGACAAGCAAGACATCTATAAAGGGACTTGCACGCGGTAGAGGCAAACTCACTGATGAGTTTAGTACACTCACTACCACACTGTGGACAAGCCGTTGAATCAGGTGGCGCTATACCGTAGCTGCGTAGTTTGTTTTTGGTTGCACCGGTCAGCCAGTCGGTTGTCCAAGCCGGCGCTAGGCGGATCTCAACGCGCACGTTTTCATAACCCGCCTTAGCCAGTGCTGAGGTAATGTCTTGGCTCATCACGCTTAGCGCTGGACAGCCTGAATAGGTTGGCGTAATCACCACAGTCACTGCTGGGGAGCCTTGATTGTGAGTTACGCAAACGTCCTGTAATACGCCGAGTTCCCAAATGCTCATGACTGGAATTTCTGGGTCAGTGACAGCGTCAAGCAAATCCCAAAGATGAGCAACTTTTGATTGCGCCCGACGTTGATTCATTTCAAAACGCGCCTGGGGCATCAATTCAATGCAATTTGACGCGGCGGGTATCATCACCATTGCAACCCAGGATATGCACGCTGCAAGAACTGCATTTCTCCCAACATATGGCCTAAGTGCTCAGTATGAACTCCCTTTCGACCACCCACCACCTGCCAGTCAATTTGCGGAATTTGGAGATTTGCTGATGCTAACTGGGCGGTGACGGTATTCAACCACTTCGAGTGTAATTCTAAGCGATCAACTGCAATGCCAGCTTGCAGTAAACTCGTCTCCAACTCATCCATCTCAAACAACTCAGGCATGTATCCCCAGAGTTGATCTATTGCGGCCTGGGTGCGGGCCTGGCTTTCCTGGGTACCCAAACCCAAACGTTGCATCCAATTGGCACTTCTTCGCTGATGGTAGCGCACTTCCTTTACCGTTTTGGCGGCTATCGCCCCCAGCGTGTCATCCTTAGAGCCACACAATTGCGTAAAGAACAACAGCTCAAATTCGTCGAGTAGATATTGTCGAACCATACTGAAGGCGAAGTCGCCACGCGGCAACTCCACCAGCAGTAAGTTGCGGAATTCGCCTGAGTCACGCAAGAATGCTAACTCGTCTTCTGTGCGCCCTAGGGTTTTACCCGCATATTGCAAGGCCATGCGGGCGCGACCCAGGTAATCTAGACCCACATTAGATATGGCGATGTCTTCTTCCAAGGTTGGTGCGTCTGCGCACCATTCACACAGACGCTGGCCAAACACCAACGCATCATCGCCCAGGCGCAACGCATACTCTGCAATTTGGTCATCTAGTTTTTTGTCGCCCATCACATATTGTCCACGCCATCGGGCAAAGTGTAATGGGTTGCATGACGATAGGGCTTGTCATCCATAGGGTCGTAGAATGAGGCGACGTCTGATTCTTGTGATGCGTGAATGTCTTTCGACTCCACCACCCATATACTAACGCCCTCGCTACGGCGAATGTAGGTGTCTCTTGCATATTCTAGAGCCTGACCAGCATCCTGTGCATGCAAACTTCCCACATGAATATGATCAAGCCCTCTTCGCCCACGAAGAAACACCTCAAACAAGGGGCTCAACTCACTCACCTGACTCTCCTGTTTTGCCTTTAACGTAAGCTGCTACAGCGTCTCGAACCCACGCACCATTTGCGTGCGCTTTCTTGTGTTGAGCCAGACGCTCTCGGTTACATAAACCGTTGCCGTTAATAACTTGTTTGAATTCGTCCCAATCTATCTCACCAAAATCAAAATGTTGCCGCTGCTCATTCCACTTGAGATCAGGATCTGGAATTTCTAGATCGATAATCTCGGCTTGGGACACAGTTTGGTCGACAAAAGATTGACGCAGTTCGTCATTGCTCTTACGTTTGATTTTCCACAACATTGATTGTGCAGAATGCGCAGAATCGGCGTCGTGGGGACCAAACATCATCAGAGAAGGCCACCACCACCGGTTCAGCGCATCTTGCGCCATAGCCTTCTGTTGCGCACTGCCTCGAGCAAGCACGGCTATAGATTCATATCCTTGACGCTGATGAAAGCTTTCTTCTTTGCATATACGCACCATGGCACGTGCGTAGGGCCCGTATGAAGTGCGTTGTAACGCTACTTGGTTGACGATGGCTGCCCCATCTACAAGCCATCCGATGGCGCCAATATCAGCCCAGGTCAGTGATGGGTAATTAAAAATTGATGCATACTTAGCACGCCCATCATGTAACGCCTGAACAATTTCCTCCCGCGTAATACCCAGAGTCTCCGTAGCACTGTACAAGTAGAGTCCATGCCCTGCCTCATCCTGAATTTTCGCCAGCAGCACAGATTTTCGCTCTAGGGTGGGCGCCCGGGTTAACCAGTTCCCTTCGGGTTGCATACCAATCACTTCCGAATGTGCATGTTGTGACATTTGCCGAATGAGATTCTTGCGATATCCTTCCGGCATCCAATCCTTAGGTTCAATTTTTTCTTCAGCGTCGATTTTATTTTCGAACACCTGTTCCAAATCGTTAGCTTCAGCCATGGTCTTGCCTCAGTTTCCTGAAAAATTCGGGGGGCGCTTTTCACCAAAAGACGCCACACCTTCGGCGTAGTCTGCACTGTTACCGAGCTCGCGCTGGTAGTTACACTCTAGCGCCAATTGTTGTTCTAAAGTTGCGGTAGTTGACGCCCGCAAGGCTTGTTTGGTTCTTGCCAAAGCCAATGTAGGCGCCTTAGAGAATTTCTCCATCACTGCATCGACGGTGGAATCTAGTTCCTCATCCTCAACACACTGCCAGATCATGCCCATGCCTGCGGCGGCTTCGGCTCGTATCTTGTCCCCCAATAAGGTCAGAGAGAGCCATGGCCCGAGCCATGCCTACAAGCCTAGGTAGCTGCCAGGTTCCGCCTGAATCTGGTAGCAGTCCTATGCCAGCAAAGGCTTGGATAAAGCTCGCAGACTTACCTGCGTAGATCAGATCGCAGGCCAAAGCGAGGTTTGCCCCCGCGCCCGCTGCCACGCCTTGTACTTTGGCAATAACAGGTAGGGGTAATTGGGTGATGCGGAGAATAAGCGGGTTGTAATATTTTTCTATGACCTGACCTAAATCACCACCAGGAGTGACGGCATCATCGGCCAAGTCTTGGCCTGCGCAGAAACCTCGACCGGCAGCCGCGAACAACAATACACGCGCTTGTTTATCTGCTTCGACGGTATCCAGAGCCTGTTTCAGCTCTTCGTGCATTTGTCGATTGAAACTATTGAGCCTGTCAGGACGATTAAGCGTGATGACGTACGCTCCATTCGTATTCTCAAATTCGATACACGTAAACATAGCCCTCTCCCAAGTTTGTTTACCTCAGAGAGAGATAATATGACACCATAAATTTAATAACACAAGCATTTAGGTATCATTAACTGCCCATGTACTCTGACTAGCAGATAGGTGAATATGTCGCGATTTAGGCCGTTATAGAATTTTGGCTCAGTCACCACCCATTCGCTATACAAAACTCATTGAGAAATTGATTCGCAATTTCCAACGACGTACACCCCTACGTACTGGCTCGCTGGTAATTACCATGTTTGGAGATTGTATCGCTCCACGAGGCGGTGTGGTTTGGCTGGGCAGCCTAATTGAGGCCCTCGCACCACTCGGAATTTCTCACCGATTGGTAAGAACTGCCGTATATAGACTCTGCCAAGATGGCATATTGGACAATGAACAAGTGGGTCGCCGCAGCTATTACTCTCTGACCACAAGTGGTCGACGATCTTTCATTGAAGCCACCGATCGAATATATGCAGAAACAGATCACCCTTGGGATGGCGAATGGGACCTTATCATCACTAGCCAGCTCTCAACTGACGAACGCACTACCCTGCGCAAAGATTTGGAGTGGCTTGGCTTTCGCAGTCTTGGTTCAGACCTACTCGCACACCCTATTGCTGACCAGGGCCTGCTTCATTCCCACCTCCAATCACTGTCCTGCGTACACAAAGTTGTACTCATGAGAGCGCAACTGCCTTCTGGTCCCATTGAAAATAACCTACTGAATCTGGTCACTGCAACCTGGCAGCTAGAGGATTTGGAAGCGGCCTACGATGAATTCTTGAGTTTGTTTAGGCCCATTCTAAATTCGTTGAACGCGCCGGATCAACTTAAGGAGGCAGACGCCTTCTATCTACGGACTTTTCTAGTCCACGAGTATCGTAAAGTATTGTTACGCGACCCGGCGCTACCAGCGCAGCTACTTCCGCCTAGATGGAAAGGACACACGGCGTATCAGTTAGCACGAGAATTGTACCGCCTCATCGCGATCCCATCGGAACGTTTTGTCGATATGACCTTTCGCAACCAAATCGGACAGCTTCCTGCAGCCAGCAATCAATTCTCAAATCGGTTTGGTGGACTGATCTAGCGCACTTGCTCATGAGTTCTGCTAATTGTTGACTGGCACTAAACGATTTTATCTCTTAAGGTTCGCCACCGATGAATAGCAGACAGGAAAGCACTTGAGCGCAGTGCAGACAATTACTCTCGCTGGCGAAATGGCAATGAAACGTGGGAGTATATTCACCCCTACCTTAGCTTATGAGACTTGGGGAGAACTAAACGCCCAGCAGGACAATTGCGTCTTAGTATTCACAGGTTTGTCACCGTCGGCGCACCTGTGTTCATCTACCCTAGACCCGTCTCCAGGATGGTGGGAGGACATGGTGGGGCCGGCTAAACCCATCGACACCAGTGTTTATTTTGTGGTTTGTATCAACTCCTTAGGCAGTTGCTTCGGATCAACTGGCCCTGCCAGCATAGACCCTCAAACACAAACACACTATCGCCTTAAGTTTCCAGTACTTACGGTTGAAGATATCGCTTGCAGCGCCGGGCAGGTCTTGGATCACTTTGGCATAGACACCGTACACACAGTTGTTGGGGCATCTATGGGCGGCATGACTGCCCTGGCTTTCTGCTTGCTACATTCGGATCGCGCTCAACAATTGCTCTCAATTTCCTCTGCCGCTCGCAGCCTGCCATTTTCCATCGCGCTAAGGTCATTACAACGCGAGATCATTCGCAAAGACCCGGCCTGGGACAACGGCAACTATGACTTTTCCAACCACGGTCCGGTAACAGGTATGCGCCTAGCACGTAAGCTAGGCATGATCACTTACCGATCCGGCGCTGAATGGGCGGAACGCTTTGGTCGCGAGCGCGCTACTGGCTTCCAGCAACCGGACGATTCATTTGGCAACGATTTTGAGTTTGAAGTGGAAAGTTACCTAGAAAATCACGCCAATCGCTTCATCGGCAGTTTCGATGCTAATTGCTACCTATATTTATCCCGCGCCATGGATCTTTTTGATGCCGCCGATCATGGCGGCAGTTTGGACGCTAGCTTCAGCAAATTGAAATTGCGTGCAGCATTAGTAATTGGTGTGGAAACAGATTTTCTGTTCCCCATCCAACAACAAGAAGAGCTTGCCTTGGCTCTCGACAAACATGTCGAGCAAGTGGAATTTAAACGCCTACCCAGTATTCAAGGCCATGACTCATTCTTGGTAGACATGGACCGATTCCGTCCCACTGTGGCTGCATTTTTCTAAGCTTGCGACTGGCTCAAGGTCCAGTCTGCTATAGATATTTCTCCAATGTCAGCCACTTGGTACCCCATATCTATTAGCTCACGGCAACAACTGACAGACTTGTCAGGCGGTACACTGGCTAACAAACCACCTGACGTTTGTGGATCGGCCAACAGTCTTACAATGGGGTCATCGAAGCGTAGACCATTAACCAAGGTGAAATCTTGCAACGCTATCTCGTTAGCCCTTTGTAGGGAACTGTGCAAATCGCCCATTAACTCGAGGGCACCTTGGTAGGTTGGTATGCGATCTAGTTCAATTATCGCGCCCGTATTAGACGCGCGTAACATCTCACCTAAGTGCCCAACCAGACCAAAGCCTGTGACATCGGTGAGAGCGGTGGTTTGATGTCGCTGAAAAACCTCCATCGCAGCAGCGTTACTTTGATCCATGCCGCGCAACACATCAGCCAAACTATTTGCTTCGCCCTTACTTTGCATTGCAGCAGCCAGCACCACGCCCGTGCCAAGGGGC
>JAADHW010000318.1:12110-21358 GCA_013151695.1 Gammaproteobacteria bacterium
AACGCTGGCCAATCTTCGCCCCGCCTTTTAGTAAAGTTGAGGTCCCGGGGTTTCCACTCACTGTGAGCCCCACAGAAAGTTCTGCTCCCTCTGCGGAGTGGCCGCCAACCAAAACGGCGCCATGGTCATTGAGGACCGCAGTGACTCCACTTAATAGCTGAAAGAGATCTTCTTCCATCATTATTTCAGCCATTAACGGTATGGTGACAAATGCCAGACCGGCAGTAGGTTGTGCGCCCATTGCAAAAATATCGTTCAAACTATGATGAGCGACAATACGCCCGAATAGGTAGGGATCGTCGACCATGGCGCGAAACCCATCTACGGTAAGCAGTGATGAATTACCGCTGTGAATGATTTCCGCGGCATCATCACCGATACCAAAACGAACATGGTCTGCATCCTGGGCAGGCAGCCGGGCTAAAACACGTTTTAATGGATCAGCGGCGAGTTTCGCTCCACAACCCCCACAGCGCATTAAATCCTCAGGCAAGTCATCCTTGAATGCAGCCGGTACCTTAGGTTCTACATTTAACATGCCAGGTAAAACGTTGAATTTATTAATAAAATTTACATCTATATATTGCTTTAAACGCCACCATGTAGTGCCTACACTGGCCCAGTTACCACGGCTGGCTAGTGCCCGACCATCACCAAGCCCAACTAGCGCAAGGTGTTTTGATTGAGCACGAAACGGCTTTAGTTGAGCGTCTACTAGGTGGCGGCGGAGATTGTCGGCAAGGTAAGGTCCTGCTCGAACAGCATAGACGCCCGACTTTGGACGGGGCTGTCCTTGCAAGTGCGCCACATCGCCCGCAGCAAACACATGCGCATGGGAAGGACTTTGCAGGTATCGATTAACGTAGATAAAGCCATCAGCATCAACTTCTAGCCCACTGCGCTTAATCCAACTGGGCGCACAGACCTGGGTGGCCCAAAATACAAAATCTGCCGCCAGTTGCTCGCCATTGCTAAGTTCAAGCAGGCCGGGTTGCTCGCTTGTTACTTGTTGTTGGACCCAGTCTATTCGAGCCTGCAAAAGTACTTGCTGCAGTTTTGTCTGAGCAGCATTGCCATGACCCGGCAACAATCGAACCCCTACCACAGTAATATCGATCTGTTTGGATAGAAATCTCCGTGCAGCCAAAGCGAGTTCGACGCTACCCGCTCCAGCCCCGACAAAAACAAGTTTATTACCCGGTTGAATATGCTCGCAAAGATGCCGCCACTTAGGCATAAATTGGCTGATGGGTTTAACTGTCACAGCCTCCGGCTGTATCGCCAGAGGTACCGCACCTGTATTGATAGAGAGTAGGTCATAGCGGACAGCAGGGCGCTGTTTGAGAAGCACTTGTTTGTTATCGAGATCTAATCCCACCGCTTCACTTTGAACCAGCCTAGCGCCAGCAAACTTGCACAGTGGAGCAAGCTGAATATGAATGTCATTAGATGTGTATTCGCCCGCAACCCATCCCGGCAACATCCCTGAGTATGGTGTGTCCAGATCACGGCAGATCATAGTGAGCCGCACACCTGGAAGAGGTTTCATGGCAAAAGATTTGAGCACCTGCACATGGCTGTGTCCTCCACCAAGAAGAATCAGATCACGCAGTGCTGGAATTTGGGCGGGGTTAGTCTTCAGTCTTCGTAATCCATATCGAGGGAGTCTAAATCTTCACTCAGTTGGCGTTGTTCACGACGCTCTTCAATCGCGCGCCGAATCTCTAAAGATCGAGCACTTTGCTCCTTACTGGTCATTTCCACAACCGCGTCGATGTCCGCTTCGCTAGCAGCAGCTTCCGTACCTACACTATCATCATCAAACTCACTTATTTCGGCTGACACCTCTACATCGTCGTGATCAGCAAATTCGTCTTCAACGCTGCCATCTTCATCCCCTTCGTCTTCTGCAATTGGAGACAGATCATCTTCCAAATTGTCGTGCCTGGATAAAGTGGCCTTTTTCGCTTGGTTTTTTGTTTCTTTTTGTCTTTCTTGCTTACCCATGATCGATGACTTCGCCAGCGTGGATCATTCAGCATTTTTACGACTGCGGACCAACAACTGTCAAGTATTAATAGAAAAAATTACAGCCAGTTGAGGCTAGAAGAAGAACTTGAGAAGGTGACAGCTAGTGACTTATCGATAAGACACTAGGTAAACGCTGGAATCAGCAAATAGACAACAAAGCCCCCTGCTGCGACTAAACTCCACCGATCGAAATGTACTTTAAGAACTGTCATGGCCGTTACTTTAGCGGCCCTTAGCGTGGAGCGGAAATATCAAAAATTGATAACGATATTTCCTTCTGTTTTATACATAAAGTACCAGCACAAGGGCGATGGGTGCCACCATTGCCCATAGGCCTATACCAAAGGCAATACTTTTCATCGACAGTTGTTTAAGCGTCTCACGGTTAATTTCCAAACCAATCATACCCAGCGCTACCACCAACAATAATTTACTCAGCCAAGCTATGACACCAATCACGTCATCTGATAACGACACCAAACTGCTGATGACACCGGCCGCAATAAACATCAAAACAAACCCAGGAATGCGTATTTTGGCCCCCTCTTGCTGATAAACGATGCTGACGACAAAGGCTAAAGGAATAAGCCACAAGGTTCGCCCCAACTTCACTGTGGTTGCAATTTCTGCTGCTTCGTCTCCATATATAGCTGCGGTAGCGACCACAGAGCTGGTGTCGTGAATGGCCAAGGCCACCCATGCACCAAAAGCTTCCTGGCTGAGCCCCAGCCAATGACCAATGGTTGGAAAGGTGAACAAAGCTAGAATATTCAAAAGGAACACCAGAGCTGTAGCTACCGCAAACTGGTGCGGTTTGGCGCCCATTAGCGGTGCTAGTGTGGCGATTGCTGTGCCTCCGCAGATTGCGGTGCCACCGGAGAGCAAGCCTGCCTCGGTGGTCTTATTCTTGAGCATCATGGCTAGCATCCAACCCAGACCAAGAGTACCCAGGACATAAACTGCGACAATTACACCATATTCTGCAGAGACGGAAATGAGCCGGTCGATGCCGAGCGTAAACCCCAGCAGCACAATGGCGGTTTGCAAGCTCAATTTGCCAATTTGCCCGCTACGTGGAATTGGGTTCACCCCTATGCCCAGCCTAATGGCCAAGCCTCCCAATAGAGCTAAACCCGGGTTCCGAAAGTAGACGCCTACCATCAGCGCGCATGCAAATACAAAACCCGCAATGACTTTGCGACGAACATCATCGTGCTCTTGGTTGACAGTGGATCCGGTCAATTAGTGCGGCTCTTGACTGACACGTTCGCTGAGTAATGACGTAATACCGCTTAAACCCATACACTTCAAATTAGCCGGGATGGCAATGTCTGCCCACCTGGGTGTACTCAGAGTTTTATCCCGCTTGGTTCGCAAATCAACAAACTTCTCAATACTGGCTTGCTGACCAACGTGTATATTTTTTTCACGCTGTTCCGCAACCGTGGTCACGAAACGATTACGTCGACCATCACCACCGTAGTCGTGGCAGATGTAGAGGCGAGTGTCATCCGGCAAAGATAGAATTTTTTGGATAGATTCATACAACATGTATGGACAACTCCCTGGAAAGTCACAACGAGCGGTACCGGTATCTGGCATAAACAATGTGTCCCCAACAAACACGCAATCATCAAATTGATAGCTCACACACCCCGGTGTATGCCCTGGTGTTTCGATGACTCGTCCGCACATATGATCTAAGCATATTTTGTCACCATCACTTAACAATACATCATAGCCAGAGACGTTGGGCATCAAGGCGCCTATGGCGGATTGCGCACAAAGTAATTTCGACTTTAGGTACCCTGTGGCGCTGGGACGGTCAGCGTGAATGTGAGTGTCCAGTAGCCAGCGTACGACAAATCCGTGGGCTTCCACCCAATCAAGCATTAGATCTGCACTATCGGTGTTAGGTTGGTTTACGCCTTCTCTAACAGACTTTTCGCTGACAGAAAGAGCCGCATCGATAATGGCGCAACATTTGGATTCGGGGTTCGCGACTATGAAGGAGTATGAGCCAGTCGACGGCTCAAAAAAGGGATGTATTGTTAGACTCATGGGTAAATAATAAACCCCTCTGCGCCGAAAAAAATCCCGACTAAGCCTGTAGAATGAGGGTTCTATGGGATATATTCCCAACAAATTGAGGAATGTCAAAATAACATGAGAAAGTTTGACCGATTTGATCATCTTATCTTACAAAGTATCCAGGTGGACGATTCAATTCCTGTCGCTGAACTCGCGGAAAAAATTGGACTCTCCACCAATGCCTGCTGGCGACGCATCAAACGCTTGGAAGAAACCGGCGTCATCAGAAGCCGGGTAGCCCTACTTGATGAACAAGCCTTAGATCTCAATGTCACCGTTTTCGTTTCCATAAAAACCAGCGAACACACAGACAGCTGGTTAACCAAATTTGCAAACGGAGTGAAGGGTATCCCTGAGGTCATCGAATTTTATCGCATGAGTGGTGACACCGACTATTTGCTGAAAATAGTCGTACGAGATATCGCTGACTATGACCGGGTGTACAAAAAGCTAATCCAAGTTGCGCCTATGAGTGATGTTTCTTCCTCTTTCTCCATGGAGCGAATTAAGTCTGCCACCACACTTCCCCTTGACCACTTGGGTAACCAATGAATGACTTAACTTCATGCATGCACTAAAAAGCACTTCACCCTTGATTGTATATATCGATGTTAAATCTCCCTATGCTTTTGTTGCGATCAAACCAACCCTCGCGTTGGAGCACGCTTTATCGATTCAGTTCGACTGGCGCCCGTTAACCTTAGATATACCCAGCTTTCTCGGCTCGGCACGAAAGACTAATGACGGGGAAATTGTTGATAACAAACGATCATCAACACAATGGGACTCGGTAAAGTACGCTTATATGGATGCTCGCCGGTATGCGCAACGCCAGGGCTATAACCTTATGGGCACGCAAAAAATATGGGATTCGAGCATCGCTAACATCGCAATTCTGTGGGTAGCACAGACTGCGCGAGAGAAAATGCACCGTTACCTTAGCACAGTGTTCCCACCGTTTTGGCGCCGCGATTTGGACATCGAAGATATAAATGTAATTTGCAACACGCTAGAGGGCGCCGGAATCAGTGCCCAAGGTTTTGTGGCATACAGTGAAAACGAAGGCCGCCAAGCCCACGACCAACTACAACAACAACTGCATCCTGCCAACATTTATGGCGTACCCACCTACGTTTGCGAGGCTCAAATTCTATTTGGACGCGAACACCTACCTTACATTGAATGGCTGCTCCGCGGAAAACAAGGTACACCACCGGACATTGCATATAGCCTATGAAATCATTAGAAGTTTACATCGACTTCAAATCTCCTGGCGCCTATCTGGCGATGCAGCCAACGTTAGATCTAGCGACCAACCTAAATGTCTCTTTACACTGGCTTCCGTTTCAAACCAAACAGCGCGCGCTTGTTGAGAAAGGTGCAACTGAAAGCAAAGGTAAAACACATGCGCGTATACGCGAAACAGCTCGCCGAAATACCCACTTACACTACGCGCAGGTACAGGGTTTAGAAATGGATTTTAGTAACCACCCGCGAGAGACAACGGCTGCATTAGCAGCTCTCGCTACGCCGCTGGCACAACCCCTCAAATTTATTCGTGCGGCGTTTCAAGGCTACTGGCGTGAACAACTCGACTTAAACTGCTCGGCCACTGTTGACCAACTGTTACAAGCAACTGGCAATCCTGCCAATACATCCAATGCACGGATGCAGAAAATTCCATCAACCCCACCGCAACACAAAGTCATCGATACACCGGCCTACATCGTTGCAGGGCAGTTGTTTATTGGACGCGAACACCTGCCGTGGATTACGCAGTTGTTGGAATAGCTGATGTTGAGTTAGCTGATGCCGAGCCTGTTACTGCGGTTCGATGATGGTAATATCAGGGGTGCCGATATGGGTCACTACCGCCGGGACTCTAACATCTAATGTTAGGTGTGCAGTCGCTTTAATCGTTGTAACGCTGTCACCTCTTGCCTTAACGTAGACCGACTGGGCAGTTAGGGTTTCGCTCGACAGTTGTGCCGAGCTTGAAATTTCAATATGCAAGGTGTGAGTGTCACCACTAATATGCACCTCACTTTTAGCCGAAACTAAAGCCTCAATCCTTTCTGTACTTATTTGATCTATATTGATCTTAGCCCTGCTTGAACTGCGGATATCTAACTGTTCGGATATCAGCCGTTCGATAGTAACTTCGCTGTTACCGTAAGCGGCTACCTTTTGTAGGTTAAAACTCAACGGTGTTGATTCACCAGTGGATACTGGCAGTAGAACAGATACTTCATCGAGAACCTCAAGCTGAAGCAAATGAGTACAAACAAGCTCGACAACACCACCATCTGCACTTAAATTTATACCTTGGCTAGCAGGCTTTAAGTCAATATTGGCAATATCTGCCGCTGTTCCACGGATTGCTAAACGATTTTCCTCACCACGCCTAACGATAGCTTGCATGCGACCAGCAAGACGTACCTGCGCACAATCGCTTACTGTGAAAGAGCGAGTAGAATCATTCTGGGTACACGCCGCCGCCTGCATTGCCAACACAGACACAAACAGTAAACGAAATATTGACATCAGCCAGCGTAGTTGACGAACTCTACCCAATTCCCATCGGGGTCTTCAACCATGCCAATGGTTACCCCAGGTCGAGGCGAGGTAACCGGAACAACTATTTTGGCTCCCGCAGCCTCACATTGTTCCATCATGGCTTCAAGATTTGTAACTCGCATGGTCCAGTATCGGTACCCTACAGCACGGGTGATGGGTCCAGGCGGCGCTACGCCAGTTACCGCGGGATCAGGCACGACAATTTTGATTAAGCTCTCGCCACACCACAAACGGTACATCGTGCCGCCCATCGGAAACGGCGTACTTGGTTCTTCCACAAAGCCCAATAAGTCTCGATAAAAAGCCAGCATGGCTTCGGCATTGTTGGTGACGATGCCTAAATCTATGGCATTTTTCGAAAGTTCTACTGGCATGCTGGCCTCCTAGTTTAGCGGTCTAGTATCGTATTCCACTGCGCCACTAGATCAACCGAAGCAATCAATTCGCTGGCGTCACCTTCGATGCTCACCGATTGAATCGTATCACCTTGGGCAATGGCATTAACCACAGCCTGATCGGCGTCGGATTGAACCGCCCCGAAAACAGTATGCGCATCGTCCAACCAAGGCGTTGCAACATGGGTAATGAAAAACTGCGAACCATTGGTGCCGGGGCCAGAATTGGCCATTGAAAACTTACCTGGCGCATCGTGGCGCAAACTTTTATCAAATTCGTCGCCAAATTTATAGCCCGGATCACCAGTTCCCGTACCTTGTGGGCAACCACCTTGAACCATAAAATCATCAAGGACACGATGAAAATTGAGCCCGTTATAAAAACCACGTTGTGCCAAATTAACAAAGTTGGCAACAGTCATGGGCGTACGGTCTGCGAACAAGTCGAGTCGAATCGTGCCTTTATCTGTTTCAAATACGGCTATTAGGGACATATAAACTCCAAATGTGAGGGATAAAAAAGCAATGTTAAGCGAGGTTGTCGAACATGCCAAGACAATCTAGGCGGCACTGCGCTAGTGCTGCAAGGTGATAGCTGTCCCAAAAGTATCTTCATAAACTAATTTGCTAACCGGCCTTCTTGAAATGGTCCCGTGGCCGCCGAGAATCGGATAGCCAATTGGCATCACAGCGCAGGTATACCAATCTTCAGGAATTTGTAGAAGGGCCCGCATGGCTTTTTCCTCATAACAAAGCAGTGTTGTCAGGGTGCACCCTACTCCCTCTTGAACACAGGCCAACATGGCATTTTGCAGCGCAGGATAAACGGAACCACCGCCGACGACCGACGGCCTATCTAAATCAATGTCGGTGATGGCCATATGAGCTGGATTAAAGCAAAACACCAATAATACTGGAGCCTCACCCATGTGCTCACCTAAGTAGTCGCATGCGGCCAGCATACGTGCTTGCTTAGCCTTAACATCACCTTCTAAACGTTCCAGATTGAGTTTGGCGGCGCGACTGTACGACTCCCATTGAGGGGCATAGAGCTTACCAATTTCTGCTCGTATACTCGGCTCGCGAACCGCCACGATGCGCCATGGCTGCACATTTCCACCGCTGGGCGCCCAAGCAGCCGCCTGCAAAATCCGCTCTAGGACGTCATCGGGAATAGGGTCTGGTTTTAGCCGCCGTACTGCACGCAAGGTGCTCATGACGCTGTATAAATCAGCCGTTGAAGCTGGTGACATAGGACAACCCTTAGCCTGGATTAACTAGCTGTGGCGATTTAGAAATTCCAAAAACTTCTGCTTGGCAATTTCTCGAGCAGCACCTTCCTTCCAGTCCTCAATGAGCTCTACATTGGGGGCGCTCTGCGCGATCAATTGTGAACTTGATTGGGGGTGGTAGAGATCATTCCCCATGAGTACCAACAATGGGGTTGTGCAGGCTGTTACAAAGGCTTCGTCAACATTAAACAACACTTTATCTCCACCATACATGTTGTTTTTGAAACTCGACCAGACCTCCTCGCTAACACCCATGCTGGCTTTGAGGTCATCTGCCCAACCATCAAACATGTCATAAAATGCTTGGCGATTGTCGTCTCGTCCAATCGTCTGGAAGAGCGTAGCGGACAAAATACGCGAGGCAGACCTTGCAATCAAACCTAGGCAGTAAGGTCCCCCAATACACATTCCAGCAACATGGAATCGATCGATATTTAAGTGGTCCATCAAGGCCAAGTGATCATCGGTGTAGGTATGCCAACCATCATCTGCGGTAACTGGCGCACTGGACTGCCCGGCATTACGCTGATCCATGGCAACCACTCGGTATTGGCCAGACAACTGTTCAATAGGATTCCAAGGTGTAGATGCCCAAAAACTTATAGCAGATTTCATGCCACCCGGAGCAATCAGTAATACAGGAGTACCTGCCCCATGTTCTTCGTAGTAAATGCACACCCCAGCGCGGTCAAAAGTTGGCATATTTTTTCATCCATCCGATTAAAGGGCACAACGTAGAGGGTGCAACGGCCGGTGTCACCACCTATTACTTAGATCGCGTGCAGCTTAACAGGCATGTCAGTGAACCCATGCACGAAGTTAGAAGGCACACGAACAACATCGCCAATCACTTCAATCATGT
>JAADHW010000202.1 GCA_013151695.1 Gammaproteobacteria bacterium
TTGTGAGCCCTAGTTTGCTCAATTGTGCGTGCAAGTTTACAGTTATTTTCTGCTGAGCGTCCTTCAGCTGCGTCCAATCGAGATTTACGGCCCCAGGAATGTGCCCGGCGCGGGCTGCTACTTGTTTAGTGCCGATGTACTCTTGGTGAGAGCGGACATCCCATATCACTTGGTTTGGGTCCTGTATGGCGCGTAACACATCATCGATTTCTGCGATGGGTGCTGGGTCGATGGACAACTTTACTGATGTTGCGGCGTTGGCCTGGGCTGCTCCTTGGTGTTCGGCTGCTCCTTGGTGTAGAGGTAAGCCGGCGGCAATCCAGGCATGCAGACCGCCGTTGAGGTATACCCAAGTTCTATGACCTATCACATCTAGCGTCCAGGCAAATCGTCCCGCCCAACCACCGCCCTCGTCGTCAAGCAGTACAATTTTTTTGTTGGGTGTATAGCCGATACGTGAAAATAACTGTTGCAGTGCTGACAACTCAGGCAGCCGCCCCGTTGCTGGTGGAATTCCGCAAACCAATTCTTGCGGCGTCACCAACACCGAACCGGCAATATGTGCTTGCTGAAAAACTTCTAGGCTGGTGACTTGAACAATGAGCCAATCTGCGGATTGCAAGCATCTGTTGAGTTCGTCTGCCTCAAGCACTTGCAGTAGATTGTTTGCGGCCACTGCGAAGCTCCTATCATCACTGGGCGGGAGCGCATACTATCTCAAACCATGGTTGGCAGCCCAGGGTAGAACTGCATTGAGGACGAGAATTTGAGGATTAATAATTGATGACAGTTGTAACGGAGCCGCGGGTATGAGTGCGGATTTAGTCTGGATGGACTTAGAAATGTCTGGTCTGGACCCATCTAAAGAACGAATCATTGAAATCGCTACCATCATTACGGACAGCGAACTCAACGTCATAGCCGAGGGCCCAGCTTTGGCGATTCGCCAACCCCAAGCACTGCTCGATGCCATGGATGATTGGAACCAATCTCATCACAGCGCGTCGGGGTTGCTTGATCGCATGGCCAGAGAAGGCGTGACAGAACTAGAAGCGCAAGCCAGCACTTTAGCCTTTATCGAAGAACATGTGGAAGCCGGTACAGCACCTTTGTGTGGCAATACCATCTGGCAAGATAGGCGCTTTTTGAGTCGCTACATGGTGACGTTGGAAGCTTATTTACACTACCGCATGATTGACGTCAGCAGCATCAAAGAACTCGCTCGACGTTGGCGCCCTGACGTGGCGAAGAGTTTCACTAAGAAAAATGAACACACTGCATTAGCCGACATTCGCGAATCTATTGGCGAGTTGCGTCACTATCGTGAGCATTTCTTCCGTCTAAGTTGATTTTCCAGCCTAAGTGAGCCTTTCCAGGGCCCACGTAATGTGCTCAGCCACCATCGTGGAGGCGGTCTGTTTGCGGTGCTTTAAGGCAGAAATCGCGGCTGGCGAAGAGGCGCCGTTGCCGATAGCGATGGCTAAGTTTCTCGACCATTGTTCGAAGTTGACCCGTCGCATGGCAGAACCTTCGGTGAGGTTTAGGAATTGGACTTCACTCAAATTAAACAGATCTAACAGCCGTGGTGCCTCCAAGCCATGTCGGGGCTTGAAATCGTCTAGGGTGGTGGTTGGGGCTGTGCGGTTCCAGGGGCAGAAGAGCTGACAGTCGTCACATCCATATATTCGGTTGCCCATGGCGGGCCTCAAGTCGATCGGAATGCTGCCTTTGTGTTCGATGGTCAAATAAGAAATACACTTACGAGCATCTATTGTTTTTGGACTCAATATCGCTTGGGTCGGACACACAGTCATGCAGGCGCGGCAGTTACCACAGTGGTCTTGTGGCGCCTCATTTTGTGCTTGGTCAGGATCTGGGTCCAGAGCCAGGGGTGCGTTGGTGTAAATCTCACCGAGAAAGAACCAAGAACCTGCCTGCTTGTGCAAAATTAGGGAATGTTTGCCCATCCAACCCAAGGCCGATTTTTCAGCCAGAGCTTTTTCTAATACTGGGGCGGAATCGGTGAAGGCGCGATAGCGGTGATTGGGTAGAGTGGCATTGATTTTAGCTGCCAACTTTGCCAGTCGTTTGCGTAGAACTTTGTGATAGTCGCGCCCTAGCGCATAACGCGAGATATAGCCGAGGTCTGCCTGGTTCAGCACCTCGATCGGTTGCGTATCAGCATAGAGATAGTTCATTCTGGCGCTGATCACGCGACAGGTTCCGGGTTCTAATAAATCTGGATGTAGTCGCTTTTCCAGGTTTCGATGCAGATAACCCATGCTGCCGGCGAAACCTTGGCGTAACCAATCTCGTACATGAGGCTCATGCGCGCAGAGGTCGACATCGGTAATGCCGATGGCTTGGAAACCCAGTGCTTGGGCCCATTTTTCCAGAGTTTGCTTGTCCGGTAGTTGTGCTTGCAAAAGGTTTACTCAGCGCTCGACTATGGTGGTGTGGATCGCAGTATAATCGCTGCGATGAAGCAGACTACAACCTATGTATTTGATGCTCTACAAAGTAGAGACATCGATACTCGTGCGATTCTTGATCTTGGCGTGACTGGGTTTGAACTCATGCAGCGCGCTGCCCATTTCGCTTTTGGCAGTTTGCTAAACCACTTCCCCGAAGCGAAGCAGGTTGCGGTGTTTTGCGGCAAAGGTAATAACGCCGGGGATGCATACTTGGTTGCGGTGCTTGCCCAGCGTTATGGTTTGCAGGTGCAGCTTGTGAGTGTTGTTGATGTGCAAGATTTGCGCGGGGATGCGTTAGCTGCGTACCAACAAGCTATTGCTGCTGGTTTGGTGGTGAAGCAAAAAGCCACTCAGGCGTGGGCGCAAGAGTTGACGGCTGCAGTGGATTTGATCATTGACGGATTGTTGGGAACTGGGTACAGCAGCCCGTTACGACCTGCTTATCGCGAGGTGATTGAGATTATCAATGCCAGCGGTTGTTCGGTACTGAGCTTAGATGTGCCTTCAGGGCTTAGTGCAGACACCGGTGCGGTGGAAGAGGTTGCGGTTGTTGCCGAGGTTAATGTTTCTTTTATCACTCAAAAAGTGGGGCTGTTCACTGGGCAGGGTAGAGCCCATGTGAAATGCCAGGAGTTTTCCGACTTGGGGGTAGTGGTCGACGCTCGTGATGGCATTGCCTTGTTATATTGGGATGCTGCAGATATACCCCCCTTAGATGTGACAACCTATAAACATCGTCAAGGTAATGTGCTAGTGGTTGGTGGTGATACGCAGATGCCCGGCGCGGTTTCTATGAGTGCTGAAGCAGCGTTGCGTGTCGGCGCCGGCTTGGTGACCGTGGCAACCCGGGCACAACATAGTCCAATCATCGTCGCCCGGAATCCTGAAGTGATGGTGGTAGATGCACAACACATGTCTGAGCGTTTGGGTAACGCGGACCTAGTGATTCTCGGGCCAGGTTTAGGTCGCACAGAATGGGGTAATTTGTTATTCGACGAGGTAGCAAACACCTCTATTCCCACAGTGTTAGATGCCGATGGCTTGTATTGGCTCGCTCAGCAAGGCGAGTGGCGTGGTGGAGAGTTATATATTACGCCCCATGCTGCAGAGGCGGCGCGTCTGCTAGATTGCACTGTGGTACAAGTGCAACAAGATCGAATTCATGCAGTGCGCCAGCTTGCCGCCAAGTACTCGGCCAGTGTGGTGCTAAAGGGTGCCGGTTCTGTCGTATGTAGCCATGCTGAAGTGAGTATTTGTTGTCATGGTAATCCTGGCATGGCAACAGCCGGTATGGGGGATGTGCTGAGTGGCGTGATTGGTGGGTTTTTAGCACCGTTTGCCAATGCCGATAGTCAGGCTCGGCATCAACTTTTTGCCAAAGCGGTTGCATTACACAGTGCTGCGGCTGATGAGGCGGCACAAACTTTGGGTTACAGATCGTTGCTTGCTACGGATGTAATTCGAATGTTACCGAGCTTGTTAAGTTCAAACAGGAATCTGGGCTAGGCTGTGATGGAAACCGTACAAACCCTCGTTGACGAGCAGGCGACGTTGAACTTTGGCGGGCGGCTGGCGTTACAGCTTATCGAGAAATTTGGTGGTAATGCGGTAGTCTTCCTGCATGGCGACTTGGGTGCAGGTAAGACCACCTTGGTGAGAGGGTTGTTGCATCAGTTAGGATATTCAGGTGTAGTTAAGTCTCCAACCTATACATTGCTTGAGCCCTACCACATCGAAAGGTCGCGTATCTCTGTTCAAAGTACGGAAACTCAAGATGTGTATCACTTTGACCTCTACCGGGTAAATGATCCCCAGGAGTTAGAATTTGTTGGCTTTGACGAACTAGTGGACGGCCCTGGCTTAAAGTTGTTTGAATGGCCACAACGAGCCGATAGTTGGCTACCTACGCCAGATGTGAATGTCTCGCTCAACGCGATACAAATTGGCGATCATATTGCCCGAGAGGTACATGTTAGTTTCACCTAACAAATATATTCTTCTGCTATTGCTGTTAGCGGCAAACTCCTTCGCCAGCGCCGCTGTGCTACAAGGCGTGCGTATTCACGAAGCGCCAGACTCTACGCGGGTGGTATTTGATACCAATTTGTTAGTGGAATACGAGGTGTTTTCTCTCGATAATCCAAATCGTATTGTTGTCGATTTGATTGGCGTAAAACCAGAATCGGGTTTCGATCCGTCTGTAGTGGCCATGGGTCGAGCGAGAATCAGCGATATTCGTACCTCTCAACGTGGTGATACTTACCGGCTGGTTATCGACACAAAGCAAAAGTTGTTACCCGAAGCATTTGCCCTTAAACCCATAAAACCCTATGGCCATCGCTTGGTGGTAGATTTGCTGGCGTCTGTAAAGACGCCGGTCAAACCCTCTATACCTGTTGCCAAGAACCGCGATGTGATCATAGCTATTGATGCAGGTCACGGTGGTGACGACCCGGGAGCGATCGGACCCAAGCGTATCCAAGAGAAACGTGTGGTGCTACAAATTGCCAAGCGGATAGCAAAAAAAATTAATGCCATAACAGGCTTCACAGCAGTTCTGGTTCGTACCGGCGACTACTACTTGCCCCATCGCAAACGAACTCAAATTGCTCGGCAAAAACGCGCTGATCTGTTCCTGTCCATTCATGCAGATGCCTTTAAACACGCTAATGTGCGGGGTGCTTCGGTATACACGTTGTCTGATCGCGGCGCGAGTAGTGAAACTGCGGCATGGCTTGCCGAGCGAGAAAATAGATCAGATCTGCTAGGCGGAGTGGGCAATGTTAGCTTAACTGATAAAGACGTTGTGTTGGCACATGTGTTATTAGATTTGTCTATGGATGCAAATCGACTACAAAGCATTGAGATGGGCGAAGCGATCTTGGCGAGTATGGGTCGCATTACAAAGTTACACAAACGAACCGTTGAGCAAGCTGCTTTTGTGGTGCTTAAATCCCCAGACATGCCGTCAATACTTGTCGAAACAGGGTTCATCTCTAACCCGCAAGAAGCGAAACGACTTTCGCAAGCTGAACATCAAGATAAGATCGCCCGTGCCATTTCTACCGGGGTTGAACAGTTTATGCGTATTAGCCCGCCACCCGGAACGTTACTAGCGAGTCGCGTAGGTGAAATGCGTTACACCATTGTGCGTGGAGATACCCTGTCTCGAATTGCGCAACAATATGGTGTTAGTTCGCGTGCGTTGAAGAGCAAAAATGGTTTGCGCAGCGACAGTATTAGAGTTGGTCAGGTCATCGTCATTCCTACTGGGGGCTAACATGTCAGTGCCCAGAGTTAAACGTCTTGCTGCCTTCGTTGCAGATCAAATTGCCGCTGGGGAGGTTGTGGAAAGACCCAGTTCTATCGTTAAAGAGCTGATTGAAAATAGTCTTGACGCGGGCGCAACTCAAATTGACGTGCGCACCGAAGCTGGTGGGGTTGCGCTCACATGGGTTCAAGATAATGGCCATGGCATAGCTGCGCAAGATTTGGAATTAGCCTTCGAGCGCCACGCCACTTCAAAAATAGTCGACGCAAAAGATTTGTTAGGCATTGGAAGCTTAGGGTTTCGTGGTGAAGCACTGGCCAGCTTATCTTCTGTAGCACGAGTGAAATTAAGTTCTGCGATTGCGGGGAGCGCCAGTGGTGCCGTTCGCGAAGTTCATGGTGGAAAGCTTGTTCATCAAGGACCCATCGCACACAATCAAGGCACCACTGTTGAAGTTCGCGATTTATTTTTTAATATTCCGGCTAGACGTAAATTCTTAAAAACACAACGCACGGAAATGTCCCGTATCGACCAAGTAGTACGTCGTTTGAGCCTTGCGCATATGGGTGTCGGTTTTAGTTTGCAGCAGGCGGGTGAAAATGCGAGCTCGAAAGCACGGCGCTTTGCTTTACCCGCTGGCCGTATCAATGAACGGCTGGCACAAGTGCTAAATAAATCCTTTGTCGATGAATCGATTATCATTGAGGAATGCCGAGATGATTATCGCTTGCACGGCTGGGTTGGTTTGCCAAATCATCATCGGCGCCAAACGGATCAGCAATTCTTTTACGTAAACGGCCGCGCGATTACTGACAAGGTGGTGGGTCATGCGATTCGGCAAGCCTATGCAGATGTCATGTTTCACGGCCGTCATGCGGTATTCGTGTTATTTCTAGAATTGCCACCGGCGGCGGTAGACGTCAACGTACATCCCACCAAACACGAGGTTCGATTTCGTGATGCTCGGCGCGTGCATGACTTTATATTTGGGTCGCTGAATCGGGCTTTGCGTGAAGTTCGCCCAGACGCATTGAAAAATGCACCTGCGCCGGCTAATACAGCCCAAGAACCCACAACACAGTACAGCACGTGGAAATCTCCCAGTGCTCAACCGGGTTTGGTTTTGAGTGGTCCCGGGGGATCAAATAGTGGGCTGTTGCCGCTTGTTGCGCAGCATACCCCTGCTTGGTTTGTCCTCGATTCGACCCCTAAAACTCTTCAAGCTCATATGGACACACCGCCGCTAGGGTTTGCCATAGCTCAATTACATGGGGTGTATATTCTGGCTCAAAACCAACAGGGCTTGGTCATGGTTGATATGCATGCCGCCCATGAACGTGTTACCTACGAAAAACTGAAGGCCCAAGCAGCTAAGCAAAACGTTTCGAGACAGCGTCTTTTGGTCCCTGTACATGTAGATGTGTCTGTGGCCGAAGCAGACTTGGTTGAAGATATGGCAGAGCAGTTGCAAGCCGCAGGGTTGGTTGTGGAAAGAGTGGGCCAGCAAGCTGTCAGCGTTCGGGAGGTTCCAGCCTTGCTGTCACAGAAAGACATCCAACTGATGATCACCGACTTGTTGGCAGAATTGGCCGAGTTCGGTGCCAGTGAAGAAATTTCTCGGCGGCACCTCGACTTGCTTGCCAGCGTGGCCTGTCACGGATCAGTGCGTGCAAACCGTGCGTTGTCTTTGTTAGAAATGAACACTTTACTGCGTGAGATGGAGCACACCGAAAATGCAGGTTTGTGTAACCATGGTCGCCCGACCTACTTCACCTATGCCTTGGAAGCCCTAGATAAGTTGTTCTATCGAGGCCAGTGATGTGGGTAGCCATGCGGGGTAACAATGCAGCGTGATCTTGTTTTGATCTTGGGTCCTACTGCGGTAGGCAAAACTAGTGTGGCGATGGCGCTGCAAGATCTACTTGGTGGAATACAAGCTGCTCAACTGATCAGTGTCGACTCGGCGATGGTTTATCGTGGCATGAACATTGGCACTGCAAAGCCCACAGATGAAGAATTACGGGCTTATCCGCATGATCTCATCAACCTACTTGAGCCCAATCAGAGTTATACAGCGGCCGATTTTGTCGCTGATGCGGACGCCGCGGTTGTGGCCGCCTGGCGCAGAGGCCAACTGCCGATATTGGTAGGTGGCAGCATGTTGTACGCTAAGCGTTTTATTGATGGCATTGCTAAGTTACCCCCGTCGGATGTTTCGGTACGCGCCGCTATAGAGGCGCAGCTGGCTAAATGTGGGGCTCAATCTCTGCATGATGAGCTGGCTGCTATTGACCCCGAAGCTGCCTCCAACATTCACCCTAACAATCCCCAGCGTTTAGTACGTGCGCTGGAAGTGGTGCGTACTACTGGGCAACCCTTGACTCAATTGTGGCGGGAACAAGCCGGCGGTAGCGTGGTCGAACGTATACGCGCGCGGGTTAAGATTTTTTCCATTGAGCCTGATGATCGAAAAATGCTGCATGAAAAAATTGCCCAGCGTTTTGATGTGATGATGCAAAATGGATTCGAAGCTGAGCTTCGCCAGCTAGTACGGCGTGGTGATTTACATGCGCAAATGCCTTCGATGCGCTGCGTAGGATATCGACAGGGTTTGCAGTATTTGGCCGGGGAAGTTTCTTATGAAACTTTTGCTGCAGATGCCGTTACTGCAACCCGGCGATTAGCGAAACGACAGCTCACCTGGCTGAGAAACTGGCCAGCAATAGTGCGCTTAAATTGGGGTCAAAAAGAAGCCACGGCACGCCAAATAGAACAACAGCTCGGCTGAGTACATATTCGGCGAGGAATTATCGTGTTACCCTTGGTATCACATATCAGGGATTTTTTAGTGGTGAGTTTGGTCCGCGAAACGTGGCGATAGCTCAGTGATAGAAAAGGAGAACACAATGTCAAAGGGGCATAGCCTACAAGACCCTTATCTGAATGCTTTGCGTAAGGAGCGGGTATCCGTTTCCATCTACCTTGTAAATGGAATTAAGCTGCAAGGTCAGATCGAATCTTTTGATCAATTCGTGGTTTTGTTAAAGAATTCAGTGAGCCAAATGGTTTACAAGCATGCCATATCAACCGTTGTTCCGGCACGTAATGTTAAAATTCCGACGGCCACCAACGAAGAGGAATAGCTTAAGCGACTCGACCACCACTTTATCCGCAATATTGTCTAGCCACGTGGTGTGGATGGTCATTTGAGAAACTTACTAATAGTTATGCGTATGTCAGACCATGTTATTTGAACGGCCCGAAGCTGGACACCGTGCTGTGGTGTTGCAGGTTGAATTAAAGAGGCAGGCGAATCCTGGTCGTGGTGAACTCGTCGAGCTGGCCAAGTCAGCCGAAATTGATGTGGTTGATGTGGTGGTTGCGCGTCGCGACGTGCCTCAACCCCGCACCTATATTGGCTCTGGTAAAGTAGATGAAACGCGCCAAGCATTGGCTGCT
>JAADHW010000057.1 GCA_013151695.1 Gammaproteobacteria bacterium
GCTGGACAAATTGGCCTGGACATCGACCTAACTGAGCGGTGGTTTGTGAACATCGACGTTCGATACATAGACATCGATACTAAGGCAAAACTGAACGGTTCGAGCCTGGGTACGGTTAATATCGACCCTTGGTTGTACGGTTTAAACTTAGGATTTCGTCTCTAATCCAATAGGTTCTGATTCGAAGGGGTAAGGTCTGAGAATCACTAAATTTCAAGACCACCACCTTCTGGAGCAGGTCTGGCTCTCTGGTTATACAACAGCTTACGCAACGACACGATTTCATCTTTCGACAATTTTGAGTAATCGTTACTAAAGTCGCTTCCTGCGGCTAGCCCCCTCTGTACGGCTGGTCTTTCACTCAGCTCCAAGAACCAGCGTTTGAAGTACTTAAACTCTTCAATATCTTGCCCTTGTCCCTGCCAATTGACAGTCCAAGGATAACAAATCATGTCTGCAATAGTGTATTCGTCCCCACACAAGTAACGTTGGTCATACAACTTGTTATTGAGCACACCGTAAAAGCGATTCACTTCATCGCTGAAACGCGTAACGGCATAGGTTTGATCGCCTTGCCCTTCGCCGAGCCTCCTGAAATGACCACACTCTCCAGTTTTCGGACCTTGATTGGCCATTTGCCATATCACCCACTGAACCACGTCGTATCGCGCACGTACCTCACGCGGCATAAATAAACCCGTTTTCTCTGCCAGATAGAGCATGATGGCGCCGGACTCAAATATACTGAGTGGCCCCCCACCATCGGCCGGATCGTGATCCACAAGAACAGGCATGCGATTGTTTGGGTTGATCTGCAAGAATTCTTGCGTAAATTGATCCCCTTTGCCGATATTGCATTCCACTAAGTTGTATTCCAATCCGCATTCTTCTAACTGAATAGTGACTTTTTTGCCATTCGGGGTGGGCCAATAATGAAGGTCTAACATTGCCTCTCTCCTACTTTTAAGTTTCCAAGATCAAAATACTCTATGTTGGAGCAATATGCGCAAGCATTTTATTGCCAGCCGACTCTTCCGTAAAGTGCGTCATCTCTTGTCACAAACCCCACGATGAATCGTCTTTATTAGCATAGGGCTAATTGTACAATTACAGCGAAGAATCAAACATGACCAACGACCGACTACATATGGTACGCACGGCTGCGGAAGGCTTACAGGCGCTTGCTGCAGTAGAAACTGTTATCGAAAATTCCAGTTTGGACAAGATGCTTATGCATTTAGTTAAACTTCGCATTTCACTCATCAATGGATGTGTGTATTGCGTGAGCTTACACAATACTGAGGCTCGGGAGGATGGCGAAACCCAAGATAGGCTTGACCATATCGTCGTGTGGCAAGACACAAACTTTTACTCAGACAGTGAGCGCGCGGCACTAGCATGGGGCGAAGCTCTCACACTTCGCGGTAACAAAGCGGACCTCGACAGCTTACACAAAAACCTGCAAGAGCATCTTAGCGATGAAGATATTGGTACGCTTATGCTGGTCGTGGTTATGATCAATACTTGGAATAGAATACAAATGGCTGCCCATGCAAGCACCTTTTAACCCAAACACCAGCACTCCCAACCCTGAGTTATGTTGTGCCTACTCCGCTAGATCCTAAAGATTCTTTCTTACTGGCAAAGCCACGGTTGTGGGGTATCGCTTATCGTATGCTGGGCTCTATCGCAGACGCGGAAGACGCTTTACAGGACACCTACGTTAGGTGGCTCGAAGCTGAGGTCTCAAGTATAAAAAATGCTGAAGCTTGGCTGATGAGTGTATGCACGCGTCGTTGCATTGACATGCTAAAAGCCGCACAACGTAAAAGAGTAAACTATATCGGCACCTGGCTTCCTGAACCGGTGGTTGAAGAAGATGCTTACACCAGTCTTAACGATGTTGAGCTAGCCGCATCTCTCACCACCGCATTCATGCTTTTACTGGAACGCCTAACACCTGTGGAACGAGCCGTATATCTGCTCCACGAAGTGTTCGACTACTCCTATGCCGACACGGCCAAAGTAGTTAAAATGACAGACATAGCCTGCCGCCAGGTGAACTCTAGGTTGAAGAAACATCTAACCGTACAGAATGTTCGAAGCCAAACGTCTCAGCGAAGAAGTGAAACCCTTCTCAAAGCATTTCTACACGCCTTGAATGACAACAACCCGCAAGCACTTACAGACTTGTTAGCCGAAGACGTGGAGTTTTGGAGCGACGGCGGGGGCAAAGTGATGGCCATGAAGCAGATCATCCGCGGCAGGCTAAATGTGGTTGCGCTGTTGCATAACATCTGGCAAAACTTTTGGTCGAACCTAAAAATCAAAGAAACAATCGTCAACAGTCAGCCTGGAATTTTGCTGTATGAAAACAACAAAGTAGTAGGAACACTATGCTTGAAAGAAGATGATGCTGGCAACACAGCGGTGATATACGTTGTCAGAAATCCAGACAAGCTATCACACATAGCTTCTACTTCGCCTACTCCTGCGAGCCGATAACAAACGCATACGCTGGACTTGAAGATAACGGTGCATCCAAGTTAAAACTCAGCAGTTGTCCCGTAGATGTTTCTCTCACTGTCCCTGCAAATATAGTGTCATCGGAGAGTCGCCTTACATGGGATGCACATTTTAAGGTACGCGGCAACTCTATCGAAATATTTGTGCCATTAGTTGAGCCCAACAATATTGCATAAACGTTTCTACTGCCGCTGCCGCGGCGTTGATCGCTGCTCGAATCTCCCGCAACTTGGGCCCAAGTAAAACGAATCGGAACACCGCATTGAGTGATGCCTTGTGCTTGTTGCCAGGGTTGCGTTGCATAAATAGCTTCACCATTTTTTTGCAGCCAATCACCAAGAGATTCAAGACGTTGGCGTTGAGGATCCGGAATGCTGCCATCTTCACCCCGCGGCCCGACGTTAAGTAATAAGTTACCATTCTTCGACACCGTATCAATGAAGCTGCGGACCAATTCTCCTTTGTCTTCGTAGTGTTCTTCGGTATCCCCGCGATTAAAACCAAATGAAGCAGACATGCCGCGTGTCGCTTCCCATTTCTGCGGTTGAATGGTATCGAAAGTTGTGTACTCGGGTGTGCGAAAGTCGAAATGTGCTGGCATAGGTGGGATAAGCCCCTTGTCGGTATCGCCTGCCTCAGTTTTTTTCCGTATGCGACGTTCAAGCCATTTGTCTAAAAGCCATTGCACAGGCTTCAAGGTCAGCATACGCATCACAAAATTCCGATGCATCCATCGATCATTGACCACACCTTCTGGCACAGCCTCATAATAATCTGCCATCATCTGCAACATCGGCTTCAGAGAAGTAGGCCAAGAGATATCATTCCAAAGTATGCTGGGTTGATAGCGTTCTATCAGCTCACGAATATGAGCTTCTGCATAAGCCGGATACTCCCCACCAGGCATAGAGCCAATGAATTGAATCAATGTTCGCACTGGGGTGGAATTAAAACTCCAATCTATTCCACCCGAATAATAAATCCCGAAACGTAACCCTTGTGCTCGTACAGCTTCGGCTAACTCACCCACCACATCGCGCTGCGTGTGCCAGTTAGCGCGATGCGGATTGGTCACTTGGCTGGGCCATAAACAAAACCCGTCATGGTGCTTTGTGACCAACACGACGTAGCCCGCCCCAGAACGTTTGAACAACTTCGCCCATTCCTCAACGTCCCAATGCTCCAAGCCGGTTTCAAAATCTGTCTTAAAATCTGTATAGGGCCGATCACCATAATGTTCAGCATGATAAGCCGCCGAAGGGCTTTCAGAAACTCGAATGGCGTTGTCATACCACTCTGTATAAGGGGTCATCACTGCAGACAGCGCATAGTTGTTATTGAAGGCGTCGGCAACATTGTTTTGTCTTGGGGCAAAAGCAGGTATGGCAAACAGTCCCCAATGAATGAAGATGCCTAGTTTGGCATCATCAAACCATTGCGGAACAGGATGGCTGCCCAACGACGCCTTGGTGGCACGATAGTCAGTCATATTCTACTCCGCTGCTGCCATATCTCCCCTTGGGGAAATTCGAAACGACGCATACTGTGGGCGTGCATTTCGACCCCTAAACCTGGGGTCTTCGGAAGTACGTAGTGTCCCCCGCGCATTTGTACGGGTTGAACAAAATGTTCATGTAAATGATCAGCATACTCCGTGATACGATTGTCTAAATTGCCGCTAACCGCAATGTAGTCAAAGGCTGAAAAGTGTTGGACGTGCTCGCACAAACCTACGCCTCCTGCATGAGGACAAACTGGAACGCCGAATTTTGCCGCCAATAGCATCACTGCAATAACCTCATTAACACCGCCTAGGCGGCAGCCATCAATTTGTAAAAAATCTACCGCACCAGCTTGAAGCAACTGCTTAACCATCACCCGATTATGACAATGCTCTCCAGTGGCGATGCCGATTGGGTGCAGAGCCTTGGCAATACGCGCGTGTCCTAATATGTCGTCAGGACTGGTAGGCTCTTCGATCCACCACGGGTTGAATTGTGAGAGAGCATGCATGCGTACGATGGCTTCTTCTACTTCCCATACCTGGTTGGCATCGAGCATCAACTTTCGCTCATCCCCAATTTCTTCACGAATAATTCGACAACGATGCATGTCATCGGCATGATCTGCACCCACTTTAATTTTGAAGTGTTGCCAACCTTCGGCTATCGCCTCCCGACAGCGCTGGCGAATGGTTTGTTCATCGTAACCTAACCATCCAGCTGAGGTGACGTAAGCTGGATATCCGTATTGAAGCAGATACGCTTCTCGCTTCTTACGGCCCGTCTGTTTGAGTTCCAACAAACTTAAAGCTTGCTCAGGTGTAAGTTCATCTTGAATGTGCCTAAAATCCACCGCACGAACAATCTCTTGGGGCGTCATATCAACCATATACTTCCACAGCGGTTTACCGGCTCGACGCGCCAACGCATCCCAGACAGCATTCACTACCGCCGCCATGGCCAGATGGATGACTCCTTTTTCAGGACCCAGCCAGCGCAGCTGGCTATCTCCCGCTAGCGATCTCCAAAAACCACCCAAGTCTGCTTCAATTTCATCTAGCTCACGTCCAACCACATGTTTTTCGAAAGCTCTAATAGCCGCAACACAAATTTCGTTACCACGACCAATAGTAAATGTTAGACCATGCCCCTGCAGCCCAGAATCATTCGTTTCCAAGATGGCAACCGCAGCAGAATAGTCAGGATCAGGGTTCATAGCGTCCGAGCCGTGCAAAAACTCAGAAGTCGGGAAACGTATATCTCGGGCAACAAGCTTAGTGAAATGTAGCTTCATTCTGCCACTGTCGCGAAAATTAGTATTTTTGTCAATAAATCATGATTTCATATATAAATCTATACTACTATGCGCACTATGCCACGCAACACGCCACAACAGTATCGCGCGCCCGCACTGGAGAAGGGTCTAGACCTCATAGAGCTATTGGCGCGAACACCTCGGCCGCTATCAACATCTGAAATTATTAGAACCCTCGGCCGCTCACGTAACGAGATCTTCCGCATGCAAAACGTCCTCGAACACCGAGGTTATATCGCACGTGACGATGTAGGTGATGGCTTTAAATTAACCACAAAGCTTTTCGAAATGGCAATGCAAAGCCCCCCAACAGCCTATCTACTCCGAACTGCACTACCGATAATGGAACATCTGGCCGAAGACTCTCGCCAGTCTGTTCATTTGGCGGTGGTGAGTGGCAATCAAATTGTAGTTATTGCCCGCGTAGAAAGCCCTACTGATGTTGGCTTTTCAGTTCGCATCGGACACCGTCGAAGCTTAGTGGATTCAACCTCTGGTAGAGTACTATTGGCATTCCAGCCCGACTCAACCTTAAACACTTGGCTTCAACAAATGGCTGAAGAAAATAGCTTCTCGATAGAGCAAGTACACCGCGATTTGAAGCGTATCCGCAAACTCGGCCACCGGCGCGCACCCAGCACCTTTGTTGAAGGCATCACAGATTTGGGGGCCCCTGTTTTTACGACAGGCACCAGCAGTGCCATCGCAGCATTGAGTATCCCTTACGTAAAACGCCGTATAAAAACAGATCATCCAAGCATCAAAATAGTAGTGGACCTGTTGTGCAAAAGTGCTACTCAAATCTCATCAAAACTGGCTGCGCACCAGTGCTAAGAGGCACCACGGATACCTTGTAACTATGGGTCCACACGACACAATGAACCCACCTATCACCCGAACACAGCTAGGGAACACAAGGGCGATGGTCAGCCAACTTGGCCTCGGAGGGGCTGCCTTTGGAAATCTTTACTCACCCATTACAGACCAAGCTGCATTCGATACTATGCAAACTGCACTAAGCCTCGGCATCAACCACATAGATACTGCACCTTTTTACGGGTACGGCTTATCCGAGCAGCGTATTGGACACATGTTGTCGATGCTAAACAACCCAACCAACCCTCCCATCACGCTGTCGAGTAAAGTAGGCCGGCGCCTTCTAGCACGCAATAGGCCTCCGCGAGAAGACCATGGTTTCATAGATGCCCTGCCTTATGACCCGGTCTTTGACTATACCTACGACGGGGTCATGCGTTCTTTTCAAACGAGTTGCGAAAGACTAGGTGTTGAACACATCAGCATCGTATTGTTCCACGACCTCGGGCGCATGACTCATGGCAAAGAAAAAGCACCAGAATACTTTCGCCAGGCCATGCAAGATGGTTATAGGGCATTACACGAACTCCGCAACGAAGGTCGTATTGATGCCATCGGCCTTGGTGTCAACGAAACTGAAGTTTGCATGTCCGCAATGCAACACGCCGAATTCGACTGCTTCTTATTGGCAGGTCGCTATACGCTACTAGAACAAGATGCGCTCAGGAACTTGCTGCCACTGTGCGCCACCAAAGGTGTGTCGCTTATCATCGGTGGCCCTTTTAATTCTGGCGTGCTAGCAGAGCTACCCAACACACCCACTCACTACGACTACGCCCCAGCAAATAAGACTATCACCGATAAAGTAGCCGCCTTGCGCCAGATATGTCACGAGTACAACGTACCATTAGGCGCTGCAGCACTTCGCTTTCCACTTCTCCACCCCGCAGTTGTTAGCGGTTTACCCGGCGCACGCTCTGCGCAAGAAGTCACATTGAACGCCCAGTGGCTTAATCTCACCATCCCTAAGCAACTCTGGCATGACCTTAAAGATCAAAACCTCATACACATCGATGCGCCTATTGATGATTGATGCACACCAACACTTTTGGCAACTGGCTCGCGGTGATTACACCTGGCTAACACCTGACCTCAAACCATTGTACCGTGACTTTGAACCAGCGCACTTACACCAAGTTCAACAACCACATGGCATCACACACACGGTAGTGGTTCAGGCCGCACCTACCCTAGCCGAAACCCGCTTCTTACTCGCGCTTGCCGATAAACACGATTTCATCGCCGGAGTTGTGGGTTGGATAGACTTTGAAGCCTCAGACGCCATCCACCAACTTTCTGTTTTCTGCAAACACCCAAGCTTTGTTGGCGTTCGTCCGATGATTCAAGACATCGAAGACCCGAATTGGATGTTGACCGAGAAATTTACACCCGTGATTGAAGCACTTGTCAGTAAACAGATTCGATTCGACGCACTCATCTATCCGATCCATATCACACCACTCATCAGGCTTTGTAAAAAACACCCAAGCCTGAAAGTTGTCGTCGACCATGCTGCAAAGCCCAATATTGCCAAACGTCAATTTCAACCCTGGGCACAGCATATGGCCCAACTTGCGTCGCAGACAAAGGTCAGTTGCAAGCTTTCGGGTTTAGTCACCGAAGCGGAGTCACAGTGGACCCTAGAGAGCTTACGTCCCTATGTTGATCACCTGTTAAATTGCTTTGGACCCGCAAGACTACTATGGGGGAGCGATTGGCCAGTTGTTGCGTTGGCGAGGGGTTATTTGGCATGGCGAGAAGTTACGTTGCAATTGCTAGCCTCTCTAAACCATGAGCAACAGCAAGCAATTCTAGGTGGCAATGCAGAGGCATTCTACGGGCTGAACATAGGGCGAGACTAACCAACAAAAGGAGGCCTACGGTGAAACGCTTCGGTCAAAGACTCGGTTTAAAGAGAGGCAAAACCTCTGAGTACATCCGTTACCATCAAAACATTTGGCCAGAAATAGCTACTGCCATACATGCAGCCGGCATTCGAAACTATTCAATATTCCACTTCAAGGGCCAGCTATTTGGCTACTACGAATATCACGGAGCTGATGGCGAGTACGAAGCTTGTATGAAAAAGTTAGCCTCCGCCCCACGCATGCAAGAGTGGTGGGACATTATGGAAAGCATGCAAATTCCGGATGCAGATCGAGCCGAAGGCACTTGGTGGTCTGAGATGGATGAAGTTTTCCATCAAGACTAACAACCTTACGCACTAGTTTTGCAGGGTCTTTAGTTATTCTCGATATAGGCAATAAACGAAGCAGAAACCGCCTTGCCCTGTCCAATATGTGTGTGTCGAGCCGGCCTGCTTTTTTCATCCGGGAATCTATCTAACCAAGGTGCTTCCAAAGCGGGACGATACTCGGCACTGGGTACCCAGAACTCCATTTTAGCAACATGAGACCAATCTGCTCCGCCCTCAACCAGCATCAGCCCAATGTAACGGAAGATGTTGGCATATTGCTGCTCAATGGTGTCGGGTACATTTCGAGTACCTGGGTCATAAGGCGACACCACACTAGAAATCAATAGGGGTCCAATTCTGGTAGCCGCCGGTATTGCTGTGAGATGACTTAGGCCGACTATGGAAATGCTTTTTCTAGTGCTCATGATGGTTCCAATTTCATCGCGAAATTCTAATTTTTCCTAGCCGCTAACCACACCTCAAACGCGTCTTGGTTTTCTTTCGCAAGCGGAAACAGACCAATGGTGGACTCTCCAGCCGCAACACGTTCAAGGGCATAATCTTCCTTCTGCTCCTGAACCAGTGCATCACGAACAACCTCTTCAAGCAACGCCATCGGAATGATCACAACGCCTTCACCATCGCCAACCACAATATCACCCGGGATAACAAACACACCCGCACAAGTGATCGGCTGATCAGTAGAGAAAGGCATATGTTCACGACCTAAGGTCGCACCGTGAGAGGTCAAGTGGTAAA
>JAADHW010000046.1 GCA_013151695.1 Gammaproteobacteria bacterium
AGCTGAATTTCAGATTTGATGTCCCGGGTGAGCGCGTGTTTAAAAATGAAAGACTTGACGGCACAAACCGGCGTCAGTCGAGAAGCGATCCACTTCTACTTGCGTGAGGGGTTGTTACCAGAACCAGCGCGCCCAAAGCCTAATGTCGCCCATTATACGCATGAGCATGTCGTTCGCATTAACACCATCAAGCAGTTGCAACAGCAGCGTTCGCTGTCTTTGGATACAATAAAGACGATGTTGCAGGAGTTTGACTACGACGCCTTGTCTGCCAGCGATGACCTAGCCATGTTTGAGCTGTCGGTTCATTCTCATGTTAACGGCAGTCTACCCGCGCGGGATCAAGACCTCCACGTGGTCGCAGCTAAGGCGGGGCTTTGTGTGCAATCCATTCAACAGCTACATGATCTAGGCGTTATCTCCATAACCCAATCTGCAGAAGGAGCGCGGGTCGATTTCCGTGATGCTGACATTGTCGAACAATGGGGGCAATTGTTGAACCGAGGGTATCAAGGCAAGTCAGGTTATGACGCGCAGTACTTAAAACGATTTTCGGACGCGATTAATACATTGGCAGAGTTCGAAGTGGAGATATTCCTCAACGCGTTTACTGGCACCCTGTCGGAAGATACCGCAACGATGGCGGCGGAGGGGATCAACCTTTCAAACGAAATTCTCACTCGACTGCACACTCAAGCACTGATGCGTTTTCTCCGACGTCGGGTCGAAAACATAGACTAGTCGAACGGGTGAATTTAGAAATCAGTACGAGGTTGTTCGGTTTCGCACGCCGCTATTCGGTTTCGCTCGCGGCTATTCGGTTTCGCTCGCGGCTATTCGGTTTCGCTCGCGGCGCTTTTTATTTTGAACCGTGGCTCTCCTTTAACCTCAGACACAGGTATCATCCGCGGTTGTCGTAAATATATTGAGGGGAGTCACATTGCAGTACCAACCGCCGGAGAGAGACGCCCAATTTCTACTGTTTGAAGTATTTCGTGTTCAAGACCTATGGCCAGAAATAGAAGCCTTTGCTGAAATTAGCGAAGACCTGGTGCGGGCAGTGGTTGCTGAGGGCGGTCGTATTGCAGCGGAAGTTGTTACACCCAGTAACCAGCCCGGTGATGAGCAGGCCTGCACCTGGGATAATGGTGAGGTCTCCACTCCGGATGCCTATAAGTTACCCTTTACAGAAATTACCGGCGGGGGTTGGTTAGGTTTAGCGGGAAATGTCAATTATGGTGGTCAGGGCATGCCAAAAATGTTGGCGTGCATTGTCGAAGAGATGTTATGGGCAGCCAATACGAGTTTATATTTGTATGGCACGCTGACGGTAGGTTCCTCGTTGTGCATCGAAACACATGGCACCAAGCAGCAGAAAGAAACCTATTTGCCGAAGATGTATGCAGGGCAATGGACCGGTGCCATGGCTTTAACTGAAAGCCATGCAGGCACGGATCTAGGCATTATGCGTGCCAAGGCGGAACCCCAAGCTGATGGCAGTTATCACATTTCTGGGACTAAAGTATTTATTACCGGCGGGGAACATGACCTGGCTGAAAATATTATTCACTTGGTGCTGGCCAAGTTACCTGGCGCGCCAGATGGTACCAAGGGTATATCACTGTTCATCGTTCCAAAATTCTTACCCAACGAAGACGGCAGTTTGGGTGAGCGCAACAGTTGGTCTAGTGGTTCCATAGAACATAAAATGGGTATTCGCGGGAGCGCAACCAGTGTCATCAACTACGATCAATCAACAGGTTTTTTGCTCGGTGAGGAAAACCGTGGGCTCGCTGCCATGTTCACTATGATGAACTATGAGCGCTTGTCGGTGGGTTTGCAGGGTTTGGGCAGCGGAGAGTTGGCATATCAACAAGCCGCCAGTTACGCCAAAGACCGTTTACAGGGTAGGTCACCAACCGGTGCACAAAACCCCCACGCCGCTGCCGATTCTCTTCTGGTGCATCCAGATGTGCGGCGCATGTTGCTTACCCAGCGAGCATACAACGAAGCGGGACGGGCGTTTGGTTTGTTTGTAGGCATGCAGCTTGATCTTGCAAAATACAACGGCGACCGGTCGGCACAAGAGCTGGCGGAATTGCTAACGCCTGTGGCCAAAGCCTATTTGAGCGACAAAGGTTTTGAAGGTGCGGTGATGGCGCAACAAGTATTTGGTGGCCATGGTTATATTCGGGAATGGGGCGTTGAGCAGATTGTTAGAGATACGCGCATCTCGCAAATTTACGAAGGCACCAATGGGGTGCAAGCTTTAGACCTGGTTGGGCGTAAGGTGCTACGCGATGGTGGTGCTACTGTGCGCAAGCTAGTCGATCAAATGGCCCAGACCCGAATTGCACAGGTTCATCAGATAGAGTTTAACGAGGCACTAGATAGGCTGGTTCGGGTAACGGCTTCTGTTGTTGGGCGTGCTAAAGACGAGCCTAATTTGCCCGGCGCTGTGTCTACTGACTATCTCGAACTCATGGGCTTAACCCTATATGCTTGGTTATGGGCGCGCATGGCAGAACTAGCCCCGCAAGATGAGTTTGGGGAAGCTAAAAAAGCCACCTCAATGTTCTTTTACCAACGTTTGCTGCCAAAAACCCACGGTTTAGAGCGAAGTATCGCTGCAAGTGCACACGCGCTTATGGATTTTCCTGACGATCTGTTCTAGGGGAGTCTGCGCAGGCTCCTAGGCGTTGTTTGAAAGCACCGCTAAGCGATGTAGTGCTTCGGTAGCAAGTTGCTCGGTCAGTTCGCCGGCGCCCATTGTGCGACAGAGGCTCCCCGCTTGGCCTGACCAAAGAGATCCGAAGTCGGCACTGCCCATCGCTTGTGCCTTTTTACGAAGCGGCGTTAGCGCGTTGCCTGCGGTTGGAAAGCTGGGTGCTTTATCTGACATTGGACCAATCTCTCGCATCATTCGGTTCATGATGCAGCGTGCAGGTTTTCCCGAAAAAACATTGGTCAGGGCGGTTTGATTGTCTTTGCATTGCAGCAATGCCGTGCGGTGTAACTGCGAAATGGTTGCTTCTGGTGTCAGTAGGTATGCAGTGCCTAGTTGTACTCCAGCCGCACCGAGTGCAAAAGCGGCGGCTATGCCTCTGCCATCGGCAATGCCTCCAGCGGCAATAACCGGTACTTTAACCGCATCCACCACTTGCGGTAATAACGCCATAATTCCCGGTTGAGTATTGATGTCTTGGCTGAGAAACATACCTCTATGTCCGCCTGCCTCGTAACCCTGGGCGATGATCGCGTCACAGCCATGGCTTTGTAACCACAAAGCTTCTTCGACAGTGGTTGCAGAGCTAATAATTTTACAGCCTGCTGATCTGACACGTTCAACCAGCTCAGGTTTAGGTAAGCCAAAATGGAAGCTCACCACACGAGGCCGGAACTTTTCTACGATAGCGCAGCTGGCTGTGTCGAAAGGTAGGCGACTGGAAGTTGTTGGTGGTGGGGGCGGGCTGACCCCAAACTCATCAAAAAGTGATTGTAGTTGTGCGTGCCATATCTTGTGAGCAGCTGGATTCAGATCAGGCTCTTGATGACAGAAAAAGTTAACATTGAATGGTTTCGAAGTGGCTTGGGTGATGCTGCTGAGTTCGCGCTTAAGGCTTGCCTGGTCGAGCATGGCGCCAGGCAGAGAACCTAGGCCACCGGCCTGACTCACCGCTATGGTCATGGCAGAATCGTTGGCGCCGGCCATGGGTGCCTGAATGATGGGCAACTGCGTGCCAAATAACTCCAGTAATGTTGTTTGTGGCCACATGTCTCTTATGCCTTGGGAGAAAGGGCCTTGGGAGAAGGGGCCTTGGGAGAAGAGGTTTCGGGAGACGCCTTGGGAGTACAGGCGTGCGCCGCTAGACTACTGTCACAAAGGGTGATGGAGCGTAGTATTTGAGACCACGCCGCCACTTCTGCTTGATCGATAGGGAATTCGGCTTGTTGATCTGCAAGCTGAGGGGGCGTTTTCTCCAGCCGCCAGATTCTAGATATTATGTACAACGCTTTGTTACCGCGAATGACCTTTATCATAGTTAGAATGGGTTTATGGGTGCGGTGATTTTCGCCACACTGAAGTATTCGGACCACTGATGGGTAGCCGTTTTCGAATCCAGCGAAGATATTGAAGTCTTCAAAATCGTTGCACAACTTGCTCTGCTGTTCAGCTAAGCCTTGAACAAAGGTTAATGGATCAGGTAATCCGGAGCCTGAAAGTGCTTCATAAGACAGTTTTTGCTGCCAAGGAACTGGGCTGTTGGGGGGTAAGAATTCTTCGACGTGCAAATTGCCAATATGTTTGTTTATGGCTTGTTCCCAAGCCTCGGGGACCTGAGCATGTAGAGTTTCTGTGTCGGCTTGAGCTGGGGAGTTTGTTTCGCTGGCGGTAGCGCAGGCACCCAGAGCACAGACGATCAAAAATGTGAGTAAACGCATATTCATAACCCGTTGTTGGTCCTTGTTAGTTCCTGTTCAGAAATTGCCTTCCTGGCAATTTCCTACCAACGGTTTCTTGTAGAAACCTTCCAAAACCCTATGGGTTTTGTCTCGTGGCATCTACCGTTGGCAAGCCAACGGGCGACGTTTGCATGCAAACGCCACTGCCCCTCGCTAGTTCTAGCCCCAAATACTGCGTATTTTGGACTGGAACTTATTAGACTTTGGGAAACACCCAGGGATGTGAAGCAGATAAACCGCCGTCCACGGGAACCGCTTGTCCGTTTACGTACGAGGCCCTATCGCTCAACAAAAAACACGCCATTTGACCAATCTCTTGCGGTTGGCCGTAACGTTTGGTCGGGTTGATTTGCCCTATGCGATCATCACTACCTTTGCCACGGGCTCGATCAAATATGGGTTTAGTCATACCGGTTTCGATCAGACCAGGGCAGATGGCGTTGATGCGCACGCCCGTACCGTATAGTTGGTAGGCCACGGTTTGGACGATGCTTACCACGCCAGCTTTACTGGCACTGTAGTCAACGCCACCGGCGTTGGCGCGAAGTGCGGCAACAGAAGCGGTACACAAAATGGATCCAAAGCCTTGTTGGGTAAAATGAGGCACGGTGTGTTTGACCGCCAGAAAGACACTGACAGTGTTGACTGTTAATGTTCGTTGCCAATCTTCTACAGTGAGTTCCAACATCGGTTTGCCGCCACCGCCGATGCCTGCGTTTGCGTAAATACCATCTATGCGACCAAATTCGCAGATGCAGGTGTCGACGTACCCCTTTACTGCAGCTTCGTCACTGACATCGGCTTGAAGTGAGATCGCTCGTCCACCGGATTCATTGATTTGTGCTGCGGTGTCATGCACAGCGTCAGATAAGTCGACACATAAAACTTGAGCGCCAAAATCGGCAGCAAGCTTGCTGCTGGCACGACCTATACCGCTGGCTGCCCCGGTTATAATGATGTTCTTGTTTTTGAGCATAACATCCACTAGATCAATAAACCTCGCTAACAACTTTTTCGACGAATGCTCTCGCACCACCTTGTGTAAACCCAGTGCAGTATGTGTGCTTAGGGCCGGAAAAATTGGGATCGCATTCAAATTTCTTATTATGCGCATCTATGCGCGCGCCTCTCTGTTCGTGCACAAACCAGCCCGCATTGAGGAGCCAAGCTATTGTGGCAGAGTCCCAGGGATGAAAACCCTCATCTACCGGGAAAGTTTTGGTCCAGTGATCACACCAGGCGGCGGAGTTGTCGTAAAAATATTGTGCGGTAGGATTACCCTTGGCCTTGATCGTTTGTAAGTCTGACTTGGTAATACAAACCTGGCTCGTGAGTTCAAATCCCATCAGAACGCAGGGTATATTCGCTGACATTACTTTTTGAGCTGCTTCGATATCGCTTTCGAAATTAAAATCTTGAACAGGTCCGGTGTCGCCAATATAAAATTGTGCCCCTTTGCTGCGTCCCGCCACCATGATGAGAGTTTCGATGTTATGTAACACTTCAGGATAGTGTTCAACCAAAAGAGCAATGTTTGTCAGGGGACCAATCGCGGCAATAGTGAGAGGTTGCTTGCGCAGTTGTTCAGCTAAAAACTTTACCGCCGAAGTAACGATGCCATCTACTGCCATTGCTTCTTGCGCGCCCATGAGGACCGGGACAGCGGCTTTTTTTAATTCTACTATTTCGGTGGCAACGCGATATACCTCCTCAATGGGGCCGTTACCAAATACGCAAGTTATGCCTAACAATTCTATTGAGCTACTATTAATGGCTTCTACAATAGCAAAACCGTCATCTATATCTCTGGGGCGACCCTGGGCCCAAACACCCAAGGCAACATCGGTATCTATAATGAGTTTGGTCATGATGACATCAACATGTTGTGTGCGGTCATGAGAAGGTCACACTTTTTGTGGTCGCTAATTTGCAGCGGTAGCTGTGCAATCCCTAGTAGTCTGCGTGTGATTTCCACGCCCGTAAACTGCTGAGCCAGAATAGAATTGAAGTGGTTAGATGGGGTGTAGGCTTGCATCAGTTGCTTGCGGCTCACCTCAGATACACCTGCCATCATCAGGTGTGCGAACATAACGCCAAGGTCAAACTCTGCCGGACCTATAAACGAAAACTCTGGGTCAATGATCATGGCTCCGGATGATTTGTGTTGTAGCCAACTGCCAGGGTAGTAGTCACCATGCAACAGACAAGGCATGGAATCGTCAGGATAGCGACCTAGGTATATATCTCCTAGGCGGCGGGCAGCTGTAACTGTGTTGTTGTCATGAAAATGCTGCCGCGCAAACTCTGCGACAAGTGTCGGCAATTCGAAGCCGTTGTTTGCGTTGAACGGTAGGTCAAAAATATGTTGATGATTGAGCCTGCGCATGGCCATGTTTTGGAACTTGGCCGAGTCTAGGTCTGCTATCGGTTGGGAATGCAGTTTGCTCAACCACACCAACAATTCTGTAAGAGCCTCACGACAATTGTCGCCGTCTTGGTCCACTTGGTCTGCCTGGCCGATTTGGTAGAGGCTCGTCATGTCGCTTGCACCATGGAGGTCTTGCATGCAGAGGAGGTGATGTTGGGGGTTGTACCCAAGAATTTTAGGCACCCTTGCTGACAATTCACTGTTGCTACTCACGGCTGCATAAAACTCGGCTTCTGTATCTAGTCGTTCTATGGGTGCAGCAATGTCTGGATACTTTGCGACGTAGGGTAGCGACTGCTTGAATATCAGACTCTGACCATCGCTTAAGTTGGCGCGCAGAACCTTATTCATATTTCCCTCACCAGGTTTGCTGAGGGATATTATGTGGACGCTGAGATCAAGCCAGTGATGAGCGTGTGCAAGTTGAGTTAGCGCGTCAATATTTTTTAGTGACAGTTCCACTTAACGAATAGCGATTGGGTTGATCACCGCTTGCACAGCACCCACAAAACGGGGTTGGCCCAATACGAATAGAAACTCTGTAGCGTTGTCTGCAGCCAAGGCGCGGGTGTCCATGTTTTCTAGAATATAGACGCCATTTTTAGCCAATAGTTCTGGGTGCACAGGAAATGCATGGGTTTTGTCCTCTGCAGGTAAAACTTCAAGTGCCCAGTTGTCTGCGCCAACTGCAACCACGCCAAGTTCGGCCAGATACTTTGCGCCTTGCAGCCCTAATCCGGGCTCTCCGGCCATGAAGCGTACGGGGTCACTGGACATTACATTCAGCCAGCCAGTGTGAAAAAGCACAACGTCACCGTGTTCGATTTCTAGGTTAGCGGCTTTAGCTGCGGCATCTATTTCTTCACGATTAAAAGCAATGCCTTCGGCAATGAGGTCGGTACCAAGAAGCTTTGTCATATCGAGTAAAACGCCTCGGGAGACCATGGGTGGCAACTTGTCGATAGACAGTTTAGTTAGGCCCTTGAGCGTAACAAAATCGCTGGCATGATGGCCGTTGTAATAGACGTGATTGATACCCATGTGGCCAAGCCCATCAATTTGGCTACCAATGCCCATCCACATGTTCATCAGATCGTCATTGCCCGTGGCTTTGTTACTGCCCAGAGGTGTGCCGGTGCCGTCGTCCAATTGAAGGATGGTCATCGAATAGGAGCGAGGTGGGTAAGCGGGGGAATCTGGTCCAGTTTCAACACCTAGCGCATAGGTTTTGCCTGTTTTAACTAGACGCACAGCTTGAAGTACTTTATCAGCACTGAGGTTGTTCAGAGCACCTAGAGTGTCGCCAGCTCCATATTTTGAAGGATACCAATCTTCTTTTGCCTGAATGGTCGATGCCAAGGCGAGGCCTATCAATAAAATTAAGGTATTGCGAATTATCATCATTTCCCTCTTAGATAAGTGTCTGAGTTTTCTTATGGTTTGAGTCGCAACCTGCGCGGTACCGGCGCTAGGCGAGTTGTGCCACCAGGTCTTTGTAGATGCCACCAAAAGCACCATTGCTCATGATGACGACGTGGGTTTTTTTATTTTTCTGTGTGTTAGCGGCGCTGTTCTCCTGCAACAAACCTTTAATCAACCTATCGTGTTTGTCGAACATGGTCGCTGGCACGATGCTGTTTTGTTGTACTTCAGATAGGTCCCACTTGATGTTCTCGGCACGAAACCAAAATACTCGATCAGCTGCGGCGCAACAGGTCTTAAGCTCGTGGCGCAATGTGCCTAAGGACATCGTGTGGGTACGAGGTTCAATCACGGCGAGTATGTTGTCGCCGCCAACACTCTTGCGTAGACCCTCTAAGGTGCTGCGAATCGCTGTAGGATGGTGCGCAAAATCATCGTATAAGGCAAAATAATCATTTTCGAAAAGCAGCTCAAGGCGTCGTTTTACACCTTCGAATTTATTCAGCGCGATAACCCCCTGATCAATTGGCACACCGACATGTCGTGCTGCCGCGAGGGCGTTTAGAGCGTTCTGTTGGTTATGGCGACCCAGTAAGCTCCACGCTATGCGACCGTGAGATTTGCCATTGAGTACGATATCGAACCCAGTGCCATCCGCAGAGGTATTTGCAGCGGACCAAAGATCACCATTGTCAGCGTCAAACGTTTTTTTGGGTACCTCATCACCTATTCGAGCCAGCTGTGACCAACACCCCATGGCGAGTACTTCGTTCATGTTGTCATCAGAACTCGGCGCCAGTATTAGCCCACTGCTGGGAACGGTGCGTAGCAGTTGGTGGAACTGAGTTTGAATGGCCTGGATGTCGTCAAAGATGTCTGCGTGATCAAACTCCAGGTTATTGAGTACCAAAGTGCGTGGTCGATAGTGGACAAATTTTGATCTACGGTCAAAGTAGCTGGTGTCGTACTCGTCTGCCTCCACCACAAAGAAAGAGCTGTCGCCTAAACGTGCTGATAAGGCAAGGTTGTTGGGCACGCCACCAATCAGGTAGCCCGGCTGTAGGCCGGCTTGGTCTAGAATCCATGTGAGCATGCTGGCGGTTGTGGTTTTGCCATGAGTTCCGGCAACTGCCAGGACCCAACGATTCCGTAGCACAGTGTCCCCCAACCACGCAGCGCCAGAGGTGTAAGCTAAGCCCTGATCGAGTATGTACTCAACGGCTGGATTGCCACGAGGTAAGCCAGCATTGCCTATGACAATTAGGTCCGGCGCAGGCTCTAGCTGTTTGGCGTCGAAACCTTCGTGCACAACAATGCCTGCGTCATCCAACTGGTCACTCATGGGTGGGTATATGGCTTGATCGCTGCCGCTGACTTGGTAACCCATTTGGGTGGCAAGTTGCGCCAAACTTCCCATCAATGTCCCGCCGATACCTAAGAAGTAAATGTGTTGAGCCACTAGATGACCGCCCAGGTGCTGAGCGCTAAAGAAAAGATGACCACAAACAAAGATATCGCAATGCCAAAGCCAATGTGAACCCCCAGTGCTTTGTGCAGGATAAAACCGATCACGGTCAAAGACCAAAACATCAGCAGAGTGACAATAATTGAAGCCATGGCAGGGTTGATGGCAAATGCTAGAAAAATGATTACCCCTGAAACACTTGTTATGAATAGGTCTGCACCAAAAATTGCGGTGATGGTTCGAGGGAATCGATTGGCGTGACCCATGAGGTTCAAGAATAAGAAAATTGTACCCGCAACGGTGGCTTGGCTGACGATGACCTGAGTCAAGGTCTGAAACAACACAGCAGTGGAATAAGCATCATGCGTGGCAAGGTCTGGGTTTTGTTCAAGCAGAGTCGGATCTGCCGCCAGAACAGCAGTAGCGATCACGGTTGAAACAAGAATGCTAACCAGGGTGTTGGCTACAATGATGAGCCCGAGAAGTAAGACGCTAGTTGGAACGGATTCTGGTCCCGTCTTCAAACTACAGATTCGCCAGAACAAAACAAGAAGTGGGGTCATGGATGCATTTCAGATCAAGAAAGACAAATTGTCGCACAAATGAGGACACAAATAGTCGCAGAAAGTACCTCTATCGCCGACAATAGTGGTCTTAGCAGCAAAGGAAGGTACAGTGCGAGCATCACATACGATTCGGGGCAACGTATTTTATGCACAGTCAGGAGGCGTAACAGCAGTCATTAATGCGTCGGCTTGCGGTGTTATAGAAACAGCCCGAGCCCACCCCGATGTCATCGGCAAAGTATACGCAGGCAGAAACGGTATTTTGGGCGCGCTGCATGAGGAACTGATTGATACCACTAAAGAAACAGCTAAAAGCATTGCGGGCTTGCGACAAACCCCCGCTGGTGCCTTTGGCTCTTGTCGTTATAAGTTGCAGTCTGCCGAAGATAATCCAAAACAATATCAGCGTCTGTTGGACGTATTTAAGGCACATAATATCCGCTACTTTTTCTATAACGGCGGCGGCGACTCTCAAGACACGGCCAATAAGGTGTCCCAGTACGGTGCGCAGATTGGCTATCCACTACAGTGCATTGGGGTGCCGAAAACCGTAGACAATGACCTACCCTTCACCGATTGCTGCCCTGGGTTTGGTTCCGTGGCGAAATATGTTGCGGTTTCCACTCGCGAGGCGGCTTTAGATGTAGCGTCTATGTGTGAGACATCGACCAAAATTTTTGTTCTAGAGGTGATGGGTCGCCACGCTGGATGGATTGCTGCGGCAGGGGCCTTAGCCCAAGAAAAAAGTGGCGATGCCCCACATATTATACTGTTACCAGAGGTGCCTTTTCAGAAGACTAAATTTCTAAAGAAAGTGCAACAAACAGTTAACAACAAGGGTTATTGCGTCATTGTGGTGTCAGAGGGCGCACAGTATAAAGATGGTAGCTTCCTTGCAAGTGCAAGTGCAAGTGCGGGCGGTAAAGATGCCTTTGGCCATACTCAGCTAGGTGGTGTTGCTCCTTTGGTGGCAGCAATGATCCATGCAAAATTTGGCTATAAATACCATTGGGCCGTGGCAGATTATTTGCAGCGTGCAGCCCGCCATATTGCCTCAGCAATTGATGTCGAGCAGGCGTACGCCTTGGGCAAGGCCGCAGTTGAGTTTGCTGTGGAAGGTAAAAATGCAGTGATGCCAACCATTGTTCGTATCAGTGACCGGCCCTATCGGTGGAAAATTGGCGAAGCCAAACTATCGCGTGTGGCCAATGTTGAACGAAAGATGCCCAAACAATTCATCAGTGCTGATGGGTTTGGTATCACTGCGGCAGCGAAACGATACTTAGCCCCATTGATCAATGGGGAGGATTATCCTAGTTATAAAAATGGCCTACCACAGTATGTGACGCTGAAGAATATTTTGGTGAAACAGAAGTTACCGAAAAAGTGGTGATTTAGGCAGCAACAGCAAGCATTAAAAAGGGGCCTAGATCGCCCCTTTTTAACATAACCCAACGCTTTTCACATTCAGTTACACACTTTTCTTACGCCTCTGTCTAAACGATAAGAGGCGCGATCACCAAGCTAACAATCGCCATCACATTGATGAGTATGTTCATGCTTGGACCCGAGGTGTCTTTGAACGGGTCACCAACTGTATCGCCCACAACCGCCGCAGTATGGGCATCTGAACCTTTGCCGCCAAGGTTGCCTTTTTCAACGTATTTCTTTGCATTATCCCAAGCACCACCGGCATTGGCCATGGTTAGAGCGAGTAGCACACAAGACAACAACGCACCACCTAGCGTGCCGCCGAGTGCTTCAGGACCCAACCCAAAGCCGACAACAATTGGTATGCCTACCGCGATTACGCCGGGTAGAAGCATCTTCTTTAACGCAGCCGTGGTTGCAATATCAATACACTTGGCATTGTCTGGATCGGCAGTACCCTCCATTAGGCCTGGTATTTCGCGGAACTGCCGTCGAATTTCTTCGATCATATCCATTGCTGCTTCGCCCACGGCAGTCATAGTGATGCTGGCGATGAGGAATGGTACCAAGGCACCGATAAACATGCCGATTAGTACGGTGGGATCACCGATATGCAATATGAATTCAGTGCCAGATACGGATGCCACGGTTTCACCAAATGCAGCAATGATGGCCAGTGCCGCCAGTGCCGCAGCACCAATGGCGAAACCTTTGCCCATGGCTGCTGTGGTGTTGCCTAACTCATCTAGTGAATCTGTAATGGCTCGGGTTTCTTCGCCCAAACCACCCATTTCAGCAATGCCACCTGCGTTATCAGCAATAGGACCATAGGCATCAACGGCCATGGTCATACCAACCGTCGCAAGTAAGCCCACTGCAGCCACACCCACACCATATAAGCCAGCTAGGCTGGTTGATACGTAGATGATGGCGCAAAGGGTCAATACCGGGATCACGACAGATTGCATGCCTACTGCTAGCCCCGTAATGATCAGGGTAGCCGGTCCAGTTTTACCTGCCTCGGCAATGCGAATGACCGGGGTTGATGACGTGTAGTACTCAGTGATTAAGCCGATAACGACACCGCCGGCCGCGCCAAACAATACTGACCACCAAATGTTGGTGGATACGCTTAAGGATTCCAGAATGAAATAGGCTGCGCCAATAAAAATGACTGGCGTGACGGTCATGCCAATACGCAGTGCCAAGGCTGGGTTTGCGTTTGAAAAGGCGCGTACGACACCAATACCGATAATGGAGGCGATCAAGCCGGTAGAGGCTAATGCGAGGGGTACGAACATTAATGCAGAACGTCCGTCTACTTCACTCAACCCTGGTGCTAGTTGACCTAGGCCAATAATGGAAAGCGTTGAAGCAATTGCAATAGTTGCAATCATTGCGCCGCAATAAGATTCGAATATATCTGATCCCATGCCTGCAACATCGCCGACGTTATCGCCGACATTGTCTGCGATAACACCTGGATTACGAGGGTCATCCTCTGGAATGCCCTGTTCCAATTTGCCCACCAAATCGGCGCCAATATCAGCACTCTTGGTGAAAATACCACCGCCGACACGAGAAAATAGAGCCACCACAGATGCACCCATTCCAAAGCCATGGATGTGGTGTGCGGTGTGTGGATCACCGCCTAGAAAATAGTAAACTAAGCCTAGACCGAGCAAGCCAAGTGAAGCCACCAGGAGACCCATAATAGAGCCACCAAAAAAGGCCACGGATAATGCCGCCGACTGACCTTGGGTGTGGGCAGCATGGGTGGTGCGTACATTCGCCTTAGTAGCAGTGTACATCCCAAACCATCCTGCAGCTGCAGATGACAATGCGCCAGCTATAAATGCCCCCGCGGTGAGCCCACCTAGTGGGCTAAAGTAAATTAGGGCCAGCAATACGGCCGCAAATATGGACAGCATGGAGTATTCCCTACGCAGGAATACCATGGCGCCAAGGTGAATTTGATCCGCGATCTTGCGCAGTGCTTCGCTGCCTTCGTCGTAACTCTTAACAATGCCGTAAATAACCGCCGCTGCGACGAGCCCAATGACACCAAGAACTGGTGGAATTAGGTTTATTTCCATCTTAAATCCCCAACTTTTTCGGTTTATAATTCGTTAGTTGCTTGGTGCGTTTGCCTACTGCCTTTACTTTTCGGCGTACACCCGCTTCGCCCCTACCCGCAGGCGGCCCGTATGATACCAGCGTGAGCGGCCTGTGCCAGCCCATTTGTTACCTACACCCATTTGTTGTTCCAACAGTGAAATAAGATTGAGCTATATATCGCTCACTAGCCTTGGGTTAACAGCGTTCTCAGATCGATGATGGCCGCATTGGCTCGTGATATATGCGATGCCATCACCAGTGAGTGATTTGCTAAGAGACCTAAACCATCACCGTTCAGCACCATCGGGCTCCACAGCATGTCTTGTGTGGGCTCTAATTCTCGAGTGATTTGCTGTAGCGAGACCCGTGCGTTTTTCTTATCAAGCACATCGCCAAAGTCATATTCCAATGCATGCAACATGTGTAGCAACGCCCAGGTGAAGCCACGGGTTTCGTAGAATACGTTGTCGATGTCAAGCCAAGGCGTCTTTACAATTGTTTCGTCTGGTGCTTGCGTAGATTGGCTGGCTGCGAGGTCGCCGGCGAGGTCTATGTTTAATTGGCGTTTCCCCACGCTTGAGCTAAGGCGTTGAGACAAACTACCTAAACGAGTTTCAACCGTTGCCAGCCACTGCTGTAGATTGTCGGCCCGGGCGAAAAACTGCGCATCGGTTTGGCCAGTGTCTGCCAGGCGTACTAAGTAGGAGCGGAACAGAGTGATGCTGTCGCGATACTCGTCCTCTGTCTGCGGTAACAGCCAAGAGCTGTTGTCGAAAAAAATCTTTCCCTCAGCTTCAGATAAATCTTTATCTTCAACGGACTGGCTTTGGGATCTTGAGAAGTCATTGCGGTAAACCCGCGCCGTGTCTCGAAGCAAGGTGAGCACACCGAATTCCCATTCGGGTACGTTGTCCATCCAAATGCCTGGTGGAAACACATCGTTGCTCAGATAACCCCCTCTCTTGTCGAGGAGGGTTTCTGCTACGGTAATATATGTGGCGGTGGTGACGAAGCCGGTGACTTCAGTATCATTTGGAGTTTGTGCCAGTAGCGATGCGTTGTCTCGAACATTAAATTCGTCTGGCTGATAGTCCCACCACCAACTTAAATACAAGCTTAAAGCAATATAGAGACCAATAACGCCAGCGATTATTTTGCCGATTTTGCCGCCACTGCTGGGCATTGTGTCCTCCATATACACTGGTTCTGAACTTTGCCAAAATTTCCACTGCATATTCGACACTCCTGATGGTATACAAATTTGAGCGCTAATGAGCCTCTGGTTAAGTCTCATGTGCTCAGCGATTCACACGGGCTCCCTAGCTTACTGGTCACGACTTAGAATCGCTATCTTGAGCTTGGCGCCTTTCTCATTGATCTTGTTGTGGCACAAAACAGATCCGTTCGACAGATGCTGGAAGCCTGAGACGTATTTGGGCGCGCAGACGGCTTTCATTGAAGACAGCGCTGAGTATTTGGTATACCCAGCGACCTTGTTTGTCGTTTTTGGCAGCAATAGTGAATCGGCAATTTCGTGATTGTGCGCCTTGGGCTAGTTTGGTGAGCTTGCTCACCAGAGTTGGATCTTGTCTTTGCAGAGCATTTTGCGCCAGCGTCAGCTTGACTCGATCTGCTTGAACCAACAGTCGTATTTGCTCAGCAGTTGGTTCTATTGAGGGGTGATTTGGTAAAATTATTCTGGCCCGTGACAACATAGAGCGTGCTGTAGCAAATTCATCACGGCGCAGTGCACGCATAGCCAGTTCAATGTAGTTTTCTACCAAATGCTCCAATCCTCTAATCGCATCTTGTTGTTGTGGCTGCAAATTCAAGATACGCCTGTAAATTTCCAGCGCACTGCCTGTTTTGGGATAAGTGAGGTGATTGTTGGCCAGCGCAACGTTCGCTTGGTCCAGCCAATCTGTGAGCTGGGCAGCGTCTAATTTAGGCACAATAGGGGCGGGTGCAGGCACATCTATTGGCGGCTGCGGTGGGTTTTTCGTTTGACAAGCGGCAAGGGTCATTGCCATTAGACAAACCACTAAATAGGATGGTGCAAATTGAAATGAAATGCGCAACGTCACAGCAAATAGTCGCTTAAAGTGATATCTAGGGTGGCCGATTGTGTCATTGTAGCGAACTTTGTTGGCTATAGGTCGTCAATCATAGCGTCGGATTTTTTTGTAGTGTGAACGAGCTGGTGAGCTCTGGAGAGGCTGGGTGCAACAACATAGTGAGAGATATAAATTGATGCGGAACTACGTAGCGCATGTGCGCAACACATCGATGGTATTGGTGTTGTGGTTGGGCATCGTAGTTGTAGGTCAGGCGCAGGAATTTGACTTCGAGAAAGGTGGCTTTTCGCAACAACAAGAGGTGTTTCTAAACGTTGATGAGGCTTTCATTCTTAGTACTTCACTCTCTGACCAGGGTGAATTATTGGTTCGTTGGGACATGCCAGATGGCTATTATTTGTACCGACACCAGTTTGATTTCGAATCTAAAGATGACACTCAAGTGGTGCTGGGCGAGCCGGTAATAGCCCCAGGCGAGGCCAAGGTAGATGAATGGTTCGGCAATGTGGAAGTTTATTATCACAACGCAGAAGCCCGTATTGCCCTGAGCCACAACGCAGATGTACAAACCCAACTGGGAATATCCTATCAAGGCTGTGCCGATGCTGGGTTGTGTTATGCGCCGGAAACCCGTTGGTTTGACTACGACGGCGCAACCTTAATTCCCGTCTCCGCGGTGAGCGAGAAACCTATCGCGAGCACCACATTAGACAACCTGCCCGAGGTTGCAGCAACAGAAGAGCAGTTGTTGGCGGGAATTTTAGCCAACGACACCATGTTATATGCGCTGGCGTTATTTTTTATTGCAGGCATTGGTTTGGCATTTACGCCCTGTGTGCTGCCCATGGTGCCTATCTTATCCAGCATTATTGTTGGTGAGGGTGAAGGCATATCCAAACAACGAGCATTTACATTGTCATTGGCTTATGTACTTGGCATGGCGTTGACTTATGCAGCACTGGGCACCGCAGTGGGTCAACTTGGTGCAGACCTGAATCTACAAGCTGCCTTGCAATCAACGCCGATATTGGTGTTTTTCGCCTTTATTTTTGTGCTGCTTTCGCTGTCCATGTTTGGCTTTTATGAACTGCAACTTCCTCAAGCTCTGCAGAATAAGTTGAACGCCATGGGCGAAAAGCAAAAAGGCGGCAAACATGCTTCGGTATTTGTCATGGGTTCGCTGTCCAGTTTGGTGGTGTCGCCGTGTATTTCAGCGCCTCTCGCTGGAGCATTGGTCTACATCTCTACTACCAATGATGCGTTATTAGGCGGTTCAGCATTGTTGATGCTTGGATTAGGCATGGGGGTGCCATTGATGATTGTTGGCGGCAGTGGTGGGCATTGGCTGCCGCGTGCGGGCGCCTGGATGGACAACGTTAAAGCGGTATTTGGCGTGATGTTGCTTGGGGTTGCTATTTGGCTGTTAGAACGCGTGGTACCGCCGAGCGTAACCCTCGCGCTTTGGGCGACATTGTTAATGTGTAGTGGTGTATATCTTGGCGTCTTAGACTTTGCCCCGCGCAAGGGGTTTGCTCAGTTGGCCAAGGCCGTTGGCGCGATGAGCTTTATCTGGGCCGTTTTGTTATTCATTGGCGCAGCCAGCGGTGGGATCGATCCACTAAAACCGTTAGCTAAACTGAATCAATCACAAGGTGGTGGTGCTTTGGTTGGCGCTCAAGCCAACCTTGAGGTGCACTGGATTGCGGTGAAAAGCTTAGAAGACGTTGAAGCGAAGATTGCGGCCAGTGATAAACCCGTGTTGCTCGATCTGTATGCCGATTGGTGCATTTCCTGTAAGGCGATGGAAAGGAATGTTTTTCCAGAAGCGCAGGTGGCGGCAGGGTTGGCGCAGTTCACGCTGCTGCGGGCGGATGTGACAGATAATGATGAAATAGATCGCGCGCTATTGAATAACTATGGCCTGTTTGGACCACCGAGTTTGGTGTTTTTCTCCGAAGATGGCAGCGAAATGACCGATGTTAGGATCCAGGGAGAGGTTAATGCGCCGACGCTGGCGCGCCATCTAAACGCTGTTCTGGCTCGAATTCTAGCGATTTCGACGGGAAACTTCGCTTAAAATACCGCTAAAATCCTATAACATGTGCGTAAAAATACTTCAATTAGCCCGCAAAGATCTTGCATCTTGAGGTGAATTGCGCAAAATGCGCCTCTTTATGGCGGGAGGCGCGTTCTCATGCCGACAATATTGGTTCTACATGGACCGAACTTAAATTTACTGGGTAGTCGAGAGCCTGAGGTATACGGTTACGACACGCTGGCGGACATTAACGCAAGCATTGTGGAACATGCCCCGCCTGGGGCCGACATTGTTACCCGTCAAAGCAACGCCGAGCACGAACTCATTGCAGCAGTACACGCCGCAAAGGAGGATGGTGTTGCGTTCATAATTATTAATCCTGGTGCATTTACGCATACCAGTATCGCTCTTAGAGATGCATTTTTAGGCGTGCAAATACCGTTCATCGAAGTACATCTGTCTAATGTGCACTCGCGCGAAGAGTTTCGGCAACATTCATACCTTAGCGACATTGCAGTAGGGGTGATTACTGGTCTCGGTGCACAGGGCTATATATTTGCGTTGCAGGCTGCGTGCAAATCTATTCCATAACAGATCAGAGGGTATTGTGGATCTGCGTAAAATTAAGAAACTGATAGAGCTGGTAGAAGAATCAGGCATTGCTGAGCTGGAAGTATCTAGTGGCGATGAATCTGTGCGTATCGCAATGATTAGCAATACACCTCGGGTGATCAATAGCGTTCCGGTGACAGCAGCTACTGCGGTGGTTACAAGCTCATCAGCGACGAATAGCTTCGCCGTCGAGTCTCCCATGGCAGGTACGTTTTATCGATCTCCCGATCCTGAATCAGAACCTTATATAGATGTTGGCAGTACGGTGCAGGTAGGTGATGTGATCTGCGTTATTGAGAGCATGAAAATGATGCACGAAGTGCATGCAACACAGGCAGGTACGGTAGCAGAACTTTGTGTTGCTAATGCACAGCCCGTGAGCACGGGGGAAGTATTGTTTAGGTTGCTGTGAGTTGGTTGCAGATAGAACTTAGCGTTGCACCGGTTGCTTTGCCCCGGCTGGAGCAGGCCCTGCTCAGCGTAGGCGCATTGTCCATTACTCTGCTCAGTGAAAGTGAAGTGCCTGTCTTAGAACCCAACCCCGGGGAGACACCACTTTGGTCGGGGATTCGCTTAAAAGCGTTGTTCGACCTTAACGTTGATATGGCACAAGTTCGCCGCAAGCTTGTCGAAACTGTAGAGCTGAGTGCTTGTGAACTTGAGGTGACCTTTGTTGGGAACACAGACTGGCTGGGTATTTCTCGGCAGCATGCAGTTAATGAAGTTTTTGCCGATCGACTTTGGCTCATGCCCAAAGATCAGCCCACCAATGCGCAATCGCACCTTGTGCCGCTGAGGTTAGAGCCTGGCATGGCCTTTGGTTCTGGTACCCATCCAACCACGCGACTGTGCCTTGCGTGGATTGCCCAGCACGTTCACCCGGGCCAAAGGGTACTCGACTTTGGCTGTGGTTCCGGAATATTAGGTATTGCGGCAGCGCTATTGGGTGCCGAAGTGGTTGCGGTAGACCATGATGAGCAAGCGGTGATAGCGACCTTACAAAACGCGGCCTACAATGAACTAAGCGAACAACAAATAAAGGTACTTGGACTTAGCCAGTGGGATGTCCAGCAACAATACAATTCTTTCGATGTTTTGGTGGCCAACATATTGGCTGGGCCCCTAAAACAATTGGCACCGAATTTTGAATACGTGATGAAACAGGATAAGGCGGCAATTATTCTGTCGGGTTTGCTGCTTGACCAAGGCGAAGATGTCATGCGTAGTTATGCATCAACTTCTTTTACAACGCCCTCGAGCGAGGCTGGTTGGTTGTGTTTGATTGGTCATGTCTGAAGACGCCCTAGATCCCTTAGTTACGCAGTGCCCAAACTGTGATACGCGCTTTCGGGTGACTGAGCAACAGTTGCGCGTAGCTTCTGGCCGGGTACGTTGTGGTGCTTGTTTGACCGTTTTTGAGGGTACAAGCTACCTGTTGATAGATGGCGAACCTTTAGCGTCTGGCGACAGCGAAGATGACGTGGATGCACTGCTTGATGAGATTGCGAGTTCTCCAGAGAAGGCAGATCTGCATGATGCCAGCGAGGCTTCGCAGGATGACGCGGCGAGCCCCTCGGAACACGCTGATCTAGATGCACTAGAAGCCGACCTCATGGCAGAGTTACGCGGCGAGCCAACACCTACTGCGGCAAACGTCAGTGACGTAGCGGAAGAAAAACAACAGGAGAGCCTAAAAGAGATCACAGTTGAGGCCAGCGAAGAACCCTCAATACAATCGGCAGAGCCGAAAGAGTCGGATGACTTGGATAAGGATGATGCTGATAAGGATGACGCTGATAAGGATGACTCTGATGGGGATGATTCTGATAAGAATGAATCGTCTGCCTGGTCTGACGATATCGTCGAAGATGCTTGGTCCGAAAGTGCTGACGCCGAGGGTGAGTTAGAGGGCCAAGGTGAGCATAAAGCTGGGCAACCCCCGCAACTTCAGGTTACTGAAACATCGATATCGCCTGAACCAAGGCGCCCAAATGTGCCCGATGAATCTGCGGCGGTCGCATCGCTTTCCTTACCTTCGCCTTCATTATTAGAAGATGACGCCAATTTGCAAGCACCTCGACAACGAGTTTGGGTCAGTTGGTTGTTGCTATTTTTGGGGCTCGTTGCACTACCGGCTCAAGTTTTATGGTTTCAATTCGACAGTTGGGGAAAGGACGACGCCTTTCGTCCGTTGTATGCACAAATTTGCGGCGTGGTGGGATGTGAGCTGCCGATTAAGCATGACGTGAGCCTGATCAGTGCTAAAGATGCAGTGCTTAGGGATCATCCCGACCGAGATGACGCTCTAATATACGATGCTTTGCTCATCAATAATGCAGATTTTCCGCAACCTTTCCCGATCATCGAGCTGATACTCACTTCTTTGAATGGCAATCTAGTCGCGGGCCGTCGATTTCAGCCCGGTGAATACTTGCGTGGCGAAGTGGTGGCGCAGCAAATGATGCAGCCTCGAACACCAGTGCATATTTCTATTCAAATGCAAGACCCGGGGGAAGACAGTTTGAACTACCGAGTCGTTTTTCGGTGACTGCGCTCTCGTGGCCAAATAGTGGGTGCAGATAGGTAGGTGGCCGATGGTTAAGTAAAAGGCTTGCGCTTAGGTGTCGTGGCGCTGTTTACTAGCCGGCCAAAACATTTTGATGGAAACTAACATGCTTGGATATGTAACAATCGGTGTAAGCGACATGGCGAGCGCCGAAAGCTTCTACGGTCCTCTACTTGCTGAAGTAGGCGCCACGCAACTGTTTGGTCAAGATCGCATCAAGTTCTACGGCACAGGTCCGGATGCTGCAATGTTGGCCATTTGTACCCCCTACGATGAGCAGGCACCGAACTGTGGAAACGGCAACATGATTGCGATTCCGGGTGGCTCACGCGAAGGTGTAGACAAACTTTATGCAAAAGCAATGGAGTTGGGCGCCAAGGATGAAGGTGAGCCTGGCGATCGCCTGCCGATCTTCTACGGAGGGTATGTGCGCGACCCCGACGGAAATAAGTTGTGCTTTTTCGAAATGAAAATGTAACATTTGACCCCGAGCTGGGGGCACTTTGTGTTCCCAGTATCCACTTTTAGCGAGTATGATGTGCGACCTTGCCGTTACATCCAACACTGCATGCACATCGGTCCCTTCAAACTACGAAACAATATCGCTCTAGCGCCTATGGCGGGTCTTACAGATGTCCCGTTTCGCAGCCTTGCGTGGCGGTTCGGGGTTGGCTATATGGTCAGCGAGATGGTCGCAAGTCAACCTCAGCTTTGGGATACGGGTAAGAGTAGCTTGCGACGTGTGCCGGTGCCTGGGGCCTTTCCGGTGGCTGTGCAAATCGCGGGTACAGAACCTCAAGTGATGGCAGACGCCGCTAGGCGACATGTTGATTCAGGAGTCCAGGTGATCGATATCAACTTTGGTTGCCCGGCGAAGAAGGTTTGTAAGAAATCAGCAGGTTCGGCATTGTTGGCAGATAGCGCCCAAATCGGCCGAATTGTAGAAGCGGTAGCACGGGCCGTCGATGTGCCAGTTACTGTTAAAACTCGCACCGGGCTAACTCCCAACGATGATTTGGGTGTTGTTGCGGGGGTTATCGCTGCAGCTGCGGGTGCGCAGCTCATTGTCATGCATGGCCGCAGTAAAGGGTGCAAATTTGTCGGCCAAATCGATTATCGAAATGTTCGTAGGTTAAAACAGGCGGTGAGTATTCCTGTTTTAGTCAATGGTGATATCACCGATGTAGCTTCTGCGGCGATAGCGCTAGAACAATCACAAGCAGATGGTCTGATGATTGGGCGCGCAGCGATCGGGCGGCCTTGGCTGTTTGCTGAACTCGCTGGCAGTGATGTGCCTTCATTGCGAGAAAAATGGCAAGTTGTGTTAGCGCATATCTGCGCTATGCATGAATTTTACGGAGAAGAAGCAGGGGTGCGAATTGCCCGCAAACACATAGCGGCATATTTCGCTGAACTCGGCGTGGCAAAACCTACCCGAACAATGCAGACCATAGCTAAAGCCGATGAACAAATCTCCATGCTTCGTCAGATCGCGGACAGGCAATTGATTGATGACGCGCAGAACTTGGTGGATGCGGCCTAACGTCGGCAGGTTTCTCGAATAGTCGACCAACAATTAGAAATAGGGGGAATGGTGCCAGGGATAGAGGTACGGCGGGCGCTAATAAGTGTTTCAGATAAGACAGGTATTGTTGAGCTGGGTAAAGGGTTAGCGGCAGCAGGTGTAGAAATATTATCCACCGGCGGCACGTTTCGGGTTTTGAATGAAGCTGGAATCGTTGTAACAGAAGTTTCTGACTATACCGGTTTTCCAGAGATGATGGACGGGCGGGTTAAGACACTTCACCCTAAGGTACATGGGGGGATTTTAGGCAGACGGGCTGTAGATGACGATGTCATGGCTGAGCACGGAATTGCACCCATCGACATGGTAGTGGTCAACCTCTACCCCTTTGCAGCGACAATTCAACGTGAAGATTGTACAGAACAACTGGCCATTGAAAATATTGATATCGGTGGACCTGCCATGCTGCGATCTTCAGCTAAGAACCACCAAGATGTGTTAGTGGTGGTTGACCCTGCAGACTATGAACACGTGTTAGCAAAGCTGACGGAAAGCATAGACTATGATATGCGACGGCAATTCGCCGTCAAAGCATTTAGGCACACAGCCCAATACGATGCCACTGTTGCAGCGTATCTTGGTGCGTCTGAAGCACTTCCAGACAGCATCACGTTGACCTTTAGTAAGATGAATGAAATGCGCTACGGGGAAAACCCTCATCAGCAAGCGGCATTCTACACTGAGGTGACTGGTACCAAGAGTGGCAATATTGCCAATTACCAACAATTTCAAGGTAAGACACTTTCTTATAACAATATTGCAGATACAGATGCAGCGTTGGAATGTGTGAAAGTGTTTGATGAGCCAGCCTGCGTCATAGTGAAACATGCTAATCCTTGTGGGGTTGGCGTGGCCGGCGATATCAGTGACGCGTACAATAAGGCGTTCGACACAGATACCAGCTCTGCGTTCGGCGGCATCATTGCCTTCAACCGGCCTTTGAGCGGGCCGCTCTTGGCGCATATTTTGGAGCGCCAGTTTGTTGAAGTCGTAATTGCCCCCACTGTGCAGGCAGATGCTGTGGAAGTTGCCAAGCAGAAAAAAAATGTACGTTTATTAGCTTGTGGCAAATTTACTGGTTTGTCTCGGGGCATAGACTTTAAGCGGGTAGGCGGTGGCTTGCTGGTACAAAGCGCAGACGAAATGTGTCTGGATGATAATGCATTAAAAGTTGTCACGCAGACTCAGCCCACCCAGCAACAAATGCAGGATCTTATGTTTGCCTGGAAGGTGGCTTGGTTTGTTAAATCTAACGCGATTGTTTATGCCAGAGATTTACAAACTGTAGGGGTTGGCGCAGGTCAAATGGCACGGGTGATGAGTGCGAAAATAGCTGGAATGAAGGCTCAAGAAGCCGGTATTCCAGTGGCTGGTGCGGTGATGGCATCTGACGCATTTTTTCCTTTCCGTGACAGCATAGATGCTGCTGCTGCTGATGGTATCAGTGCCGTTATTCAACCCGGCGGTTCTATGCGAGATGGTGAAGTTATCGAAGCCGCTAACGAACATGGTCTGGCAATGGTATTTACCGGTGTTCGTCATTTTCGACACTAAGAAATGAACGTGGCAATTTAACCAACACGAGGAATAGGTGATGAAGGTATTGGTGATTGGAGCAGGCGGGCGAGAGCATGCGCTGGCCTGGCGTCTAAGCCAAAGTGCTGGGGTTGAAGAGGTATTGGTTGCCCCGGGTAACGCAGGTACAGGGCTAGAAGAAGGCCTGCGTAACGTAGATATTGCGGTCGATGAATTTGATGCGCTGTTGAATTTGGTCGAGCAAGAAAAAATTGGCTTCACGATGGTGGGTCCTGAAGTGCCACTGGTCGCTGGTATTGTTGATTATTTTGCGCAAGCCGGACACCCATGTTTTGGTCCGACCCAGGCTGCAGCTCAACTGGAAGGATCTAAATCTTTTAGCAAAGAGTTTCTGGCGCGGTATGACATTCCAACCGCAGCCTATGAATCGTTTACTGATGCTGATAAAGCCAAGGCGTTTATTTCTGCGCAAGGTGTCCCCATTGTCATCAAGGCTGACGGCTTGGCCGCAGGCAAGGGGGTGGTGGTGGCGACAAGTATTCAACAAGCTTACTCTGCTGTGGAGGCTATGCTCAGTGAAAAAGCCCTAGGTGATGCAGGTGCAAAGGTGGTTGTTGAGGAATTTATCGCCGGTGAAGAAGCGAGTTTCATATGTTTATGTGACGGGAAAACTGCAATTCCGTTCGCATCCTCGCAAGATCACAAAGCCCGTGATGATGGAGATACAGGACCTAATACAGGCGGGATGGGGGCTTACTCTCCTGCACCGGTCATCGATGCGCAGATGCATCAAAAGGTCATGCAACAAGTCATCGAACCAACCCTTGCCGGAATGGCGGCTGATGGTATTGCCTACACAGGTTTTTTGTATGCCGGTTTAATGATCACACCCCAGGGACAACCTAAGGTCATCGAATTTAATTGCCGGTTTGGTGATCCCGAAGCACAGCCGGTGATGATGCGTCTTCAGTCTGATTTGCTCGAGGTATGTCAAAAGGCTTTGGCTGGGGAGTTGGCGGGTACCCAACTCGAATTTGATGCTCGCACAGCCTTAGGGGTGGTGATGGCCGCCGGTGGTTATCCGCAAAGCTATGACAAAGGCGAACCAATCAGTGGTTTAGACAAAGAATTGTTTGACACCAAGGTATTTCATGCGGGTACGGCGATGCATGCCAATGAGGTTGTTACCAATGGCGGGCGGGTTCTTTGTGTGGTGGGTCTCGGTGCGAGCGTGTCCAATGCCCAAGCGCGCGCATATGAGCGTGTGGATACTATTGGCTGGCGTAATCAATACTACCGTAAAGATATTGGGCATCGTGCATTAAACCGTTAGTCGTGGCTTGCCACATCAGAAGTTCCCTGGGGTTAATCTCTCACCCCTTACATTGACAAAAAGCGATAGCCGTATGCGGCTGTTGGGCGCAAATTGTCCCTATGTTGCTACATCAGATTCAGCGCATCGAAGAGTTTTCTCAGGTTCCTAATTGTGAATTGAGAAGTTTGGCCAGCTCTGCACAGGTATTGTGTATTCCAACAGAACGTTGGGTGGTACAGAATCGTAAAGAAATGAGAAGCCACTTCTATTTGCTCAAAGGTACTGTCGCTACCCTCATGCCAAAGCGGGTTGTAAAAAGTGTCACCTCTGGCACAGTGCGCCACTTCTATCCTGGTTGTGAGGCGGTGCGTACAAAAACTTCCTGCCAAATTCTTCTCGTTGCCGATTCCCGCCGAGAGTTCCTAATGAGTTATGGCCAAGCTGCTTTGAACGCAAAAACTTCACAAGCTGAAGGATGGCTACGGAATTTCCTTGGTTCGCATATGGTGCGTAACTTGGAGCCTAAACAATGGCAACAACTGCTTAGCAGCTTCAAAGTACAACATTTTCGTCAAGGTGCAGATTTGTTGTGCTGTGGCGATAGTGCCGATTGTTGCTTTGTAGTTGAGCAAGGACACGGCGTGGTTCATCGTGGCTCCACGACTCTGCGTCACCTCGCCCCTGGAGATTTTTTCGGAGAAGATGCACTGATACTCAATGGCCGGCGAAACGCCAATGTCACAGCGTTGGATGACATGGTGGTGCATGAAGTGCCGCGGAAAGTTTTTAGCGAAGTTATTTTACGGACCCTGGTGCACAGTGTTGGACAGGCTGGCGTAGGAATTACCTTAAAGCTAGGTGAGAATGTAGTGGCAGGTGCAGTATCGATATCCCTGCATCTGATTCGTGATCAAGCAACCCAGCTAGACCATAGGGTCAGCTACTATGTTGACGGCGGCAGTGTTGAACAGAGAACTTTGTGTGCGTTTTTACTTCTCCAGCGTGGCATCCGTTGTTTTCCTGTTATCCCTAATCTCTGTTCCTAAGCGGGAACAGTTCTGTCAGCTGCCCAAGCGCGTAGTGAGCTAATGCTCTCGGCGCGTAGAACTGCGATGGGAAAGGTACGGTCAACGGCGGAAATAATGTCGTGTTGTGAAGTTTCACCGTCGCGAGCAGCGGCTAAATAGCGAGCTGATACAACAGCTTCCTCAATTTCTGCGCCGGTAAAATCGTCCGCGCACTGTGCCAGAGCGGTGAGATCAAAATTGTTCGGATCGAGGCCTCTTTTGGCGATATGAATACGAAAAATCTCTCGCCGCACTTCTTGATTAGGCAGGTCGATAAAGAAGGTTTCATCTAGGCGCCCCTTGCGCATTAGTTCTGGCGGCAACCCTGTGATGTCGTTGGAAGTAGCAACAATGAAAACCGGACTATCGTTCTCCGCCATCCAAGTTAACAGTGTTCCCAACACTCGGTGAGAAGTTGCATTGTCTCCCTGGCCGGTTGCCAAGCCCTTTTCTATTTCGTCCATCCAAAGTACGCAAGGTGCCATTTGTTCCGCTTGTTTAAGGGAGTTTCTTAAGTTTCGTTCGGTTTCGCCAAAATACTTGTTGTATAGGGTGCCAAAATCCAAACGTAACAACGGGATGGACCAAAAGCCTGCCACTGCTTTTGCAGCTAAACTCTTGCCTCCGCCTTGAACTCCCAACAGCAAAATTCCCTTGGGCCTGTCCGGTTGTGATCTTATTAGTGCATCTCGACGCAACTCTAGCCAATTTTTTAAGTTTAATAACCCGGCAACATTGGAGAATCGTTCTGTGTCGTATTCGAAATGCAATACGCCTTCCGCGTCCATGAGTTCGAATTTCAATTTGTTGATTTCAGGAATGTCAGATTCGGTTATGGCACCATCTGTTTGGATGGCATGGCGGACCAATCTTTGTGCATCGGCGTGAGATACCCCACGCAAGTTTGCGATGAGCTTCTGTAACGTTGCATTGTCAGTTCGTACTTTCTTTCCCTTATTGTTCTCTGCCCAGTGTTGCGCTTGGCTACGTACCATGCTCATCAACTCGTCGTCGCTGGGTAGCCGTAGGTGTAAGTTGGCAGACATGTGTCCAACTTCTGTTGGAATTTTTAGTTGATGACTGACTAGTACAACGGTGTTGCCATTTTTGTTATATGCGAAGGCGATGTCTTTAAGATAGCGAATGTTCTTGGCTTCGTCTTTGAGGTAGGGGTGGAAATCACATAACACGTATAGGCCAGGTCCAGGCGTTGTCGCGATGTGTTTAAGAACTTCTTCTGGTTCATCGTACTCGCTTGCTTCACGCCCCGGCCTTTCTCCAAAACCAGCTAGTTTGAGGCCGTTGGTAATGGTCCATTCATAATAGGAGAGATTACGTTGCATGGCAAAGCGCAAAAGTAATGCCAATACGCGCTGTTCGTCTGGTGATTCGATGCCAATGATGGGGACTTGCGCATCGAGCAATACATTCAAGTCTTTGGAATCGGCCATGGTTTTATTATGCCTTAGATAAAGGCATGATGCTGGCGTTGTGTCGCAATTCCCAATCATGAACTGTAGGAACATCAGTTGGCAGACCCACTTGAGAAACTCATCATCGGCTTTGATCAGGCGCTTCGAACGTTAACCGGACAAAGCGGTTCGGGCCGAGCGAGCCCAGCTCAATCCACGCCTGAAGGCGAAATGAATGAGCAACAACGTCGGCATGCGGCGGGCTTAATGCGGGTTAATCACGCGGGTGAAATATGTGCACAAGCACTTTACGAAGGCCAAGCGCTTGCGGCGAAATCGCAACAAGCTCGCGAAACCTTATTGCAAGCCGCGGCTGAGGAACAAGATCATTTACGCTGGTGTCGCGAACGACTTGAACAACTGGATTCAACCCCTAGTGTGCTCGACCCATTGTTCTATGGGGTTTCGTTTGTGATGGGTGCGTTTGCTGGGTTAGCTGGAGATAAGGTGAGTTTGGGTTTTGTAGAGGCAACTGAAGACCAGGTGATCGCCCATCTAGATCGTCATCTGCAGGATTTGCCAGAAGAAGACCGACGCAGTCGTCTCATCATTGAGCAGATGCGTGAGGATGAACAAAAACATGCAGCACACGCATTGGCTATGGGTGGCGAAGAATTCCCCCGACCTATAAAGGCGGCCATGACGGTGGTTTCGCAATTAATGACAAAAACTACCTATCGGGTTTGAACAAGCTAATTTACGTCTTCATGATTCTATCTATGTCTTCATGATTTAATATTTTTTGTATGAACTTGTAAAGTCGAACCATTCTTCGTTAAAAAATAGTGAACTGCGACCGTTTAAACTGTGAATTGGTGCCGTTTGTCGACCAAGTCTCGAAATAGTTCACATTACTAACCTAGTATTCATCACACGCACAGAGTTACGAAGGAGCGCAACCAATGCTTGCAGCGAAGAACAATCATATGGGCCGGCCACTGACAGCCAAAGGTTTCCAAATGAATTTAAATGCAGAACCAGCAGACACGCATCTTGATGCGTTTCTAGCCGCGGCACATCGTCGCAAATACCCAGCAAAGAGTACTTTAATCTATGCGGGGGATAAGAGTGATTCGATCTATTACATCTTAAAAGGATCCGTAACGGTTCTGGTAGAGGATGAATCCGGACGCGAAATTATTGTCGACTACCTAAATAAGGGCGACTTCTTTGGAGAAATGCCCCTATTTACAGAAAACACACCTCGGTCTGCTTGGGTAAAAGCAAAGATAGAGTGTGAGGTAGCCGAATTGTCTTATAACAAGTTTAAAGAACTTGTGGATAGACATTCTGAACTACTGTACGCGGTCGGGCGGCAAATGGCTGACCGTCTAAATCGTACAACACAAAAGGTCAGTGACCTGGCGTTCTTAGACGTCACAGGCCGAGTTGCAAGAACGCTACTCGAACTAACCAAACAGCCAGATGCCATGACACACCCTGATGGTATGCAAATCAAAATCACTCGCCAAGAAATTGGTCGCATAGTGGGCTGTTCAAGAGAAATGGTTGGGCGTGTTCTAAAAACCCTCGTTGACCAAGGATTGGTCTCTGTCAAAGGAAAGACAATGGTGGTTTACGGCACTCGCTAACCAATAACAAGGAAAAACTATGCACAAGGATGTGCTTTTATGCCTCGCTTAGCGTTGGTATACAAAAGAAGGGTTCGTAAGAACCCTTTTTTACAAATTTCCTCCCTGCCGGAACCGTGCACACATTCCAAACACTTCCAAACTAGGGTTATTCATCTGAGAAAGCCACAGATAATGAGTCGAGTGTTTGTTTTTTTGAAGCCAACGAACTAGTGTCGAATACTGCGTTTTCGACAATGCCTCTTCTGCTTTTCTAAAGTACTTGGACATAATTTTTTTGCTCGCATCGTCTATTTTTTCCGCGGTTTTCTCGGGTTTCTCTTTCCACGTCTCGGCACTACAAGCGTTGAGCGTTTGCAACGTTTTTGCCATATCTGCCGCCATATCAGTCTGTGTAGTAATCAGCACCTCTTTTGTTCTTAACCAATCTGGGTCTGCGTCTTTATAGCCCAACGATTTAACTAAGTACCCATCGGGAGTCTTTCCTTGTGCATACAGCATTGAGATTCCAGCAAATAGCGTACTATCGTCTTCTTCCGCGTAGGCTGCTGTGATTGTGGTAAACAAAATCGATGTCAACAAAACTTTGTTCATGATCTTTCCTTTTGGCTTGAACATTGCCTTTTCACCCATCTAGCTAGTCCTTCGCTGCCTGCATTGCTCTCCCATCCGCTCTTGTGATTGGTCTTAATGTAGGTGGTGGTGGCGGATTGTTCTGCCAACCATGCAGTTAGCTTATTTCGCTTTGTGTTGAGACAGGCAGACACTGCCATTACCCTCATTAATTAGTTGCGTCGAAGATCGCAGGCTATTGCCCTACAACCCAGGCGTTAACTTGAGAAGCACTTGGTGGAGTTAGGCTTGTCTACGGTATACTTCTGGAAGGCACTGATCAACGGTAATATGGGAGGCGGTGGCAGCAGCAATCCCGCCTCTTACTCGATGTCTGAAATTAGAAAAAAAGTGTTTTCAGTGCTTGGCCTGGATCGGGTGCGCGCATGAATGCCTCGCCTACCAAGAAACAATGTACGCCGTTTTTGCGCATGAGTTGTATGTCTGTATTTGACGATATCCCACTTTCGGTAACAACAGTGATGTGTTGGGGTATGTGTTCAAGCAAACTAAGGGTGTTTTGCAAATCTGTTTCGAAAGTTTTCAAATTGCGATTGTTGATGCCGATAAGAGCAGGTTGTTGGCTCAGTGCAGCTTGTAACTCACTTTTGTTGTGTACCTCTATAAGCACGTCGAGGCCAATATTTTTTGCTGTTTGATTAAAAACGGTGAGGTCCATGATATCGAGTACAGCCATGATGAGCAGGATACAATCTGCACCCAGTGCGCGAGCCTCGTAAATTTGATACTCATCAACAATAAAGTCTTTGCGGATGACGGGTAAACTCACCGCGTTCCTGGCGTCGACTAAAAATTGATCTTTGCCTTGAAAATACTGCTGGTCAGTGAGAACCGATAAACAAGTGGCGCCGTTGTTGGCATAAGAATTCGCTATGGCTACCGGATCAAAGTGTTCGCGGATCACACCCTTGCTCGGAGAAGCTTTTTTAATTTCCGCGATGACACCTGCTTTTCCTGACGCAACCGCATTTTTCAACGCTGTCGCGAAACCGCGGGGCGATTCGATATCGCCAGCTCGTGCGCGCAGTTCTTCGATCGAAACGGCGGCTTGTCGCTGGCGTACTTCTTCGTGCTTAGTAGCAATAATTTTATCGAGAATATCGCTCATTTTTCGCCCATAAGTTTGGTGATGCGCACCAGTTCTGCTAAACGTTCTTTAGCCAAACCTGATGCAATTGCGTCTTGTGCCATATCCACACCGTTACTTAAGCTCATGGCTACCCCGGAAACATAAATTGCTGCCCCAGCATTTAAACAGACAATATCCGCGGCCGGTGTGTCGGGTTGAGAAATGGCTTGTTGCACCAGTTGCAAACTAGAATCTGTGGAATCGGCGGCTAGCTCGGCGATTACATCGGTGGGATGCATGTCGAGCCCAAAATCCGTCGGTGATATTTCGTACTCTTTAATTGAGCCCTGATGCAATTCAACGACTTTCGTCGGCGCATCGAGTCGAATTTCATCTAGTCCATTGCTGTGTACGATCATCGCGTGCTGCGCGCCGAGTAGTTTTAGCACTTCTGCCATCTTGCGCTGCCACTCTTCGGCAAACACGCCAATGACTTGGCGCTGAGCTCCCGCAGGGTTTGTCATGGGACCTAACACATTCATCATGGTGGGAACACCAATCTCTTGGCGTACGGGCCCGGCAAACCTCATCGCGGCGTGATGCGCTGGTGCGAACATGAAACCTACCCCAACTTCTAGAATACACGTTGCAATTTGGCTGGGGGTGAGTTCCAAGTTAACTCCGGCTGCCTCTAAGACGTCCGCGCTACCACAGAAGCTGGTCATTTTTCGATTACCATGTTTGGCAACCTTTGCTCCAGTTGCAGCAGTGACAAAGGCTGCAGCGGTGGATATGTTGAATAGCTTGGCACCGCTACCGCCGGTTCCGCAGGTATCTACGAGATGAGGATGGCTGACCTCTACCTTGGAAGAAAGTGCTCTCATGGTTGTTGCGGCGCCGGCAATTTCTTCTGGTGTTTCACCTTTTACTCGAATCGCGGCGAGAAAGGCGCCGATTTGTGCTGGGGTAGCGTCACCACTCATGATCAATTGAAAAATTTCAGCGGTGTCTTGTTGCGACAAATTTTTACCGTCTACCAATACGGCCAACGCTTGTTGTATATTCATGAGGCGTGAAGAAAGTTGTTGAGTAAGTCATGTCCTACACGGGTCATGATCGACTCGGGATGGAACTGCACACCTTGAATATCGAAGGCGGTGTGTCTAAAGCCCATGATTTCATCCATCTTGCCGTCCTTTTCTGTCCATGCGGTCACCTCAAAACAATCGGGTAGAGTTTCTCGCTCCACCACTAACGAATGGTAGCGGGTGGCATCAAAAGGATTGGGTAGGTTGACAAATACGCCGGAGTTATTGTGATGTATAGGCGAGGTTTTGCCATGCATCACTTCACGCGCGCGAACAACCTTACCGCCAAATGCTTGGCCGATACATTGATGGCCGAGACAGACGCCAAGAATGGGAAGCTTGCCAGCGAAATACTCAACCCCCTCTAATGAAATACCCGCCTCATTTGGCGTGCAGGGTCCAGGAGAAATGACTATTTTTTCTGGGTTCATTGCTACAATTTGTGCTATCGATAATTCGTCGTTTCTAAATACGTCCACTTCAGCGCCTAGCTCACGCAAGTATTGTACGACGTTGTAGGTAAATGAATCGTAGTTGTCGAGCATTAAGATCATTAAATTGCCTATACGTCTTTGGTTGAACGGAATTGGTTTTCTGCCAGCGCTGCGGCACGAAAGATAGCCCTGCCTTTATTAAGACTTTCCTTCCATTCCAGTCGTGGCACAGAGTCTGCGACCACACCGCCACCTGCTTGGATATACAAGGTATTGTCTTTGATGATCGCCGTGCGTATTGCGATGGCAGTGTCCATGTTGCCGTTCCATGCCAGATAGCCAACCGCGCCGCCATAAATACCGCGTTTTACGGGTTCTAGTTCATCGATAATTTGCATCGCCCGTACCTTGGGCGCGCCAGATAAGGTGCCCACAGGTAAGGTTGCGCGAAGTAGGTCCATTGCAGTCTTACCGGGTTTGAGTTGCCCTTCAACATTTGAGGAAATGTGCATCACATGAGAATAGCGCTCGATCACAAACTGTTCAGTCACCTCGACACTGCCCGTTTCGGCCACACGCCCAACGTCGTTACGGCCCAGGTCGATAAGCATAAGGTGTTCAGCCAGTTCCTTAGGATCGCTCAGAAGCTCCTTTTCTAAGGCGATGTCTTCTGCTTCATCGTGACCTCGCCGTCTGGTGCCTGCCAAGGGACGATTGGTTATCTTGCCATCTTCTAAGCGAGCGAGGATTTCTGGTGAAGAACTGACAATCTGAGTGTCACCCAGATTCATGTAGTACATGTAGGGGGAGGGGTTTAGATGTCGGAGGGCTCGATATAAATTGATAGGCGGTGAAGCAAAAGGAATAGACATGCGTTGTGAAAGAACTACCTGCATGACATCACCAGCACGAATGTACTCACGAATTTTTTCTACCGACAGTTTAAATTCAGCCTCGCCAAATTCAGAGATAAAGTCTGATTCCTCAATTATCTGGTTGGCTTGGCTAGCAGGGATTGGCGGTACAGCTTT
>JAADHW010000162.1 GCA_013151695.1 Gammaproteobacteria bacterium
TTCTGTTTAATGGTATGGGGCACACTCAAACCAGTTATTCAGAACCCGAATACCTATTGTTTATGCAAGGCATGATTGAATGGGGCTTGGAAGTTGAATAGTTAACCCGTAATTCACAGGTAAAGGTAATTAGATGAATTTTGATATTCCACAAGAAATGCAAAACTATCTCAATGAACTCGATGTGTTCATTGAATCAGAAATCATGCCGTTACAGATGGAAAATGACAATAATCGATTCTTTGATCATCGTAGGGAAGATGCTCGCACTGATTGGGATCGAGGAGGCTTGCCCAATGAAGAATGGGAAAGTTTGTTACACGCCGCCAAACGCCTAGCAGATGCAGCAGGGCACTACCGTTACGCCTTACCCAAGGAGTATGGGGGTCAAGCTGGCTCAAATTTAGGTATGGCCATCATACGTGAACACTTGGCAGGCAGAGGCTTGGGTTTACACAACGATCTTCAAAATGAGCATTCGATTGTGGGCAACAATGTCGGGTTGATGTTAATGATCAACTACGGTACCGAAAGCCAAAAATCAGAGTGGGTTGACGATCTCGCGGAAGGGCGGCGCGGATTTGCCTTTGGTATCACCGAGCCAGAGCATGGTTCGGATGCCACCCATATGGAAACCAGCGCGGTACGTGATGGTGACGAGTGGGTAATAAACGGTGAAAAAACCTGGAATACAGGTATTCACAAAGCGAAGTACGATTTGATCTTTGCAAGAACCAGTGGCAAAGCAGGCGACGGCGACGGCATTACTGCCTTTTTGACACCCACTGAGGCAGAAGGCTTCAAGCTTGAAGAAATGTTGTGGACATTTAACATGCCAACCGACCACGGTCGTGTGTCGCTAAAAGATGTGCGTGTATCCGCTGATGCTGTCTTTGGCGGCGAAGGTAGAGGCTTAGGGGTAGTTCAACACTTCTTTAACGAAAACCGCATACGCCAAGCGGCATCCTCCTTAGGCGCGGCTCAATATTGTATTAGTGAATCTGTCAAATATGCTGGGGAACGTGCACCGTTTGGTAAAAAGCTGTCTACCAATCAAGGTATTCAGTTCCCACTGGTAGAGTTACAAACTCAATGCGAGATGTTGCGCGCGTTGATCCATAAAACTGCTTGGCAAATGGACACTTATGGTGCTTTTTCAGTTTCAGACAAGGTCTCCATGTGTAATTACACCGCCAATCGCTTGTGTTGTGATGCCGCCGACAGAGCAATGCAGGTGCATGGTGGGTTGGGTTACTCGCGGCACAAACCCTTTGAGCATATCTACCGTCATCATCGGCGTTACCGCATAACCGAGGGTGCGGAGGAAATTCAGATGCGTCGGGTGGCTGGGTATATGTTTGGCTTCATGAAACAACAAGCACCTAAAGGGGTTCGAGAAGCTAACTAGTGACCTCCTTTGATGAAAAATTAGCAGTATGTCTAAGTAAGCACATTGATGGATATACGCGGTTGGTTTCGGTGGAAAGGCTTTCCGGGGGGGCAAGCCAAGAGACCTATCAGCTAAACATAGAAACAACCCAGGGCGAGATGTCCTTAGCTTTACGACGCGCTCCGGGTGGTGAAGTGGTGGAAGTTTCTCCTGGCCATCCTGGCTTAGCGACTGAAGCCTTATTGATGTCTAGTGCGCGTGCGGCCGGTGTGCCGGAACCAGAAGTATTCCACGTTCTTAGCGACGATGACGATCTTGGTGATGGGTTTATCATGCAGTGGCTAGACGGTATTACCCTGGGTGCGCGCGTGGTGCGTTCAACAGAATTAGCTGCGATCCGACCGAAGCTCGCCTTTCTATGTGGAGAAATTTTAGCGAAGATCCATGCCATAGACTTACAAGCGACGGGTTTAGATAGAAAGCTAGAGATCATCAGCCCGCTTGATTATGTGCACCAAACTTGGGATCGGTATAAGTTGTTTGATACCGCACAGCCCATGATTGACTATGCAGGACGATGGTTATTAGACAATATTCCCGAAGGGTTTGAGCCCGCCCTAGTGCATAACGATTTCCGCAATGGCAACATCATGTTTGCAGCCCAGGGGGTGGTGGCAGTATTAGATTGGGAAGTTGCACATATTGGTGATCCCATGCGCGACCTAGGCTGGATTTGTACGAATTCCTGGCGGTTTGGACGATCTGACTTGCCGGTAGGAGGGTTTGGTCGCTATGAAGATTTATTTGCCGGATACGAAAGTGTCACCGGTATAGCAGTTGATCGACAGCGGGTGAAATTCTGGGAGGTATTCGGTTCATTTTGGTGGGCGATTGGTTGTCTGGGTATGGCTGAACATTATCGCACGGGTCCTGACAAAACAGTTGAGAGGCCAGCAATCGGCCGACGTTCATCTGAATGTCAGGTCGACTGTGTGAATTTGCTTATTCCTGGTGGAGTGACTCTTGTCGATGCGAAGCTTGCTACGGCGAATTTAGACATGCCCAGAACTGATGAGTTATTGACCAGTGTACGAGATTTTTTGCGCGATGACGTCATGCAGCAAACTCAAGGAAGAACAAACTTTTTAGCTCGCGTGGCAGGAAATTCGTTAGATATAGTGTTGCGCGATCAGCAAGTTGGAAGTATTGCACGTGATGAAGAGCTAACCAGGTTAGGCAGGTTACTCGATAGCAAAGGTTCGCTCGACAGCGAAGGCTCGTTGCAGGAATTACGGTGGCTGTTGGTTCATGGTTTACGCAATGGAGATATTTCTCTTCAGCGGCCGGGGTTAGCCGACCATCTTCGACAAACAGTGGTTAATCAAATTGCCATCGATCAACCTAAGTATTCTGGACTCAGTACGGCGCTACAGTTATGAGGTTTAAGCAGTTGCCGTGATGTTGACGGTGATACCGGTCATGAACGACATATTGCTTAGCGGATCGTAGCTACCCGTACCACTGGGTAACAAGGTATTTACATTGGTGCCAGGGTGGTTACTAGCCAGGCTTAGGCGCGGGTTGTTGGCATGTCCCCATCCGTGCGTCATGGCCACCACGCCTGGACGTAAGTCGTTATCTTCAACAACCTTGGCTATGATTCTGCCGTGTGCAGAAGACACTTCTACTTCTTCTCCCGCGGACAATTCCAGTCGTTGTAGATCGTGTGGGTGGAGGTGCAAGGGGTTGTCTAATGCTTGTTTTCGTTTTAGTGCAGGTAGGTTATGTAACCAACTGTTCACCATGTAGTTGGTTCGTAGGGTGATGAGTTTATAAGTGTGTTCGTCTTCGTCTTGCAGTTGTTGGAAAATTTCGGTGCAGGTGGCCCTACCTTTGACGATAATGGCGGGCATACAATCTGCTCGAGCATCCTTTAGCTGAACACCAATTCCGAACAGTTGGTCAGGATCCGGTTCCTCTAAACAAACGGTATTGCTTGTTGATGAAGTTAATTGTTCAAGGTTAATGCCGCAAGATGCAAGCTGGCGAATGGTTCGTGCCATAGGGTCTGAAGTGGGATCATCCAGCAAGTTAGGTAACCCTAACGCTTGTTGAATACCAGCAAATATCTGCCATTCTGGTCTTCGCTCAAATTGAGGCGAAACCACTGCGGGTGCATATTGGACATAAGGTTCCGGCTGCAGTCCCACGGATACCGAGTTTATGTCAGGACGTTCTAGCCAATCTGTTGCTGGTAATAAATAGTCTGCATATAGAGACGTGGCATTCGGATAAATGTCCACCACCAACATGAATTCGAGTTTGGCAAAGGCGTTTTTTAGACGGCTTTCCCCGGCCATAGACAACACGGGGTTGCCAGACATACAAACCAGGCCCTTCACGAGCCCTGCTTCGATGTGATCGGCTAATAAATTTCCAGGTAGGCTACCGGCAATCCGGCGCATTTCACCGAATTCGCTTTCAAAAAATGGATCAGTTTGTTTTGGCTTGCCCACAGAGGCTGCGACGAAATAACCCGGTGAGTAGATGTTGCCACCGCGGCGTCCTAGGTTTCCCGTGACTAAGCTCATCATTTGCACCAGCCAGTATGCAAAGGTGCCTTGGCGCCCCATATTTGCCCCGGTCGACATATGAATACTCGCACCTTGAGCTTGGGCAAATTCTGCAGCGATGGTTTCAATTTCATGCGCAGATATGCCCACCACGTCAGCGACCCGCGACGCAGGATAGTCTTGAACAAAATCCCATAATTCATCGACGTTATGCGCGTGTTTTGCTATCCAAGCTTGATCATGAAGGCCTTGTCGATAGATGCTGTGAAGTAGTGCAGCAAGTAAATAGACATCGGTGTCGGGTTTTATCTGCACAGCGGAGCCAGTTTTCTTGGTTGCAGACTCAATATTGCGCGGATTGATATGAACAACTTTACCGCCGCGAGATACAATGTTTCGTAAGGCGCCCATCGGATCACTCATGTGCACAAACGAGGCATGGGAGATTTTCGGATTTGAACCGATATTGAGGAGATACTGGGTGTGTTTATAATCAGGTATTGGATGCAAATTAGCCGTGCCAAAGATGCCTTCGGATGCGGCGAATTTATTCGAACAGTCTTGGGTGCCCGAACCGAACATGTATTTCGCACCGAGGCTGGTGGCAAATTTTCTAGCCGCTTCACGACCTGTGCTGTTGAATGCAGAAGGGTTGCCGATGTAGAACCCTAGGGCGTCGCTACCGTGTTGTTGTTGTAGGGTGTTGATTCGCTCGGCAACAGATTGTACAGCAGTGTCCCAGCTAACAGTCTCAAAAATAGGGTCGTGGCTCGATTTAGCGTTAGTGCGAACCTGCGGGTAATTGAGCCTATCTGGGTCATTGTGTAACTCAATAAAGTTCAGCCCTTTATGGCACGCAAACCCTTTGTGGATAGGATGATTGTTATCCGGGAGCAGCTTTATGATTTTTTCCGTTTCGCCAGGTGATGGCACGAGTACCTCAGCGACAAGTGCACATTGGGGTTCGCAGATACGACAATATGTGGATATATTCTTCGTTTGAGACATATGTTTGCACGCTTCCAACGGGTTGAGAGAAACAGCATAACTCAAATCGCAAAAACTTCGGTAACTAGAAAGATGGAGCTATTCGAAACCTTCGACGAGCACGGAGCGCTACTGGTGCAGGTGCCCCGAGATGAAGTACACGCGCGGGGGCTGTGGCACAAAGCGGCGCAGGTGTTTCTGTTCAATAGCCAGGGCCAATTGCTTATCCAGCACCGTGCCTTGGATAAGGATCTGTATCCAGGTCTGTGGGATCACAGCGTTGGTGAACATCTGCTTGTTGGCGAGACTTTTGTGCAGGGAGCTGTTCGTGGTCTTGTTGAAGAGTTGGGTGTCCACGACGTTGTGCTGTCGCCGTTATGCGAAGTTAGGAAAGTCGAGTTGGTCATGGATGGCAAACAAGATCGAGAAATACAACAGGCATTCAGCGGTGTCTTTGATGGTGATATAAAGTCGGATCCAAAAGAGGTGATTGCCACACAGTATGTTGAATTGCGCGACTTAGAAAACTGGTTGGAAGAGCAGCCTGAACAATTTACCCCGTGGTTTTTACAAGACCTGAAATTTTTTGGTTATTTATAGCCGAGGTTTTGGTGATACACATTGAGTACCGCAGCACCTCCAGTGTGGATGAGAATGATGTCTTGTTCATCCGCGAAGTTGCCGATGTTGATCTGGTCAATTGTCGCTGCCAGGGCTTTGCCGGAATACACAGGGTCGAACAATATACCTTCGGATTCTGCCACAGTGTGAATTGCCTGTATGGTTTCTTGTGTAGGTTGGCCATAACCTTCACCGAAATAGGCGTGGTTGATTTCGACCTGTCCTGGGGATTTAACCTCAGCTAAGTCTCCATAGCGCTCCATTAAAGTTGAGCCCAATGCAGCTACAGCTTTGTGCAGGCTGCTCGGGTCTGAGTGATAGACATTGATACCTATGACACGAATTTGGGAGTTTAAACAAGAGAGACCAAACAGCAGCCCTGCCTGAGTGCCGGCAGATGAGGAGGCGTGAATAATGGTGTTTGCGCATATTTTTTGTGCTTCACATTGCTCGATGATTTCCTCAGCACACTGCACATAACCCAGTGCACCTATATGGTTAGAGCCGCCGGTTGGGATGCTATACACTTTTTTCCCTGATGCTGTGAGCCGCGCCAGTAGGTTTTTTGTATAGGCTTTGACATCTTCGTGCGCATCTAGAAAGTGCAGTTGAGCGCCAAACAAAGAATCGAGCAGTATGTTGCCACCACTTTCATAATTTGGTGATGAATGTGCAACCAGCCGTATGAGAATAAGGTGGCAGTCTAAGCCTACCTTGGCTGCAGCTGCAGCCGTTTGCCTTGCGTGATTTGATTGCACAGCACCGAAGGTAATAATCGTATCTGCACGGTCAGCAACTGCGGCTCCTATGAGATATTCGAGCTTACGGGTTTTGTTGCCACCGGTGGCGAGTCCTGAGCAGTCGTCTCTCTTCAGCCAAATAGTGGGTCCGCCAAGTTCTCTAGAGAGGTTGGGTAACGGTTCCAGTGGGGTGGGCCAGTGCCCAAGCGTAGTTCGTGGGATATCAGTTAACCAATCTAAGTTGGGCATTTGTGTTCCTGGTATTGGGTTGGAGAGCTGGTTAAGCTCAGAATCGAATATACCTCAAATACAAGAAGAGTGAATATGAGCGAGTCGATTATCTTGCGTGGGGCGCCAGGGTCTCCATACACTAGGAAAATGTTAGGGGTTTTGCGTTATCGACGTATTCCATATCAGCTACGTTTAGGCGGATTGTTTGCAGATGAAACCGAAAACTTACCTAAGCCTAAGGTCGAGCTACTGCCGACGTTCTATTTGCCCGGGGACGATGGGGTGCTCAAAGCCGTAGTTGACTCAACGCCGATTATTCGCCAGTTGGAGGTACTGTATCCTGGGCGAAGCGTAATACCTGAGCACCCCTTATTGCGATTTCTAGACTACTTGTTAGAGGATTACGCAGACGAGTGGTTGACCAAGGCAATGTTCCACTATCGATGGCATTACCAGGCAGATATAGATAAGGCGGGTGCAATTCTGCCACGCTGGCGAAGTTTGACTGCGAGTGAAGAAGAAAATGCAGTTATGAGCAAGTTTGTTAAGGAAAGGCAGATATCACGCTTGCATGTTGTGGGTAGCAGTGATCTAACAGCACCAATCATAGAAGACAGCTATAAGCGAATGCTGAGTCTTATGGCCCAACATATGAATAGTGCTGCCTTCATGTTTGGTCATCGCCCAGCCGCCAGTGATTTTGGATTGTACGGGCAACTCACGCAACTGGCTTGCTTTGATCCAACACCCATGGCCGTAGCGGATGAGTTGGCGGCTAGGGTAGTTGCCTGGGTTGGCGTGTTAGAAGACTTGTCTGGCATGGAGGTGAGTGCTGAGCATTGGTTCGAGGCAGACCAACTCCCTGAGAGTTTGCGAGCAATTTTCTGTGAAATAGGCAGGGTCTATGTGCCTGTACTTCTGGCCAATGCCGAGGCAATAGAAAATGGCGACTCTTCGGTGCAGACACGCATCGACGGGCATCAGTGGGTACAGCAACCATTTCCCTATCAGGCTAAGTGTTTGCATTGGCTACGCCAAGAATATGTGCGTCTCGATGAGAGTGTTCGCGGCGATCTGCTAGGTTTCTTGTCTGCAACCGGGTGTGAGCGATTATTTGATAGCACGCACTAAGACTAGTACTGCGTCGGATCAGTGATGTTGGGCACCATTGTGGACTAAGCACTGCTGTGCCAACGCAACACCTGCATCAAGGATTGGGCGCCACTGTTCGGTGAGCAAATGCTCAATGTTATGAATGTTGTGTTTGCTCATGAAGGCAATAATGCCTGCAATCAGCGCGTCTCCGCACCCGGTGGGGTCTACCGGGTTAGAGATGTTGGGAATTTTGTGCTGTAGTTGTTCGCCGTTGGCCAAAGTCAGGTGTATCGGGCCCGATCCGCGGCTTTCCACTAACACTTTGCCGCTTATATCCTGGCCTGTGGTTGCTTGGTGTTCGCGCAGACGGGACATTTCCTGTTGATTGCCAATCAACAAGTGAGCGCGACAGACCATATATGAAATGCTCTCTAGGTCCATGTGGTCAACATATTGGCCCGGGCACCAAAACCTCAGGGCGTCAGGAAAATGATTCATCACCCAATCCATAGACGCAATGCTCAAGTCAGCCGGAAAGGGCGCTTGGACATAGAATTTAATGGGTGCTGTGGGGCTGCTTAGGGTGTCTAAGTGGTTTTGCCATTCGTGTTTAGAAAGTTCTGCGCCCGGATAGAAGTAGGTTAATTGTTCACCGGTTGGGTCGCTGAGCACGATTGCTCGGGCAGTATTTTGACCGCTGCGACGCAGGCAAGCACTGGATGCAATGCAATACCTGTCCCAATGCCTTAGTAGTTCTTGGTCATCTTGGGCACCGCTGTGGGTGAGCAGTGTACCGGCAATTGAATGTTGGGCTAAATTGTAGGCGATGTTTGCACCGCACCCTCCAAAATGCTGAGTAAGTTGCAAGAGTTTGTCGTTGAGGTGAATGTCACTATGGCAAAACTGGGTGAGGCACAGTTGATCGTAAGCGCTGGCCCCGACGATGAGTATATGTGATTGTTTGGACGTTTTTTTGCTGACGCTCATATATCGCTGTGGAAGCATGTAACCCTGCAAGATTAGCGTTGTTTGGGACCAGTGCCTATGGCTTCTAGTGCTGCCCAGAAAGCAAGTTTACAGCGTGTGAGCGCATCGTAATGGGCACCGGCATCGAGACGTTGGAAATATCGTTTAAAACGCGGATGACGACTCAGGTTATTGCGTAACGTAGGGAATAGCGTACCAAAACAGACCAATGCTAAGAGGAGAAATAGTAACCCCGGGAGAATTGGAACAATTACTCCGACGATACCCAAGGCAAGTAGCAGGCAGCCTAATAAAGCCAAGAACAGTGTTTTCAATGTAAACCCTTAGTGCGCGTGTGTTGTAGGTACCATTAAGGTTGCAATGCTTATGCCAGTCTAGAAAAGCGTCATAAGTATTTGATAAATATCACTAAAATACATAGTACGTTTCTGAAAAGTGGCGGTTATCGCCACTTTTCGGC
>JAADHW010000059.1 GCA_013151695.1 Gammaproteobacteria bacterium
ACAGTTTCTATCGGCAGCCCTGACCGAGCAGTCCTGACAAATGAGTGTATGGCTAGATCCCGTCTCGGCCATAGGTTTCTGTCGCTCTGAGATCAACCGTGGCGGAGGTCGGATCATCGTGATGAAACGGTCGGCCATTGGCCGGGTCCTGCGGTCAGCAACGCGGACAAACCTGACATTTGATCGTCATGATTCGATGTCAATTCCGAGCCCTTAGACCGTCTGGGCGACACGAGCCCTGCTCTCGTATCGTTAGCCTTCGCTCGTCAGGTCTTGAGCCAACATGAGTGCATTCCTATCAGGGTCGAAGAATGTAGCGGTGCTGACCATGCCCTCGATTACCTCGGTTTCACCGTCAAACTCAACGCCAGCCGATTCAAGGTCTTTCCGAGCGGTGACAATGTCCGCGACACCGAACACTGGGACGGCATTTCCCGGGGTTGGTTTGGTCTGTTCACCCAGGCCCAATGTGACGCCCTCAGTTTTTGTTTGAAGTTCGCTCCAGCCTGCTTCATCTGCGTGGTAAACGAGCTCGAAACCAAGCTTGTCGTAGTACCACTGGGCGCTGGCATGGCGATCACTTACAGATATAGCGATGGTAATTGTGTTGTCCAACGAAACGAGTGGCATGGGCCTTTTCCTTAGGTTAAAAAGTATATAAACTATATTTTATGGACATTATCACACTTGTCAAGGTGACGTCGCGGGCCTGGTCTCTGGACATCCTCGCGTTGTTGCATTCGGGAACACCGGGGCGGCAGGCTTCGTTGGTATCTGCATCGGGCGCAGGACGAACGGCGCTCGCTCAAAGTCTGGGCCATCTTGTTGATCTTCGACTGCTGGAAAGAAATCCGGGCCACGGTCATCCGCTTAGGCCCGAGTATCGTCTGACATCAAAAGGCGTGGAGGCCGCGGTAATCGCGGACAAGATCAAAAGAGCAGCTCCCGAACCGGCCGGAGGAAACTTGCTTAGGCGGGCGTGGACCGTCCCTGTTTTGGTTGTAAGCCGAACACCTCGGCATTTCACGGAAATCAAGACGGAGCTAAATTCAATCACCGATCGAGCCTTGTCGCAATCGCTCAAACAATTGCTAGAACAGCGTTGGCTTCAACGCACCGTAGACACAGCGATCATCCCTTCGCGACCACTGTACAAAGCAGCCGATGTTGGAGCCCAGATCAGTAGAGCGGCCAAAATTGAACGCGTTTGAACTGGCATCCTCCGAGTCTCAGAAAACCGGTCATACGACCGAAAGCGTGAAATGTTCGGAATGTCGGATAGCGCTTGGGCAACAGCCCAAGGCAGGCATTCGGACCCAATAAACCATGTTGAGATACAGCCCATCGCCAAACGCAGCATTCTGCCTCCTCTTGCGTAAGCTGTGATCCCACCGATCATTAGGCAAGCTTGGAGGTCTACTCCAATCTACAACTCAGCCTATCCTCACTGTGCGGACGTCTCGCCTTTCAGGTAGGTATCCAGAAACTTGACGTAAGCATTGGACGCCGTAACCCGGTTCGCCTTCTTGCGAAAGCCGTGTCCCTCATCCGGGAAGACGATGTATTCAACGGGTACTTCGTTAGCCTGTATTGCGGCTACCAATTCGTCGCTCTCGATCTGTAGAACACGCGGGTCGTTGGCACCTTGAATAACGAGTATGGGCTTAGTGATGTTTTCTGTATGAAACAACGGAGAGATACGCCGAAGATGTTCCCCATCTGTTGCCGGATCGCCCATCTCATCGTACAACGCCTCTTTGAATGTTTCCCACCATGGCGGGATGCTTTCGAGTGTCCGCACCCAGTTGGTTACGCCGAGAATATTGATGCCGACATCGAACGCTTCGGGCTCGAATGCCAGTGCAGCCGCGACCATATAGCCGCCGTAGGACCCGCCAATGATTCCAATCTTGTCAGAATCGATCCAATCCAGCGATTCTAGGTATTTCCGACCGTAGACGATATCCTGCAAATCCTCTTCACCGTGGCGCTTGTCGTCCAGATGAAAGAAAGTCTTGCCATAGCCCGATGAGCCACGGTTGTTGGCACCCAACACAGCGTAGCCATGATTGACAAGGTGCTGAACCATGGCGCGGTAACCTGTGCGCGTGTGGCCGCCCGGTCCGCCGTGAACCAGCACCAATGCCGGTGCCCGATTAGCAGCGCTTGCGCCATGCGGTTTGTAGAGTATCGATGGAATTTCTAGCCTGTCAAAACTTTTGTAACGAATCACTTCACTGGTGACGAGATGGCTTTGCTCAATTTTCGGGCTCAGTGCACTGGTTAACTGACGAACATTGCCGTCCGCCAAATCAATGACATGAATGTTGGATGGTGAGTCGTCTGCGTTGACGATCAGTGCTACGTGACTGTCTCCTGACGAAAATCGTACGCTGTGCAGGTCGCCAGGAGGCAGCTGCGGCAGATCAACAACGTCACCGGATTGCAGGTCCCGCAAGGTCACTTCTGTGCGGGCATCAGCGTTGATACCTGACACCTGGTAACGCCCGGACTTGGAAAATACAACATAGCTGACGTCCCAGTCGGCCTCAATCAAAACGGTTTTTTCGCCGCTTGCCAAATTATACGACCAGGCATGATTGAATTCGCCATGTTCGTTCGTTGCGAAAACCAAAGATCTTGCATCGGGTGTAAATCCATAAGCCTGGTATGAAATATTGCCGTCGTGTTCCGTTATCAGAAGCGGTTCGTTATTGGCACTTTGCAGGTCGACAAGATAAATATCTGAATCCGCGCTGGTACGCGGTTTGCCCAGTGCGACCCAGCGACCATCACCACTGATTCCACCGATCTGAAAGCCCGGGTTCTCGTACACCAGCTCCCGCGGATAGTCTTCCGTTGAATATTTGTAAATATCGAAACTGTGCTCATTTCGTTCGGTCGTTGTGAGATAGAAACTGGTGCCGTCATAGCTCCAATCTAAAAAACCTTGCTTTCAGTGCGTCACCTGGCGTGAGATCGCGACTTGTTCCATTTTCTTCGCGAACAACGACATGAATCAACTCGTCCCCGCCACTGTCGAAGGTATAAAGAATGCGCGCATCGTCTGGAAACCAGCTGACGGCGAATATTGCATTATCGTCCGAGCTGGTCAGGGGTGTCGCTACAGTGCCATCGAGCGGCAAGGAATAAGCATTGAAAACGCCGGTCTCATCCGATGAGATCAACAACGACTGCCCATCTACGGAGAACGCGTGTGCGGCCGACCCAACCAGGCCATAACTCGTGGTTTCAAAGAACACTTCTGCGCTATATTTGGGCACCGGGAGAGACTCGGTTCCTTCGGTACCGACAGACTCAACTGCGGGCACCTGACTTTGTCCGCATGCTGCCAGAAAAAATCCTGACATACACAGCACGGTCAAGTATTTGATAGTTGGCATAATAATTTCTCATCTATTAGGATCGAGTGAGCCGGCTCTGAAAGCCTAACTGAACAACCAGGCTCTTTATTTGCCCGGTCTATTACCTGGTCGGTCAATTGTAAAATGTCGCGAGGTGAGCGTGGATAGCTGACCCCTGAAAATCCCGAGCGTCGATTCGAGGAAGACAGGCCATTGAGTATCCACATTCGAGATGCAACACCCGACGATTCGGCCAAAAGGCAGCTGTTTGCCGCGGACACATCATGTCTGCAGACTTTACAAAACTGGACCTAGACACAAGAAGCGCACTTGCCTCGCTTCGTGACACTAGTATTCGAGAAGTATTTTGCCTGCGGACGGTTGCAGCACAGCTTTCTATGGGTCAAGTGCTATGGCTGTCGGCACGAACAATTGGTCGTATTTTCTTGTAAATGCAGTTGCACAGAAATATTTACAGCCTCAAATTAATGGTTGATCCACTGCATTGAATGCCGTAGCTTGCTGCGCTTTCCTACCCATCCATAACGTTGTAAAACACGTTTTAAAAGTACCTGGAGTACCTCAGTTGAGACTGCGATTGTGACTGCCTTTGCCAGTCGGCGAGTTCGTCGACCTGTAACCCCTTTCAACAACCCTGTTTCCTTAATAGGTTGTTTTTTTCCTCTCCTGCTGTTGTTTATGATTCTATCTGCGTGTGATGGCGAACCTGAATCTCACGCGGGCCCCCCCCCATTGCGCTTCACCGCAATTCCTGATCAAAACAGCACCGAATTGAAGGAGAAGTTTCAGCCCCTAGCAGCTTATCTGAGCGAACAGCTTGGGACGGTTGTCACCTACGTACCAGCGCGAGACTACCAAGCCAGTGTTGAAATGTTCCGCAACGGCGATGTGCATTTGGCCTGGTTTGGAGGGCTCACTGGTGTGCAAGCGCGTGAGGCAGTAGCCGGAGCCATGGCCATTGCGCAAGGCGCAACTGATCCACACTATTTCACCTATTTCATTGCTCACATAGATGCTGGTATAGAACCCGGCAGCAAATTTCCTCAAGATATTGCCTCACTACGCTTTACGTTTGGGTCCCCTAGCTCAACCTCGGGACGCTTGATGCCAGAATACTTTATTCGCCATCACACTGGGAAAACGCCCCTTGACTATTTTGAGCATCCGGTTGGTTTTTCTGGAAGCCACGATAAAACTGCAGAACTGGTTGGCTCGGGGCAATATCAAGTAGGCGCAATAAATTACAAAGTGTATGAGCGGCGGGTGTTAGAAGGTTCTACCGACCCTGACCGAGTGCAAGTAGTGTGGAAGACACCGCCTTACGCTGATTACAACTGGACTGTCCATCCTCATGTAGAGACTTTGTTTGGCCTCGGTTTTATCCAACGCCTACAGTCCGCCTTGGTTGATATCGATGATCCAAAATTACTAGCAGCATTGCCCCGCAAGCGACTCATCGTTGCGAAAAACCAAGACTTCGACGGTATTCGTGACGTCGCTAAAATACTCAATATGATCCGGTGAAGGTGATGAGTGACGGCCACGTGGAGATTCGCAATGTAACGGTAACGCATGCTTCAACTCATGCTCTGGATGACGTGTCATTGAGTTTGCAGCCTGGAGAAGCGGTTGCGCTGGTTGGATTAAGCGGCGCCGGCAAAAGTACACTTCTTAGCGTTTGTAGCGGCATGATTCGGCCCGATAGTGGCTCGGTTGAAGTCAACGGCCATGAGTTGGCAAAACTCACAGCGGCGCAACTCCGCCGGATCCGTAGTCGTATTGGGTTTATCCATCAAGACTTCAGCCTTGTGCCTAACCTTAGAGTGTTGCAAAACGTGGTGAGCGGTCGTTTGGGGGAACGTTCTTTTCTGGGTGGAGTTAGAGATTTTTTGTTTCCGGCAGATGACGTGGTCCAACAAGTTTATGAAATTCTCGACAGTGTGGGTATTGCGGAGAAGCTTTATGAGCGTACCGATCGCCTTTCCGGCGGTCAGCGCCAACGTGTTGCAATTGCGCGCGCGCTGTTCCAGTCGCCAGATATCATATTAGCGGACGAGCCCATATCCAGTGTAGATCCTGCCAGAGCACAGCGTACCATTGCGTTATTACGGCAGATTTGTACCGACCGAGGGCTCACCTTGTGTGTCAGCTTGCACAATTTGGAGTTGGCCCGAGCGTACTTTCCGCGCCTAATTGCCCTCAAGTCCGGGCGAGTGCTGTTCGATAAATCTGTGGGTTGTATCACTCAAGTAGAGTTTGACGAGCTATATCACATTGCGTGACGACCGCCTTAACATTGGGCGACGACGTTGGATTCTAGCGGCCGTATTGGCCGCAGGTTTTGCCTCAATTTATGCTTTAGATTTACAATGGTCTCAGTTGTTACCCAACGCGGGCGGCATACACACCGCTGGGCAATTTTTTGCGCGCGCGCTATCTCCAGCACTGAATTATGAATCAGCAGTGCCGCAACACACCACGCCGCTGTTAATTAAGGCCCTTGCTGCCGCTTGGCAGACCATACTGTTTGCAGCTGCTGCGCTCAGCCTGGCGTTGGTTGGTGGTGCGGTATTGGGCTTTTTTGCCAGTACGGCGCTATGGCTACCTGCTGGCGCGCACGAGCCATCGAGCGGGCGCCCACTGGGAGCGGCGTTGCTAGGGGTTGTGCATACACTGATACGGCTGCTTATCACCCTGATGCGCTCGGTGCATGAGCTTCTCTGGGCGGTGTTGTTTCTTGCCGCCTTTGGTTTGAGTCAAATGGGCGCGGTGATCGCCTTGGCGCTGCCGTGTGCGGGTATCTTGGCAAAAATTTTTGCTGAGTTGGTTGATGAAGCACCCAGTGAAGCAGCCTATGCGCTGCGTGCTGCAGGTGCCTCGCGTTTGCAGGTATTTTGTTTTGCGCTTCTACCATGCGCGATGCCCGATATTTTGGCTTATGTGCTGTATCGATTTGAATGTTTGTTACGCACCTCAGCAGTGCTGGGTTTTTTTGGCTTTCCCACTCTCGGCCTCTATATCGCCGCAGCCTTTGAAAATTTGCACTATGGAGAATTGTGGAGTTATCTCTACACCCTGCTTATCTTGATTGTTATTGCTGATTGGTGGAGTGGGTTGTTACGGCGTGAGCTTTTACGATGAGCGAGTTGAGGTCCATAGCCGTTCTGGATCTGTATCGTACACGGCCAAAAAATTGGCCGGTGCGTATCAGCGTTGGGTTTATGTTTGCACTTATGGGTATTGCCTGGCTAGCTGGAGATTTTTTCACGGCAGATACCTTTGCTCAATCTCGCCAGGCTAATGTAGAAAGGTTTTTGCACGAACTATTGCCCTTTCCTTTGCACAATGTCGACTTTGATTGGGCGGTCGCTGCGCGGTGGGGTTGGGAAATACTAGAAGACAAGGGTTTTGAGGCGCTCTATACAACTTTTCTGATATCTGTGGCTGCCATCGTTTTGGCTTCAGTAGTGGGCGCGCTGCTCACTATTCCAGCGGCGCGTAACATTGCCACGGACCAACCGTTTGGCTTGTACCATGGCTCGCCGTCGGTTGTCAGCCGCTTGTTATGGAAAATAGTGTTTGTTGTCACGCGCGGGGTGCTCATCTTATTGAGATCCATACCGGAGTACGTTTGGGCATTTTTATTGCTAGCATTGTTAGGGCCGACAGTGTGGTCGATTGTGCTTGCGCTGGCACTGCATAATGCAGGCATTCTGGGCAAACTTTCCGCTGAAGTTACCGAAGATTTGCCGCCGGCACCGCTGCGGGCGTTACACGCACTTGGTGCTAGTCGAGCACATGTGTCGGTTATGGCGGTTCTGCCTGTGGCATTCCCGCGGTTTTTGTTGTTTTTCTTCTATCGTTGGGAAACCTGCGTTCGTGAAGCGACGGTTCTGGGTATGCTGGGTATTGCTTCCTTGGGGTTTTGGATTCAAGAAGCACGTACGCGTAATTTCTATGACGAAATGATTTTTCTGGTACTACTTGGTGTGATTCTGATCATTGTTGGTGATGTGTTTTCGAGCCTTGCTCGACGTTGGCTGCGGCGATTGTCGTAAGTAGCGAGGGTTGAGACCATTTTCCTGACAGTGATGTTCAGCGGCATTAATAGTCAGATTGGTAATCCAGGCGACGAGGGAATTGAGCTTCAAGCACTCACGGGTAATCCCGTTCGCGGACCACCTCGGGTACCAGAGGGGGGGCGTCCGACGCCGTCAGCCACGGTCGCATGCTTGCAAACCAACGCATCAAAGCTGGCCACTCATAGATATCGTCGCCTCCACGAAATCCGGTCATATAGAACAGCGCAAGTTGTGGGTAGGCAGCAAAATCGGGTAGAGAAGGCATATCGCGCCCGCCAACAAATGGCCCGGAACCTAAGTGAGCGATGAACTCATCATAGAGTTTGCGCTTCGATTCGGCGACAGGAAGGCCATCATCTCCCATTTCAAGGAGGTGTTTTATAAAAGGAATGCGCGACGAAATAAAAGGCATGGCGACCCGCAAATAAAGGGGAATACGCCCATTGGCTGTTTTTGATGTGATCCCTGGAAGTTTCCATCGGTTTAGCAATCCGTCTATGCCAGCACCAGGATTAGCACGAAAGCAACCGGGAATAAGCCTTCTGGAGACCCATGCATCAACCTCAAGTAAATGCTCTCGTTCTTCACCTGCGGGCGGCAATAACATGGGGTGGTTGGGGAAGCTTTCATCCAGCCACAACCCTATCGGAGTTGAATCTGCCAAGCTTTGGTCACCAATTGTCAAGACGGGAACCTGCCGACCTATTGGTAGGTCCCGCTCAACGTGGACGGGGTTAACATAAAAACATTCGAATCGGAGCTTTTTATAGAGCAAAAAGCAATGTACTTTCGCAGCAAAAGGGCTGATCACGTAGGTATATAGGGTGATCAGTTCCTCTTGCTCAACAGCTAACATCTTCTCGCTTTCACTCATGCCAAACCTATCCCCCAAACCGCTTCGTAAAGCTTATTCCAAATTCTCTAGGGGGCGCATAAATTGCCTCTGCAAAACCCAAGGCATCGAGCAGCGGCAAGCCGTGTGCAATCACTTCGGCATCCGTTAGGTTGGTTACAAAAAGTGCAACCTCCCATCCCTGCTCTAGTTGTTCATACACTGCTCGAGCATTAACCCGCCAGACGCTGTCGGTAGTAACCGAGGGAATATTTGCCGGCTCGTTAAAGACTTCCGATTGATAAGACGAATCGGCGCGTATACGTAGCCTACCGTTGTTACCAACAGGGAGGGTAAATTGGGCGCTAAAGTTTAAATTCCAACGAGGCGCCTTTGCGAAAGACGAAGACGTGGTAACCGTCGATACGCCACCACCTAGCTTGGTGTATTTCGCGTCTATGTAACCTGCTCCTGCAGACAGCTCCAAAAAGGCCAGCGGCAACGCAGTCAGCTCCAGCTCAAAACCAGATAATTCGGCTTCACCAACATTTTCGATCAGGAGGAGGACATCACCAAGGTCAGTTGCTGAAACGTTTTGTAGTTGGATATCTGTATAGTCGCTGAAAAACGCAGCGCCATTAAAGCGCAAGCGATTATCGAACCATTCCGATTTCAAGCCAATTTCGTAAGTCGAGACAAACTCCGGATCAAACGGTTCGAGCTCCGCAGCAGA